>JAOAHO010000006.1 GCA_026415195.1 Bacteroidia bacterium | reverse complement strand
AGGTCCTTAAAAACTGCATGTTGCTGACACCGGGGAGTTCCACGGGATATTGCATGGCCAGGAATAAACCTTCTGCAGCCCGTTGTTCGGGTTCCATTTCTAAAAGATTTTTTCCTTTAAAGAGAATCTCACCCCGAGTTACTTCATAACCTTCCCTTCCGGCCAGCACATAACTCAGCGTGGATTTTCCGGAACCGTTTGGCCCCATGATGGCATGCACTTCTCCGGCTTTGATGGTCAGGTCAATGCCTTTCAGGATTTCTTTGCCGTTTATTTCGGCATGAAGGTTTTTTATTTCAAGAATGATGTTGTTGCTCATAATTTTTAAATGTTTTTATCCTACCGATCCCTCCAGTGTAATTTCCAGGAGCTTTTGGGCTTCTACGGCAAATTCCATTGGCAGTTGGTTCAATACTTCCTTGCAATATCCGTTCACAATCAGGGAAATGGCTTTTTCTTTGGGAATTCCCCGCTGCTGGCAATAGAAAAGCTGTTCTTCACTGATTTTGCCGGTGGTGGCCTCGTGTTCCATGGTGGCGGTGGGTTCTTTGATGTCGATGTAAGGGAAGGTGTGAGCCCCGCAGGTATCTGTCATCAGCAAGCTGTCGCATTGCGAAAAATTTCGTGCATTCAGTGCCCCTTTTCTGATTTGTACGAGCCCCCTGTAGGAATTGTGGCTTTTGCCGGCTGAAATGCCTTTAGATACAATGGTGCTTCGGGTATTTTTTCCTATGTGGATCATTTTTGTGCCGGTATCGGCCACCTGATGGTTGTTGGTGACGGCCACGGAATAAAACTCGCCGATGGAATGGTCTCCTTTAAGGATAACCGAAGGGTATTTCCATGTGATGGCAGATCCGGTTTCAACTTGTGTCCAGCTGATTTTAGAATTTTCTTCCAGGCAAATACCGCGCTTGGTAACGAAATTGAAGATACCGCCTTTTCCGTCTTTGTCGCCCGGATACCAGTTTTGTACGGTGCTGTATTTAACTTCCGCATTTTTGTGGGCAATAATTTCCACCACGGCAGCGTGCAATTGGTTTTCGTCGCGGCGAGGAGCGGTGCATCCTTCCAAATAACTGACGTAGCTTCCTTCATCGGCAATGCTGCGGGTTCGTTCAAATTGCCCCGTTCCTGAAGCGTTGATGCGGAAATAGGTGCTTAATTCCATGGGGCAGCGGACACCCTTGGGAATATAACAAAAGGAACCGTAGCTGAAAACGGCCGTGTTGAGGGCTGCAAAATAATTGTCGGTATAGGGCACCACCATGCCCATGTATTTCCTGACAAGTTCCGGATGTTCCTGCACTGCTTCGGAAAAGGAACAAAAAATGATGCCTTTTTCAGCGAGGGTTTCGCGGAATGTGGTTTTCACCGAAACGCTGTCGAACACGGCGTCTACGGCTATGTTACTTTCAATGCCCACCAAGCGTTTTTGTTCTTCCAGGGAAATTCCCAGGCGTTCGAAAGTTTTAAGGATTTCAGGATCCACTTCATCCAAACTTTGAATATTTTTTTTCTTAGGTGCGGCATAGTAGGTAATGTCCTGATAGTTGATATCCGGATATTTAAAGTTGGCCCAGTGTTGGGGTTCTTCAAGGGTAAGCCAATGCCGGTATGCTTTAAGTCGGATTTCCAGGAGCCAGCTGGGTTCGTTTTTACGACGTGAAAGTTCTTTGATGATGCCTTCATTCAGGCCTTTGGGAAATTCTTCATTTTCCACGGGCGTAACAAAGCCCCATTCATATTCTTTCTCGATATGTTGCTGAAGGATTTCGTTGCTCATACGCTGAACGATTCACCGCATCCGCAGGTTCGCGAAGCATTGGGGTTAATGAAGGTGAAGCCCTTGCCGTTGAGCCCGCCGTTATATTCAAGTTGTGTTCCTACCAGATAAAGAAAACTTTTTCGGTCGGTGACGATTTTGATACCCTTGTCTTCAAATACTTTATCGTCGGGCTTGATTACGGTATCGAATTCCAGTTTGTACGACAAACCGCTGCACCCACCCGATTCCACACCCACCCGGATAAAAGCATTCTCGGGCTGGTTTTCCTCTTTCATAAGACGAAGAGCGTATTCTTTGGCTTTGTCACTGATGGTTATCATAACTTATTGATTTACAATAATTTTCAATTTAATTTTATTTAGATTAAATCTAATTTTCATTGCAAATATAGTGATTTTCAACAATATATTAACCTTCAAGAGGGTATTTTTGTTTTAAAAATCGTATAGGCCAAGATAAAATAAAATTAAGTCAAGAACTTATAAAAAAAGGCCAAAAAAAAAAGCACACCAAACCAATAGGTGTGCTTTGCAAAGAAATTAAAAAAATTATTTGGTTACGTTAAGCTTTTTAACCGTATGTTCTCCGTTAAGGGTGATGTTTATTAAATAAACTCCGCTTTCCCATTGTGAAGAAGGGATGCTGATTTGATTAAATCCTTCGTTGATATTTTTTGAAGTCCTGAACACTTCCTGACCGATCATATTAATTACATTAACAGTCAGGTTACCGCTTTCTTTGGCATGAATTGTAAGGTTAGATGCATCTCTGGTGGGGTTTGGGAATAAATGAACAAGTTGGTTTAAGTCATATTTTTTCAATGCCGTAATGCTTTGCAAATTAACGTTGTCGATGTAGAGATTATTACCGTAATCGGCAGTAGCAACAAATTTAACCAGAACAGAGGGATTATTGGCTGCTGCAGGAAGCGAAATTAGCCTGCTTTTCCATTGATTGGGGCTTGAAGGTGTAAAGGCACTGGTTGAATTAGGAGCAGTTGTCATGCTTGTTCCCGACATCATATCAACCACAGTCCAGGAATTACCGCAGTTTGTAGATATCATAACTTCCAATTTGTCATTTTCATTGTTTGGTGGAGCAGTATAATAGGTATAAGCATAATCAAAAGTTAAGACAATATTGCTCTGACTGCTAAAATTGCTTGGAGGTAGATAAAGTTCATCCACATCACCTATTACGGCATTGTTAAAGAAATCATATTTAGCAGAACCTGCACCATTTAGACCAGCTGAATGCCATCCCCATGTAAAGGTTCCTCCGTCAGGATTTGTTCTGAACCAATTTGTGGGAGGGAAAGGTGATGAAGTGGTAAATGATTCTGTTACCGGACCTGGAAGATAACTTGTAACATTTACAAAACTAAAAGATCCTTTATTATTAGCTGTATTGATATCTCCTCCGCTCACACCGGTAATATTGACAGAAAATACATGGGTTGGTCCGCCGGTTAAATTATATGTACCCAGGCTTACGTTAGCAGTAGAACCACCGGCAATATTTACATTAGCAACATAGGGTGTTTGAGCAATACCGTTAACATAGGGTGTAATTGTTAAGCTTGTAATAGGATTGGTACCATTATTTTTAACATTAATTGTAGGATTGATCGTTGTACCGCATATTACGTTATTCATTATCACACTGTTGAATTTGATGTCATTAGGAATTGATGGTTGTGGTGTGCGTGCTGCTTGCCAAACTTTCTTATTTCCATCATCCTGAATAAAGCCAACAAAAGCCATTTGGGAAAGGTCGGTAATGTAGTTTGGAATGGGGCAGACCACTGAAAATGTATGAGTTTGGCCTGCAGTAAAATTATTTGGAATACTGGTTCCCATACCGGTTACTACTGTGCCGGAAGTAGTGGTGGGATATGATTTCCTTACTACATCATGAAATGTCTTTTCTCCGTTTGAACCCGGAGGTGTGGCAAAATTTATTTCTCTTTCGACCAAACACAACCTGAAAACCAGGTTACCGCTGGCAGTAAATGCACTTTGAGCATTAATGGCAACATTCACGGTAGCCTGGGTATAAGTAGGATCCCAGTTTGGAGTTAAGGTAATACTGAAAGGGGTAGGTTGTGCCTGAGCAGAATTAATAGCTGCTGAAGTTAAATTTCCCGGATGATTACTTGCTGCACCAAATAGCCATTGATGTTGGCCGTCTATTCTACCCTGAGGTGCTGAATTTATTCCGTTTGTAATACTGCTGGTGGGGGTATTTTGAGACTGATATCCATAACCTGAAGCTTGATACCTCCAATTTATTTCCGCTTTATTGGTTTGATACAAAGACCATGTGTTCGATGGAGCGGATGGAATGGGCACTTGCCATTTGATCAAGATTACTTTAGTGTTGTTGGGTGCACTCAATAAGAAATTATCCAACCATGGATTTGTTGCGGCACATGGCGGACAGTTTTCACCGGTGAACTCTTCATAAAGCACCGTACGGGTAACTTGCGCATTTAATAAAATGCCGACAAGTAAACAGAATGATGTAATAATTTTTCTCATAACCTAATTTTTCCCAAATGTAATAAATTTTTTTTCAATTACCACAGTATTTAACAAATTCATTTATCATTCAATTAAAACCGTAAAGCATATCTTTGCATAAGTGGTTTATTTATTTGAAAATCAGATTTTTAATTCAAAAACAACTTTTACCGGAGTATGTCGTCCCGCTTATTCATTTCTTTTATACGATTTGTTAAATCTTTTGACTCAAAAACGATGCTTAATCCTTTTTAGTGATGTAGGGGAAGCAGAACGACATTTTCTTGAATTCGAGGAAATTACATTTTTTCATAAAGAAAAATCCGTTCGATCCTTTTTTTTACCTTCTTCTGTTCACTCTTTGCCTGAAGAAAGCAGAAAGCTTGAAAGAAGCCGAATTCTTGGTAAGTTAACCTCAGGCGTTCAAAGTATTCTTATTTTCACCGACATTCAGGCTTTATTTGATTCTTATCCTTCACCCGAAAAAATTCAAAAAGAAAAATTTATTATCGAGAAAGGGAATACCTTATCACAAGATTTTTTTTGCAATTACCTACAAGAGGTTGGCTTTACGGAAAAGGAAACCGTCTATGGACCCGGTGTCTTTGCCCGAAGGGGAAGCATTGTGGATGTTTTTTCCATGGCTTCTCAAAAACCCCTACGGATTGTATGGTGGGGCGATACCGTGGAAGATATCCGGGAGTTCGACCCAGAAAGTCAGATTTCGGAACAATCATTAATGTTGGCTGAAATTCTTCCTGATACTCATCAGGAAGCTGAACAAAATGTCCTTCTGACGGAATTTTTTGATTTGAAGAATGACCTGCTGGTGGTTTTTGAACCGGCTTCGGTCTTTGATATAATTCAATCGGAGATAAAATCTGATAAAATTTTCCATGAACTCAAAAAATTTGATAAAAGCATTTTTGTAGGACATCATGAAATGCAAGCGGAAACCATCGAACTGAATACTTCACCTCAACCGGTTTTTCAAAAAAAATTTGATTTATTTAAAAAGCACTTGATGGATTTGATAGATGCCGGTTACTGGAACTATTTTCTTTCCATGAACCCCAGGCAATATGAAAGGCTGATTGCCATATTGGATGATTTTCAGATTGCCGGACGCGAAAAGGTTCCTTCCCATGAATTAATATCTTTTCTACCTATTCAAGTACAGGAAGGGTTTATTTGTCATAACACCCGCCTGGCTTTCTTCAGTGATTATTCGGTATTTGGTAAAGTATTCCATAAAGAAATTTCTGATCCTTTGAAGGGAGGAAGAAAAAAAAATATTTTAAATTCATTGTCAGGTTTAAATCCCGGCGATTATGTGGTGCATATCGATCATGGAATTGGCCGGTATGGAGGGCTTGAAAAAATTAACCTTAATGGCAAAATCCAGGAAGCCATCCGATTGGTGTATAAGAATAATGATATTTTATATGTAGGGGTGCATCAGTTGCATAAAATTTCGAAATATGTCGGAAAAGAAGGATCGCCGCCAAATCTCGACAGGCTTGGCAGTGCCAACTGGGAAAAAGTAAAGCAAAAAGCCAAGCGCCAGATCAAAGAATTAAGTTACGACCTTATTAAGCTTTATGCCAAGCGCAAATCCTCGAAAGGATTTGCATTTCAGCCCGATAATTACCTGGAACTGGAACTGGAGGCATCGTTTGAATTTGAAGATACTCCCGACCAACTGAAAGTTACCCGCGAAGTAAAGTCGGATATGATGTCAGACTATCCTATGGATAGGCTGGTGTGTGGGGATGTTGGGTTCGGTAAAACCGAAATTGCCATTAGGGCAGCATTTAAGGCCGTATGTTCCGGAAAACAAGTGGCTGTTCTGGTACCAACCACTATCTTGGCTTATCAGCACTACCAGACTTTTTCCAGGCGATTAAAAGAATTTCCTTGCATCGTGGATTTTATTAGTCGATTTAAAACGGCCAAGGAAATAAAAAAAACTCTGGCAGCACTCAAAGAAGGAAAAACCGACATCATCATCGGTACACACAGACTTATTAGTAAGGACGTAGAATTTAAAGATTTGGGTTTGTTGATTATCGATGAAGAGCAAAAATTCGGTGTGGCTGCTAAAGATAAAATCAAATTACTTAAAGAAAACATAGATACCCTTACTTTAACTGCTACGCCTATTCCACGAACCTTACAGCACAGTTTGTTGGGTTCACGTGATTTGTCAATCATAAATACTCCTCCTCCCAATCGTCTTCCTGTGCATACACGGCTTTTGGTCTACGACGAAGATGCCATAGCTGAGGCCATCAGAAAAGAAATTCAACGAGGGGGGCAGGTATATTTCATCCATCATCGGGTAAACGATCTTCAGGATCTTGCACTTAAATTCAAAAACAAAATACCTGAGATGCAAATCAGTGTTGCCCATGGCCAGATGAAAGCCGATGAACTTGAAAAAGAATTGTTGCGCTTTGTGGAAGGTAAATCCGATATCCTTTTTTGCACAACCATTATAGAAAATGGTATTGATATTTCCAATGCGAATACAATTATTATTAATAATGCGCATTTTTTTGGACTGAGCGATTTACATCAGATGCGGGGCAGGGTGGGGCGTTCCGATAAAAAGGCCTATTGCCTTCTTGTGGTTCCATTCCTGCACGGATTACCATCCGAGGCACAAAAGCGGCTTCAGGCTCTGGTTGAATTCTCGGATTTGGGCAGCGGTTTTCAAATTGCGCTTCGTGATTTGGACATTCGTGGAGCTGGTAATTTGCTAGGTGCAGAACAAAGTGGATTTATTTATGAAATGGGGCTGGAAACCTACATGAAAATCCTGAACGAAGCCATTCGGGAACTGAAAGAAGAAAATCCGGGAAACCCCGAAATGACCTCATTGCAACACGCTCTTCCCGACGAAGACATTACCATCGAGACCGACCTGGAAGCCCGAATTCCCGATTCGTACATTCCCGATATGCATGAACGTATGGCTATATATCGCAGGCTGAATCAAATTAAAGAAGAAGCAGAGTGGACACAAGTGGAAGCAGAACTTAAAGACCGATTCGGCCCCTTACCCAAACAAGTTACTGATTTCATTGCTTTAATCAAATTCAAACATCTGGCTTTCCAACTGGGATTTGATAAAATTTATCTTAAAAACAAGCAATTAAAAGGAAGGATTCCTGGTGGTGAGTCGAGAAAAGCATATTTTGAATCAGAGCCATTTGAAAAAATTCTTCAGTACATTCAGTCACATCCTCAGCAATGCCGGCTTATGAGCGATGAAAAGTTTGTTTTCTTACAAATTTCAGGCGTTTATGGGTTTGAAGATGCTTTGAACATTATGAATTCCATTATGGTGGCCAATCATCTGACAGAACATGATAAATCACATTAAAAGTTTCAGAAAAATATTTGTTTTTGTTTTTTTTGCTTATATTCTGTTGCAGTTTTTATGGTGGGAATTTCTGTTTTACAGAAATTATCATGATCTTTTAGATTTTAAAAAACAATTGACAGCCCTGCAAACCACCGACGTTAATACCATGAATCAAAAAATGGCATATCTGGATAATGAATTTTTCCGAAAAAAATTAATGATTATAGGAGAGGGAACAATTTTTCTTTTATTGTTGGTATTGGGATTTTACTGGATTATCTGTTTGGAACAAAAGGACAAACATCGTCTTCGCGAAAGGGAATATTTTTTTACCGGTATCACACATGAACTCAAAACACCGATTACCTCACTTCGCCTCCAACTTCAGGCATTGCTCAGAACCCGCACATTAAATCCGGAAATTTCAGATCATATCCGGCAGGCACTGTCGGATGCCGATCGCATGAATTTTCTTATTAATAACCTGCTCCAAAGCAGACAGTTAATGTATGGTCGGATTTCTCCTCAATTAGTATCTTTGAATATATCTGAGTTTATTGTTAAAACTTTAGCTAAGCTAAATGATCAACAACGAAAAAGAATTAAACTGGAAATATCAGATTCGGTAAAGAATGCTCAGGTTTTGGCAGATGAAGAAATGTCCGTCAGTATCATAAATAATCTTGTTCAAAACGCTTTGGGGTATTCACATGAAAATTCAATGGTCTATGTGCAGCTTAAAAAAGATAATGATAAAATATTATTTCAAGTGAAAAACGAGGGAAAACCTTTTCATGAAAAATTTTTAAAAGAAATGTTTATGCCCTTTAAGCGTATTGAAAATACCTCAACAGGCAATGGGCTGGGGTTATTTGTTTCGAAATCGTTTTGTGAAAGGATGGGACATCGTTTGAACTATTATTTTGAGTGTGGAATGCACATTTTTGAATGGAAGATGAAGCAACAGAATTAATTTTTTTAAGCGAAAACTTTTATAGATTTGCGGCTTTGAATTATCATGGCACTGATAGTGAAAAAATCCCAATTACCCGGCGTCGGAAAAGGCCTTTATACCGATAAATTTATTCCAAAAGGCACTAAAATCATTGAATATCGTGGTGAGATCATTCACTGGAAAGAATACAAGAAAAGGGTAGAAGAAGAAAAAGATGGATATTTGTTTTACATCAGAAGAGATAAATGCATTGATGCATATAATACTCCACAATATAAAGCCCGTTACGCCAATGATGCCAATGGCCTGGTCAGGGTGAAAGGTTTAAAAAACAATGCCCAATATGAAATTCACAACGATAAATGTTATATCGTTGCCACTCGTGATATCCAGGCCGGAGAAGAAATCTTTGTGGATTATACCAGGGAATATTGGGATGCAATACGATATAACTTAAAAAAGGGACTTTACAAGAAAAAGAAAATCAAAAAGAAATAAAAAAATTAAAGAAATACATGAGGGATTAAATAATTTTTTACATAATCTTCAATGCCCTCTTCTAGTGTATAGAATGGTTTGTCATATTTACCTTTAGTTCGAAGCTTTTGAATATCAGCACAGGTGTAGTATTGATAGGTGCTGCGTATATCTTCAGGAGTGTCAATCCATTCGATTTTAGGTAATACATTCATGGCATTGAACACTGCTGTGGCCAAATCCAGAAATGTTCGGGCAGTTCCCGAACCTAAGTTATAAATACCTGATCCAGGTTGATGCTTCATGAAATATAAAATTACGCTTATAATGTCTTTCACATAAATAAAATCTCTTTTCTGATGCCCGTCGGGTATGCCTTCTTTATGAGAACGGAACAGACGAATAGTGCCTTTTTCTTTCACCTGATTAAAACCATGAAATACCACCGATGCCATGCGTCCCTTATGGTATTCGTTGGGACCATATACATTAAAAAATTTAAATCCGTACCAATGCGGAGGGGTATTTCTTTGTTCCAATGCCCACAAATCGAATTTTTGCTTCGACCATCCGTAAGGGTTAAGGGGCCTCAGTAAATGAATTTTGTTTTCATCGTCGGAATAACCATGCTCGCCCAGTCCGTAAGTGGCCGCCGAAGAAGCGTAGATAAACGGAATTTGCCGCTGTGTGGCATATTCCCATAGTTTCTTTGAATACTCAACATTTAAGGAATCAAAAACCGAATCATTGAATTCAGTCGTATCAGTTCGGGCACCGATGTGAATTATCCAATCGGGCGATGATTTCGATTGTTCCAGGAAATTAAATAAAGCATTGCGTTCTATTTTTTGGGAAAATTTTTTTTGAGAATAATTTGGTTCTTTTTCTTTTTTCAAAAAATCATCACAGATCCAAATGTCGTAAATTCCCTCATCATTCAGGGATTTTATCATACAACTACCAATAAACCCGGCTGCTCCGGTTAGAAGAATGCGCATGCACAAAAGTAAAAAATTAAAATCGTTGAACCATTTTTACAACAATTTGTATTTTTAGAACTTCATTTTGTATTATGGCAAGGTTCCATAAATTGAAAGTCAAGGAAATCATTCGCGAGACTCCCGATGCGGTTTCGGTAGTGCTTGATGTTCCGGCACCTATCCAACCGGAGTTTCTATTTAAAATGGGACAATACATCACCTTCAAATTAAATATCGACGGACAGGAAGTTCGTCGATCTTACAGTTTATGTACTGCTCCACACGAGCGTGTTTTGAAAGTGGCCGTCAAAGAAGTACCTGGCGGAAAAATGTCGGTATTTATCAACAGAGAACTCAAAGTGGGGGATGAAGTTGAGGTTATGACCCCGATGGGAAAATTCAATACGCCATTATCGGGTTCAAACAAAAAAAAATATGTATTGTTTGCAGGCGGAAGCGGCATAACCCCCATGATGAGCATTATAAAAAGCGTATTGTTTGTGGAAAAACAAAGTACCATACATTTGTTCTATGCCAATCGTAATGAAGCTTCCGTCATTTTTAAAAATGAATTGGAACAGTTGAATAAAAATAACCCGGAAAAATTAAAAATTACTTACTTGTATGACGATTTGCCATCCGGCTTTGATGGGGCCTTAAAAGGCCCCGTAACCGAAGAAAAAGCCATGCAATTGATTCAAAATTATCAGGCTTCCGGCGCCGACGAATTTTTTATATGTGGACCAGGGCCCATGATGGAAAACATTAAAAATGCTTTGAAAAAAAATAATGTTGCTGATGATAAAATTCACATCGAATATTTCTCTTCCGTGGTGAATGAAATTGAAGCTAAGCATGGTGTTGGCAATGATGTAGAAGTTGAGTCAGAAGTGACAGTGATACTCTATGGTGTGGAAACAACATTTAAATTGAAAACTTCAGGTATTAACATTTTGGAGGCCGCCATTGAAGCAGGGGTGGATGCTCCGTTCAGTTGCAAAGGTGCGGTGTGTTGTACATGCAGGGCTAAAGTGTTGGAAGGTAAAGTTAAAATGGATGCCAATTTTGCGCTGACCGATGCAGAAGTGGAACAGGGATATGCATTAACTTGCCAGGCACATCCACTCACGGAAAAAGTGGTGTTGGATTATGATGCGCCTTGACATTACCTTATACAATTTACGTGTCCGGTAAATTCATGCTCCTTCCCTTTTAAATCTTTTACATATATTTTATAAACATATACATCCTGCTTTACCTTTTCTCCATCCCTTCCTGTACCATCCCATCCCTTTTTAAAATCCCTGCTTTCAAAAATAAGTTCACCCCATCGGTTAAAAATCAACATTTTATATCCGGTTTCTGAAATGCCAATACCTTTTGGAAAAAACACATCGTTTATGTTGTCATCATTTGGAGTAAAAGTGTTGGGAATATAGATATGGAACTCAGGCTCTACATGGATTAATTTATGTATAAAATCATAGCATCCGTATACATTTTTAACTTCTAAAACAACGGTGTGAGTTCCAACTAAATCCAAATAAAAAATCGGATTGGTTAAATTGGATTGATATGTATTTCCTCCATAAACACTCCAGGAAAAACTGGATGCACCTAAGCTCGTATTGAACAGTTGGACGGTTGGATCAAGTATGGATATTGTCCATGAACTGGCATTGAAGTCCGCCACAGGATACGGATAAACATTAATATAGTTTGGTGCAAAACTGGAAGTTGTACATCCCTTATCACTGGTAACCGTAAGTGTTGGAGTATAAGAACCAACATTCGAATAAGTGGTGACAAAATTTTGTTGGTTAGAGGTCACCCCATTATCGAAGTTCCAAAAAAATGAGTCATTCTGACCATTACTGAATCCATAATAATATACGGTTAATGGAACGCATCCGCTTTTGGGAAAAGCACTGAAACTTATGACCGGATTTGGGTTGACGTTAACCGTAAAAAATGCACTGGTTCCGGGAATACTGCAACCGTCTTCAATAGATACACTAAAAATATTTTGAGGGCCATTACTTAAATTACCAATCACACTGTATTGAGGACCTGTGTTTCCATTATTCCAGGTATAGGTATAAGGCCCGCCATTACCTGGAGAAATGATATTGGGTACTAACGTAACCATAGATCCATCACAAACAGAAGTTACATATCCGCTCGCAATAAGCGGAGGTAGGACGTGAATATTAATAGTATTGACCGGTGATGAACAATTATTTTGGTCGGTAGCCTGAACTGTAAATACCGCCGAATTGGTTAAAGTGACACTATGTGGCCCGGAAGTGTTTGCTGTTATGGGATTCGACCAATTATATGTATACCCGGGAGTTCCACCGCTGGCATTGGCTGAAAGATTAATACTGTTACCATAACAGATGGTTTGGTTTGGCGTGCTGTTTAATAAGACTGCTGAAGGTTCGATAACAGGTATAACAGTTGAAATTAAGCATCCGTTAAGGTCAGAAGCAGATATAGTATATATGTTTGCAGGTAAGTTGTTAGCACTGGAATTGTTTCCTCCCATTGGAGCCCAAGTATAAGAATAAGACCCCATGCCTCCTGCAACCGTAGCACTTGCCGAACCATTAGAGTAACCGGCACAACTGACACTCTGAGAACTTGCCGTAATGGATAGGGCAGGAGGTTGAAGTACCTGGAAAGTTTTTGTATCCACACAACTGGCATCAGAAACCGAGACTGTATAAACACCGGCAGAAAGTCCGCTTACGCTTGGAGTATTGGCACCAATTGGTAGCCAGGTGTAATTTAAATTGGATGATGGGGGATTAACGGATACCGAAGCACTACCATTTGAAAATCCATTACAGGTTACACTTGAGGAGGTAACATTGGCAGTAAAATTTGCCTGGACTTGTAGTGTAAAAGTAGTAGGGTTCTGACACCCGATCATGGGTTGTGCCACTACTGTATAAATTCCTGCAACCGGGGGTACAATGCATGATCCTGTTTGTGTGGCTCCATTTGGGAAAGTCCAGTTATATGAAGCAAAACCGTTTGGTGCACAAAGTGTAGAACCACAGGTCCCGTTTGATACATTATATGACAAACAATCCATGTCCAGATAAGCATAAGCCCAATCTACTAAGTATGCACACCAGTTACAAATTACTTCTACTTCAATGGTCTGACCCATGAATGAATTTAAATCAATATTAATTGTTGACCAAGGTAGATACGAAACATTACATTGTCCAAAACATCCGGTTTCACATCGGGTATCCAATCCTCCGAAGTTTACCGTAAACATTCCATTTAATCCAACAAATTGGTTAGTTGTTCCATTATAATAAAGGTTGAATTGCGGACAATTAAAATATGTATTGGTCAAGGGATCTCTTATTCTGAGTTGAATGTTTGCTGCATCAGCAGGCGTATGAGGAAAATTATATACTACAAAAGCAAAATGTAACTGTAAAAGATTATTAGCGGGTGTAACATTGATTTGTCTTCTGGCAAAAGAGTTACAAATCCCAAGATTATTACAATAACACGTATTAGCCCAATCATCGCCAATTTTTATTGAATAATTTCCGCCCGGAAAAACCCTGGGAAAATTCCCCCAAGGATCAGTTCCACCAGTCATGATTTGACAGTTTTGGGTGGTCCAGGTACTGAAATTTCCACTTTCGAAATCAATGTTCGTGCATGGAGGGGGTTGATTACCTTGAAAAACCGAATTATTACTAGTTATTTTATGAGATATTAAATTTTCATTATCATAATTTTTTCTAAGATGATACTTTCTGATTAGCCAGTTTCTTTTTATCATCTCAAATCTTTTGTTTTTTTCAAAAGGATCTGTAATTGAGGATAAATGTGCATTTACATGATTATAATCAAAGCCTGCTAGGGAATCAATTTGTGCCCAATAATTAAAAAAACAAACAAAAGTGAAAAAGGAAAAAAATTGTTTCATAGCTTTTTTAATGCACTAATATAAGAATAAAAAAAACTAAATAAAAAAAAATCAATAATCTATAGGGCAACTTCCCTCATTTTAACCTATAGTTCGCCCAACATTCCCCCGATGGTAAAATGAAATTGCCCTTTTCTGACATCTTTAAGTGATTGGCCAGGTAAAGGATCAAACCCCCAACCATAATCTATACCCAAAAGCCCAAACATGGGCAGGAATACCCTTAAGCCAATTCCTGTACTTCTTCTGACTTTAAAAGGATTAAAATATTTGTAGTTAGGAAATGCATTCCCGGCTTCCGCAAACCCTAAAACAAATATGGTGGCTTGTGGATTTAAGGTGATGGGATATCGGAGTTCCATTGTATAGCGACATACAATTGGATCACCAACATCTGAAGATACTTCCTGATCAGGATACCCCCTGAGTCCAATAATTTCACGTGCTACAAAATTCTGAAATCCGCTTAATCCGCTGCCTCCCACATAAAAACGTTCGAACGGCGAAAAGCCCAGAATTTTATTGTAATACATTAAAAATCCGTACCCCACTTTGGTTCTTAAAACTAAATTACGTGCTTCTTTACCTTCAGACGCTTTTTTATTGGTCAGTTGAACAAACCACTCTCCGGTTATTTTATACTTATGGTATTCAACAAATTTATATCGTTCCCGAATGGATAAATCGGCATAATTTTTACCGGATAAGAGTGAGTAGGGTGGTGTCCATTGGCCGAAGAAAGTGAAGTTTGAACCGGTTTTGGGAAATATGGGCTGATCAATGGAATTTCTTGAAAGCGTAAGGTTTGTATTGATATCGTGTGCAAATCCATCGCTGAAAACAAATACTCCGGCATATTTGGTTAATTCGTAATAATTATAATTCAGGGCGTTGAACATGCTGAAATAATTGTCGGGCCACATTAACCTCCTGCCGAAGTTCAAAGAACCACCGATGATGCTCATGCTTTGGCGGTTAGGGTTTTTGATTTTGTTTTTGCGGTCGGAATATTTCCTTTCACCGTTGCCAAACAGAGTGTGAAAAACTGAAAAAGTCAGGGAATTTGGTTTTTTTCCTCCAAGCCAGGGCTCGGTGAAGGAAAAGTTATATGACTGGAAAAAAATCCCGTTGGTTTGGGCTCGCAATGAAAGGCGTTGGCCATCGCCGGTTGGCAAAGGTCGCCACGATTCTTTTTTGAAAAAATTACGAGTGGAGAAATTATTGAATGAGACACCAAGCGTACCAATTAACCCTACTCCACCCGCACCGGGATTAAACGAATTCCTTCTTCCTCCCCATCCCCCGCTTAATTCCAACTGGTCGTTGGGTTTTTCCTCCAGGGTATATTCAATATCCACCGTTCCGTCGGCAGGATTGGGTTTGGGAACAACATTCATTTTTTCAGGGTCGAAATAATTTAATTGTGCAAGTTCTCTTTGCGTCCGTATGATGTCCGATCTTCTGAATAATTGCCCGGGCCTGGAACGGATTTCCCTGAATATTACGCGATCGGAAGTTTTATCATTGCCTTTCACCGTAACACGGTTGATTTTCGCCTGTTTTCCTTCATAGATAAAGATGTCGTAGTGTATGGTGTCGTTAGTAATTCGGCTTTCAACGGGTTGAATATTGAAAAACAAATATCCATCGTCCATGTAAAGCGAAGAAATATCCATTCCGTTGGGGTTCATGTATAATTTTTGATCCAACTTCGACTGATTGAAAACTTCACCGGGCTTGATGTTCAAAATGGTGTCCAGTTGCCCGCTACGGTATTTGGCATTGCCATACCATTTAAATGTGCCGAAGTAGTATTTATGCCCTTCGTCTACCGTGATTTCAATATTAACCCTGTTTTTCGAGACAAAATATACACTGTCTTTAACAATACGGGCATCCCGGTACCCTTTATCGTTGTATTTTTCCACAATTTTCGGAAGATCGGCTTTGAGATTATCTTCCAAATATTTTCCAGAATTGAAAATATTCCACCATCGATAGCGCTTGCATTCTTTTAATCTTCTTCTGAGTTTTCCGTCTTTGAAGACGGTGTTGCCATGAATAATCACATCATTAATTCGGACTTTTTTTCCTTTATCTACGATAATGGTCATGATTTGGTGTGGTGTCTTGGTTTCGGGATCGTTTTCCAATTTTACATCCACGGTTACATGATAAAATCCTTTATTTATAAAATACTCTTTTGTGATGTTCACGGCATTTCCGATAAGATAATCCGTAAGCACCCTTTCTTTTAACAGGCGCATTTTGTTTCGAATATCGTCGGCTTCCCCTTTTCTTATCTGGCCTTTGAATGTATATTTCGATAATCGTGGCTTTTCTTTAACTTTCAAGACAAGAAAAACATCATTCCCCACCACTTTTTCCTGATATATCTCCACATCATCATAGAGCCCCTGCTTCCATACGGCTTTCAAGGCATCGGTAATTTGGTCTCCGGGAATGGTGATCAACTGCCCCTCCGTAAAACCGGTAATGAATTTAATAACATTCTTGTCGGTTGCTTCTATTCCTTCAATTCGTAAACCACCAAGCCGATATTTTTTCTGGGTTTTAAAGGGTTGGATCCAGATGCTGTCGGAAACTGTTTGTGCATTGGAAATTTGTAAAAAAAAGAAAATTATTTTAAAGTAATTTATTAATTTCATGAGCCAGAGACAATTTGTTCCGAAGTCATGCCATATCTTCTTTCTCGTTTTTGATAAACTTCAATGGCTTCCAAAAATTCTTTTTTTCTGAAATCGGGCCACATCACCGGTGTGAAATAGAATTCCGCATAGGCCAGTTGCCAAAGTAAATAATTGCTGATTCTGCATTCCCCTCCGGTGCGTATAAGCAAGTCGGGGTCGGGGAGGCCTGAGGTGGCCAAATGTTCTTCAATAACAAATTCGTTGATTTTTTCAGGTAATAAGATTCCGGCTTTAACTTTTTCGGCTATTTTTCTGACGGCTTGCGTTATTTCCCATTTTGAGGAATAACTAAGTGCAAGAATAACATGGATGTTTTTTCCGTTTGAAGTGAGGCTGATGCATTCCTCCAGTTCTTCACGGCAATGGCGGGGCAAGCTTTCCATATCACCGATGGTGGTCAGCTTCACTCCGTTTTCTATCAGTTCATGTGTTTGTGAACTGATGGTGCCCACCAATAATTCCATCAGAGCATCAACCTCTTCTTTCGGTCGGTTCCAGTTTTCAGTGCTGAAGGTATAGAGGGTCAGGTATCGTATCCCAATTTCAACTGCAGCCTTCACCACCTCTTTCACGGAATTTACCCCTTCGCGGTGTCCTTCAATACGGTTTTTTCCCCGGGATTTTGCCCAACGCCCATTTCCATCCATGATAATGGCCACATGTACCGGTACGGGTTTCAGAATTTCATTCATGAATTGATTGACAAAAGTAAAAAAAATGATTTTGCCTCAATTTCAGGATTGTTAAGATTATTTAATAGGCCATTTTTTTACATATAATTTTCCATCGTTACATAATTCGGCATAAGTGCCTTCGGTTCCAAACCAATGCCCTAAGTTCAGGTATCTTGCGTTATTTATCGGATAATCGATTACCAAATGCCGGTGTCCAAAAATGAAAAAATCGATGGTTTCTTTTTTCAGATACTCCTTACAAAAAGAAATTAGCCATTCCTTGTTTTCTCCCTGAAATACCTCTTCATTGCCCTGAGCAAGGCGGCTTTTTTTTGAAAAAAAACGTGCAATACGGAATGAAATATTCGGATGCATTCGGGCAAATAGCCAAATGCATAAGGGATTGGCAAATATTTTTTTTATTATTTTATACCCGGGGTCTCCGGGACCAAGTCCGTCGCCATGACCGACCATGATTTTTTTTCCAAAAGCTTCAAAAACCAATGGTTTTCGGTGTATGATCAATCCTGCCTCTTTCGTAAGGTAATCGAACATCCACATGTCGTGGTTGCCTGTAAACACATGCACCGGGATACCATTATCGGTTACGGATGCCAACTTACCCAAAAATCTGGTATGACCTTTGGGACAGGTATAGCGATGCTCGAACCAAAAGTCAAATAAGTCACCCAATAAATATATGGCGAGAGCATCTTTAGATATTGCTTCAATCCAGCGACATATGCTTCTTTCACGGATCAGGGAGGTTGAAGAATCAGGAACCCCTAAATGAAAATCGGATGCAAAAAATATTTTTTTTCCTTCCATCAGTTCAGTAAGTTTGCATTCACGATTTCACGGAATTTGAATGATTCAAAGTTAATGGAAAACCTTATCGTACGCCAAAACGTGATATCGTTAAGCTTAAGATTTTCCTGAATATCCCGTGAATACAATATAGGAAAATAAACCGAAAGTGCTAATTCTTTTATTTTAAAAGCAATTCCGGTATCCCAAAGGAGGGAATGACGGATGATTGTTTGTTGGTCAACGACAGCGGCATCAGCAAAAGCATAAAGGGGAAGTTTTCCGAACGATGGGCTTTCAAACGTGAATGAAAAAATATGCCTTGTATAGGAACCCAATGCTGAACGGACTTTCATGCCTCCGTCGTTTTCCCTGAATTGATTTTCTGTCCATACATTGCCTAGGGGCCTTCCAAAGAAGAAACCGTCGCAGGTATAATCCCGCTGAGCATTTTGCCCCCAGGCACTGAACATCGCATAATAGGAGGGTTCTTTACCCAAATCGAAAAAAAGCCCGCAGAAGAACCTGAGGTTGAAATGATAACGTTCATTCAACGGAATACTTTTCAAATATTCGCATTCGGTGCGAATAAATTTACGATTTAAAGTTTGCATAAACGTGAGTTTTTCCGGCGACCATGAATGCCGGTCTTCCCTGCTGATAAAATACCTCAGGAAAATACGATGCGTGTCTTTTTGGGCGGCAATCAAGAAATTATTTTTGTCGAACAAATGAATGGCCGAGGCCCCGGCTTGCCAACGAATTTTTAATGTGTAATCCGACGGTTTTCTTTCCCATAATAAATCCAGGGAATTCCTTAAGTAATAGTGTCTTTTTTTAGAAATGTTAGGAGCATATAAGCTGAATTTTTTTGTATTCAACCCAATGCGAAAAATTCGAGTTTTGCCTTCAGGATAGAAAGAATACTGCATATTTCCCAGACCTGAAAGGTCTTTACTTTTCCAACCGAACAATGGGGCAATAAAAAATTCAAAGGGTTTTGGCAATAGATCGTAATTGTGTAAAAGCATCCCGGTCATTATCCCGTCATTAAAGTTGTAACCGGCTAAAGGAAAATAATAAAAAGTAGTTCTTTTATTATCGGGAATGGAAGTCAGGAAATTCAATTTGGGTCTAAGGTTTCGTTTGAATATTTTTTTATTGACATAGAGTACGTTATTATGCCTGTAGAGTTCCGGAAGGACTGCTTCTGCATCTAAAACAAAAAAATCTGCTTTGCAAGGAGGAAAAAAAATGGTATCGGTATTATATTTGGAAGGATTCTTACAAACCGTACCTATGATTATACCGTCTTTTCTGAAAGCCGAAACTGAAAAGGGAGTAGGAATAGCTTTTCTATTTTTAACTAGAAGTTGATAAGAGAAATTCGGATTGGTTTTTATTTTAATTAACGATAAATCCAATTTTATATCAGAATTTATGAAATAATCAAAAAACCATTTCAGGTCGCTTCCTGAAAAAAACTGGAGGGTTTTCAAAAGGGATATGGGAGAGGGATGGGTAAATTTGTATTTATCAAAGTAAAATTGCATGGCAGTTCTGAAGGTTGCTTCTCCCATAAAATTTTCCAACATTTTAAAAATTTGAGCGGTTTTGCTGTAAACGATGTTTCCGTAATTGAATTTTGAGAAGAGATCGGCACGCGTAGATATGGGTTGTCCCAGATTATTCCTTGCCGATAACAGGTAGGCATACAAATGTCCGCGGGATAAATGAATTTTGTCGGCACCGGTAAATGAAGGGAGTCCAAGGTCCAGGTAATCGTTGATGGATTTGTCGGGATAAAAGGCCTCCACATACTTTGATTCATAAAAGGAATTTATGCCCTCATCCATACCGGGATAAAGACGTTCGTTTGTGGCTAAAATACCATAAAACCAGTTGTGCCCGACTTCGTGGGTAATCACGATATCCAATTGCATGCTGTTCGATACGGGGGATATAACGGTAATACACGGATATTCCATTCCGCCTCCGGCAGCCATTTCTCCCGATACGGCCGTAATTTGATTGTATGGATATTCCCCAACTTCTTTTGAGTAAAATAATAAGGAACGGTTTAAATAGTTAAGGGCATCTTTCCAATAAAGAGCATCTTTTTTGAGAAAAAATATCCATGTATCCACCTCGCGTCCCGATTCAGGTAATACCACTACGTCGTGTAAAACATAGTACCGCTTATCGGCAAACCAGGCAAAATCATGAACACGATATTGGCGAAAATGTAAAGTTTTGAGTCTGGGAGAAGATGGGGGAAAGTCAATGGAATATTTTTCTTTTCCTTTATCAATGAAATCAATGCTTTCCAAAATCCTTTCATTAATTCTATCGACTTCTTCCTCCGGTTGAATTAAGACACCCGTTGCCCCAACCATATAATTTTCGGGTAGTGTAATAAAAACATCATAAGTTCCGAATTCCGAATAGAATTCCCCTTGGTCAAGGTAAGGCATTGGATGCCATCCCTGATAATCAAATACAGCCGGTTTTGGGTACCATTGGGTAATGTGATAGGATTGATGATAATGTCCTAACCTTGAAATACCTGCAGAAGGAATTTTAACCCTAAAGGGGGTCGTAATCAAAATAGTGTCTTTTGGTTTTAACGGTGAGTTCAGATACACTTTGATTACATCTTCCCAAAGAGGATGCGCTTCAGTTTTCAAGGATTTATTATCAGATACAAAGTCAAGTGAATCTATCCATCCCCTGGAATCATCGGTAAGATTCATCATGACATAGTTTTCTTGTTTGAAAAATTGCCGACCTAAAGCCGTGTTTGCATGCCGGTAGGCATTGGGCCACAAATGAAAATAAATAAAATTTAAAGTAGAGTCGGAATTATTTATATATTCAATTTTTTCATAACCACGAAGGATATGATGCACATCGTCAAGTTTAACATGAATTTCAAAATTAACCTCTTGCTGGAACAAATTTTCCTGTGAATAAATAGAAATGACAAGGAGAAAAAAAATATAATATAAATTACGGAAAATCCGGTTCATTTATTTTTTAACGGCAGACTTTCCGTCAATAATTTCGGCCAGTTTGTTTTCAAGTTCCTCTCCGCGTAATTCTTTGGCTATGATTTTTCCTTCCTTATCCAGCAGTACAGTATAGGGTATGGCCTGAACATTATAATCCCTGGCAGCTTCACATTCCCAGAATTTAAGGTCGCTGACGTGCACCCATGGTAAGCCATCTTCTTTGATAGCTTTGATCCAGGAAGATTTATCCTTGTCCAAGGAAACGCCTAAAATTTCAAAATTTTTGTTTTTATATTTTTCATATAGTTTTTTTACATTAGGCATTTCTTTCCTGCATGGACCGCACCAACTGGCCCAAAAGTCGATCAAAACATATTTGCCTCTTAAATTTGACAAGGTAAAAATTTTTCCGGCTGTATCGGTCATGGCAATTTCAGGAGCGATTTGTCCGGGTTGTAACTTCATCATATTCTCAACCATACGGCTGAACATCATTACCTGTTGATTGGTGGGAAATTTTTTCGACAGGCCCTCATTTAAAGCAGTATATATATCTTTATATTCTTCGGGATTTAGTTCCTGAATGGCCATCAGGCAGGTAAATTTATTTGTGTTTTGTCTGATAAGATTGGCAATTTCCGGAGCAAACCTTGACATAATATTATTATAAGGCCTTTCAAAAGTGCGCGACAAGGAGTCGGCGCGTTTCATGGCCAACTGGGGATTAACGGCATTTAACTTATCGATTCCCAGCGTGCTGATCAACTGCTGGTATGATTGTGAAAGGGAATCTAGGGCCTTTTGTTTTCTTTTGGAAACTTCATTGAACTTAACAAATAAATCCGTTTCGTCGCTGCCGGTAGCCTTGTAGGTGTTGCCCAGATCTTTAGCATCACCCGTCAGGGTTACCTTCATTCCGGAGTCCAAAACCAGCATGGCAAAATTTTGATTGTTGATTTTCAACCGGTAAAAGCCTATTTTGGGAATGTAATTTCCAAAAGAAAAATTCCCGTTATCATCCACTTTTACACTATCAATAATTACCGGTTGTGGACTGCTCAGTTTTTCCAGATAAAGCATTTCACCGGAAGAATTGGTCAGGGTTCCGCTTAGAAAGGCATCTTGATTTTTTTTGCATCCGAATAAAAATGCAAGAATGAAAAGCGTGAGGATGTTTTTTTTCATGTGAAATTTATGATTGGTTAAGTTTTTCAAGGAGAAGTTGATTGATGGCTTTTGGGTCGGATTTGCCTTTGGTTGCTTTCATTGCTTCACCTACAAATAGTCCTAAAAGCCCTTTTTTACCCTTTTTGTATTCGGCAACTTTTTCCGGGTAGCGGTTCAGAATATCCTGAATGACGGATTCCAATTCCGAGGCATTGGTTTGGAGCACGATATCCAGTTCGTGAATAAGCATTGCCGGTTTTTTTTGAGTTTGAATGACGGCAGGGAATAATTTTTGCACGGCCTGTGTGTGGCTTACTTTTCCGCTTTCCACCAATTCAATGATTTCAGCCAATTGTAAAGGAGTGAGCGAGAGTTCATGCAAGCCTATGCCATTTTCATTCAGGTAATTTTTAACGGGGACCAAAAGCCAATTACTTATGGATTTATAGTGCTTGCAGTGTTGCGATGTTTGAAGGAAGAATAAAGCAAATTCTTTATTTTCAGTTAATTGTGTGGCATCATATTCCGGAAGATTAAACTCCTGAGTCAGACGCTTAAAAACCACTGAGGGTAATTCCGGTGCCTGTTCAAAGGTTTTTTGTATAAAATCATCTGTCAGGATTATTGGTGAAAGATCTGGTTCCGGGAAGTAGCGGTAGTCTTGTGCAGTCTCTTTGGTTCGCATGGAAATGGTGATGCCTTTTGCCGGGTCGAAAGCACGGGTCTCGCTGACAATGATTGCTCCCTTTTCCAATAGTTCAATCTGACGTTGGATTTCAAAATCGATGGCTTTTTGAACATGGCGGAAAGAATTCAGGTTTTTCACTTCCACTTTTTTGCCGAATCCGCTCTTACCTTTTCTTCTTACCGAAATATTAGCATCGCAACGTAAAGAACCTTCTTCCATGTTACCATCGCAAATGCCCAGATAACGAACAATTTTTCTGATTTCATACAAATAGGCATAAGCCTCTTCACCCGACCTGAGGTCGGGCGCCGAAACCATTTCCAGTAGTGGTGTGCCAGCTCGGTTCAAGTCAACTAACGTATTGAAAGGATCAAGGTCGTGAATGCTTTTTCCGGAATCTTCTTCCATGTGAATACGAATAAGGTTTACTTTTTTTTCTTGACCGTTCAACCGAAAAGTAACATGTCCACCTGTACAAATGGGAGTTTTGTCTTGTGTAATTTGATATCCTTTTGGCAAGTCGGGATAGAAATAGTTCTTACGTGCAAATTCATTACGCTTTGTAATGGTGCATCCCAAAGATTTGCCAAGGATGATAGCCATTTCTACAGCTTTTTTGTTTATTCTTGGCAACGTACCCGGATGGCCGAGCGTAATAGGGGAAAGCCTGGAATTAGGAGGCGCACCGTATTCTACGCGATCGGAACTGTACATTTTGGTATTGGTCAGGAGTTGAATATGGCATTCCAGACCAATCACAGGTTCATATTCCGTATGCTTCAACATTAAAAATTAATGGTAGCAAAATTAATGTTTTTCCTCCTCAAGGCAACGGAATTTGCTTTACAATTTCTACGGATTCGTTCAAATAAAGATCTTCTTTCAGATTCTTGAGCCATTTCTTTTCCCTGTTATAGCGGGCAGTATCAGATTTCAACCTTTGTTCGTCTTCCGGAAGGAATATACATGCAATGTGGGAATTTTCTGCTTTGATGTCGTTGAATTTTTTTGTTTTTTCTCTGTTTTTGGCTTGTAAGTCTCTGAATTTTTTTAATTCCAGTGGGACTTTGGCTTCATCCCTGTTCTTTTTGGTTTCTTTAGCCCAGTCTTCCAGCATTCTAAATCCTTTATTTTTTGAAATCCGGGTTAAAGATTGTTGTTTTATTTTATCATAGGGTATATAGTTAAATTCCGTGTAATTTGCTTTTTGAATTTGATCCCACGGAAGCGGATAATCCAGTTCACGCTCACCGTAATCAATGTATTCAAACATGCCTGGAAATATAATATCGGGTGTAACGCCTTTTAATTGCGTGGAACCTCCATTGATTCGGTAAAATTTTTGTTGGGTCACTTTAATGGAACCAACGGGTTTGATTGTATCGAACTGAGGAATCAGGAAATAGTCCAAATCGAGAAACGACTGAACGGTACCTTTGCCGAAAGTAGTGGAACCCACGATTATTCCTCTTTTGTAGTCTTGTATGGCGGCCGCCAGAATTTCACTGGCACTGGCACTGTTATGATTCACCATCACCACCAACGGTCCGTTCCAAACCACTTTAGAATTATAATCTTCCATGGTTCTGACGACATTGTTTTTGTCTTTCACCTGAACAACCGGACCTTTAGGAATAAAATGTCCGGTCATAGAAACCACTTCCTGAAGCGATCCTCCTCCGTTATCTCGCAGATCCAGGATAAGATATTGGATATTTTGTTTTTTTAGTTTTTCAATTTCTTTTTCAATGTCTTCAGAGCAGTGGTGGGCACCAGTGCGTGTGAAATCGGTATAGAATGAAGGCAGATAGATATAACCCACCAGATGATTTTTATCTTTTATGAGGGCACTTTTGGCAAAGGTTTCTTCAATTTCCACCACATCGCGAATGATGGGAATAACTTTAATGGTTCCGTCGGGTTTGCGAACCGTAAGCCGAACTTCAGTCCCTTTTTTGCCTTTAATGAGTTCAATGGCATCTTCCATGTCCATGTCGGTAACATCTACAGGTTCACCAGCTCCCTGAGCCACTTTCAGAATTTCGTCGCCGGGCTTCAGTTCCCCTTGCTTATAACTTGGGCTCCCTACAATAATTTCCGTTACTTTCAGAATCCCGTCTTTTTGAGTAAGCCGGGCGCCTATGCCCTCAAACTGTCCGGACATGCTTTGGTCGAAGCGCTTTTTGTCGCGTGGAGCATAATATTCCGTATGAGGGTCATAAACGTTTGAAATGGAATTGGCATAAATAATGAAGCGATCTTTAAGGCTCATTTTTTTTAGCCGTTTGAACCACTCATCATTGGCTTTCAGGGTTTTTCTCCGAGCATCGGCCTCCAAACTGTCGAAGGGCTTGGGGGTAAAAACCGTGTCTTTTTTCTTCAGTGCTTCCTCTTGTTTGGTGAGTTCTTCATCAAGGCGAACCAATACTTGATATTTAATCATTTTTATCCACTCTTTTTTTAATTCATCCATGTTTTGTGCAAAGTGGGTTTTCTCACCATCGGTGATGTAATATTCATCAATGCTGAAATCCATTTTTTTGGAAAGAACTTCTTTGTAAAGTTTTTCCAATTCCGGAATTTTTCTTTTAAACCGTTCAATGCTCTCATAAAACAGAGGATGTTGCTGGCTTTTAATATTTTCATCTATCTGGGTGCGATATTTGAGTAGTTCTTTATAATCTTCCTGTGTCAGAAATTTTTTGTTATAGTCCAGGCGTTTAATGTAAAGGTCGAAGACTTTTTTGCTGAATTCATCATCCAGGGTCTGAGGTTGATAATGGTTCTGCCCCAGGCTGCCCATAATCAGTTCAATGATGACAACGTTCTTGTCGAACAAGCGTACATAAAGGAAAGAACAAAACAAAAAGGCAATTACGAGTGAAGACAATAAGATCTTCAATGAAGGACGATTTCGCATGACATAACAAATTTAATGATTTTGTAAGCATCCGTTAACAAACTTGAAGCCGAAAAACAATTACAAGGATGTTAACTTGTTTAAATTATGTTAAAGAAATCCGATAAAGAATTGGTTTATTTGCAGAACCAAAAATTGTATTATGATACAGGTTCCGGATTTCATTGATGCCAGAGTGGAGGAGGTTTTTGTTCATTTCTCAGGAAATTTTGCCAAAGGCAGGCCACCGGAATTTGAACTCGAACCGGTAAGGCTTGAAGATCCTTTAGTGAACGATTTTTTTATTAGCTGGCTCAGCAGACCCTATAAAACCGATCAAACATTCAAATTCAGAAATACCGGTTCTTCCCGTCGTCATATCGTGATGGATTTATGCATAAAATACTTTAAGAAGAAAAATTCATTGCATGTTTTTTCACGCGAGATTACGGAACATATTCACAGGCAAATGTGTTCTGCGGAAATACCTGAGGGGGAAGTACTGGTGTGTGAAGTTAGCCAAATTCGTTGGATGGGCCAATCTTACAGAGCCATTGCCATTTTAAAAGTGGATAATAAAAATCCATTTCTTGTATTGGGCCGGGACCAGAACAAACCCTCATTGGAAGCATGGTATGGTTTATATTTAAAAAAGCCGTGTAAATCAGCACTGGTTTTCTACGATGAAGTGATGAAGGATTTTTTTGTGATGCTTCACGACGACACCCGATATGATGGTCCTGCCGGAGGATACTGGGGAGCCGACGTGATGGATGTGGAACCCATGGAAGGAAATTATTTTTTTACAGACCGCTTTCTTAAAATGGCAAAAAAATATGGTGACGAAGTGCTGAATGAAGATAACCAAATCGACCCGCTGGACAAGAACATTTTTCTGCATCGAAACCTGGAATATTTTAAAAATCATGCCACCTATGAGCCCAAGACATACGAGCAGGAAGTATTGCCTGTGAAAGAATTGCGCGACTCTTTTCATGAATTTGCCCGATCTGAAGATCCGGATTGGGACAAGTTTGCCGTCAGGGACTTCGATGTGTCGGGGTTTGCATTGAAAAAAAACCAGCGGTTTTTTAAAAGTGTCATTAAATTGGATTCCAATTTTCATATCTATGCACACGGAAGGTACGATTTGGTGGAAAAAGGATTCGATGAAGAAAAAGGAATGAAATACTACAAATTGTATTATGAAACGGAACATTAATATCTTGTTCTTCCTCCTGTCTTTTGGTTTATGCGCGCAGAATCCGACGAGTGCCGATAAATTTCTGGAGAACTATAAAGCACATTACAACCAGAAGAACTTCGATGCCCTGGAAAAACTCATGGACGACAAGTTCATGAAAGCAGTGGGAAAAGAAAATTTTTGGGAAATGAATTGGGGCTTTTATGTGCAGATGGGGCCCATTCAAAAAGTTTCACGAATGAAAGACAGTTTGGGAACTGCCCGTGCATGGGTGGAATTTGAAAACGGACAAATGATATTCGAGATGGTTATGAAGGGAGATAAAGCGGAGGGTTTTTTTATTCGTAATCCGTATGCGTTTCTTGCCGATAAAAAAAGGTCCATACCGTTATCGAAAAGTTTTATTCCGGTTACTGAACTGGACAAGTTTGTGGATTCGGTGTGCAGCCGTTTTATGGAGGGCCAAAGGAAATCGGGATTGGCAGTGGGGATTATCCATAAAGGGAATAAGTTCGAATATTATTTTGGAGAACCTCGTAAAGGTAGCGGGCAGGCAATAAACGGCCAGACGCTTTTTGAAATTGGCTCGGTTACGAAAATTTTTACTGCTTATTTGTTTGCTTCTGCCTGTTCGGAAAATTTGTTGAGCCCCGATAAATCCCTGAGCAGGGCATTGGCTGAAATGCAAATCAATGCACCGGGAATATCCGGGGATGTAAAACTAATTCATCTGACCAACCATACTTCAGGCCTACCCCGCCTTCCCAAAAATTTTTTAGACCAACAAAATTATTCGGCTAAATATCCCTACAGAAACTACACCAAAGAATTATTAAAGGCCTATCTTGAGTCGGCCAAAAATATTAAACCCACCGAAGGTTCACAATATTCCAACCTGGGCCCGAGTGTGATGGGAATGCTTTTGGAGCATCATATGAAGTCGGATTATGAACTGCTGGTTCAAAAAAGAATTTTTTCCGCAGTAAACATGCCTTCTTCCTTTGTGCATGTGAAAAAATCTCCGCAAGATTTACTGGCTACACCTTATGATGAAAAAGGCGAGCCCACCGAACATTTTGAATTTGATGCCATGGCTCCTGCCGGAAGCATCGTTTCGTGCCTTCCCGACATGATGAATTTCCTGGAATTTATGCGCGACACTTCGGCCATGCCACAACGCATGATGCTGAAAAAAACCTTGGGTAATGCAAGGTTTAATTTTGGCATGGGCTGGATGATTCAGCCCACTTTTAATAAAAATACCCTGGTGTGGCATAACGGTGCCACGTATGGCTTTACTTCATTTGTCGGTTTTGTCAGGGAAAAGGATATCGGAATTGTTGTTCTGTGTAATCAAAGTGCTCCTGTGGATAAGGTGGCATTGGATGTCATAAAATTTTTAGAACGAAAATAAAACTCAGAAGGTCTCAATAAATAAAAAGTAACGGAACACGGCCATGAACGGAGAATTAGGAAATAATTTTTTGAAGATTTAATCCAGGTTTTACATTTAAAATTTATATTTACAATCATGAAAACATGGGTGCATACTTTGATTTTGCTAACATTACATTTAAATTCCCAAAATTATTGCATGCGTTTTTACGGGCATGGTACCGGAGATATCGATAGGGTAAAAATTCCCATAGATGCCCCGGAAAAGCCTGCTGATATTG
Organism: Bacteroidia bacterium; assembly: GCA_026415195.1. Taxonomy (GTDB): domain Bacteria; phylum Bacteroidota; class Bacteroidia; order B-17B0; family Aurantibacillaceae; genus JAOAHO01. The sequence goes on along the minus strand of JAOAHO010000006.1, from coordinate 52,631 downwards.
GTTCCACGGATTTTACCATAGAATTTGAAATGCGAGCGTTGCTTTCTGATAATCCTAAGGGAGGCAATGCACAGGCCGGAGCTAATGATGACTGGACACTAGGACATGTCATTATCGACCGTGACATCTTCGGCCCTGGTGATTTCGGAGACTTTGGCATATCCTTATGTAACGGAAAAATTGCTTTTGGCGTAAACAACGGAAGCAATTCAAGAACGATTATCGGGAACACGAATGTGGCCAACAATCAATGGCATCATATCGCCGTTACCCGTCAGGCATCTAACGGAACAATTCGCTTGTATGTGGATGGCAATCTTGATGCTTCATTTACCAACGGTCCGGCCGGAAACATCAGTTATCGTAACGGAAGAAGCACATCCTGGCCCAATGATCCGTATTTAGTATTGGGCGCCGAAAAACATGACTACGACAACAATAATTATCCGTCCTACAACGGCCACATTGATGAACTCAGGATATCCAATATTATCAGGTATAGCGGTAACTCTTTCGTTGTTCCTGCCATGCCTTTTAATACGGATGCCAATACAGTAGCCTTATATCATTTCGATGAAGGCAGCGGAACAGTGCTTTTGGATGCCTCAGGATTCAGCGGAGGCCCCTCCAACGGACAAGTCAAATTCGGAGGTACTCCCCCTGCAGGGCCTGTCTGGGTGCCGAGAAACCCTATGGGAACAGAAGAAAATCTTTCGAAGCATTATTTACACATTTATCCTAATCCTTATGTAAACGGCAAATTCTTCATCTCGGGCGATTATGATAAAATCGAAATTGTCGATTTAATTGGTAAAAAAATATATTTTCAAGAAAAAACCATAACAACTCAACATCATGAAATTATGCTTAACAACTCTTCCCGATATCCTGTTTTGTTAATCATCTATACAAAAAATGGCTTATTCAAGGAAATATTAATTCCTGATAATCAATGAAGTAAGAGTTTTTTTTTATTAGTTGGCATTGGTAGATTACTTTTTTATCATAATTTTGCACTTAAATTAATTACTGCGTGTAGTTAATTTATCAAGATGCGGGGAGAGAAACGGCTCTGTGAACCGCAGGCAACCATTTCAAAATTCCGGGTAATTCGGGATTTGAAAACCGGTGCCAAATCCGTCCGCTGATGAGAGTAAGCGGAAAGATAAATTAAATGTTATGAAAAATACAAAACCATTACATCACTCCAAAAACAAAGCGGAAATCTTATCAGAACTTTACTACATTCTTTGTCATCGAATGTGTTGTTGCTGTTGTTGTTGTTAATGCAATAACACCCGGTAATCCCCATTTAATAACTACCAAAAAATCGTAAAACCTATGAAAAAATCACATTCCGGGGGAGTGTGGATTATCATCAAGTACATACCCCAAACCATAAGCATAAAGAATAAAAAATTTGTTCTGTTGACAAAAGCAGAACTAAAAAAGCTTGCCAAAGTATATCACAAAAATTAAGTATATGAGATATTCTAATCCTTTTGATCTAAGGCTTGAAAATGGGGTGTTACTTCCCCAGGTCAGATTAGCTTTTCATACGTATGGCCGGTATGTTCCTGGCAAAACACCGGTGGTGTGGGTGTGTCATGCCCTGACGGCCAACAGCGACGTGTTCGATTGGTGGAAGGGCCTTTTCGGAGATCAAAACTTGTTTAATCCTAATGATTTTTTTATTGTTTGTGCCAACAACCTTGGATCCTGTTACGGGTCTACGGGACCGCTTAACATTAACCCCGACTCCGGACAACCGTATTATCATCTATTCCCGCAAATCACCATCAGGGATATTGTAAATGCCCTGATAGAACTAAGAAAAGAACTTGGGGTACATGAAATTGATGTTATCATCGGAGGATCACAAGGAGGGCAAATTGCTTTGGAATGGTCAATTACAGAAAAAGAATTGATAAAAAATCAGATTCTGGTATCTACTAATGCCAAACACTCGGCCTGGGGTATTGCTTTTAACGAAAGTCAACGATTGGCCATTTTTGCCGACAGAACATATTACTCCCAATCACCTGACGGAGGAGCCAAAGGACTTCAGGCTGCCAGAAGCATTGCGCTTCTCAGCTATCGGAACTACAAAACTTATACGCATTTTCAATCCGATCCATCCGAAAACGGCTTTCACGCACGCCGTGCAGTAACTTATCAGCGTTATCAGGGGGAAAAACTCGTTAAAAGATTCAATGCGTTTTCCTATGTTACGTTGTCATACGCCATGGATTCTCATGATGTTTTCCGTGGCCGGCATGCAAAAATACTCGAAGAAATCAAGGCGCAAACGCTGTTGATCGGGATAGAGGAGGATATCTTGTTCCCCTTGGCAGAACAACGATTTCTTGCCGAAAACATCCAGGGGGCAAGCTTTGCTTCGCTTTCTTCTCTTTATGGGCATGATGGATTTCTGATTGAAACCCAAAAATTGTCGGAAATCATCGGGTCGTTTTTGAAAAAAAATAAAATTTTAAAAACAAAAAATACTTTTCATTATGAAAACACCTAATATTGGTCTTTTTGGCTTCGGATGCGTAGGCCAGGGACTTTACGACGTGTTGAATCACAGCTTGAACGACATCGGGCAGATCAAAAAAATTTGCGTAAAAAACAAAGACAAAAAACGCCCTTTGCCCTTGGATCGTTTTACATTTGATAAAGATGAAATACTGAACGAGCCGGAAATTGATACCGTGGTGGAACTCATCGATGATTTTGAAGAGGCCTACCGTATTGTCAGAACGGCTTTAGAAAATGGAAAAAACGTAGTAACGGCCAACAAAAAAATGTTGGCTCATCATTTGCCCGAACTGCAGGATCTTTCCGTTCGGAAGAATGTATCTTTTCTGTATGAAGCTTCCGCTTGCGGCAGCATTCCGATTATACGCCTGTTGGAAGAGTATTATGATAACGAACCCCTACAATACATCGGGGGTATTTTCAACGGTACCACGAATTATATCCTGACCAAAACCTCCCTGCAAGGATTATCTTATGAACAAGCTTTAAAGGAGGCACAGGAAAAGGGCTTTGCAGAAAGCAATCCGGAAAACGATGTGGAAGGATGGGATGCGTTGTTTAAAACCGTAATTCTTTCCTATCATGCTCTCGGGACGGTGATTGATTTCAGGGCCACGCCGCGGTTAGGCATCACCACACTTTCCCCAAAGGAAACGGAATTTGCAAAGCAACGCGGATACAGGATACGCCTGCTGGCTTATGCCGGCGCCCACAGTGAAAAATCTTATATTTCTTTTGTTTTGCCGGTATTTGTGGATGCCCATAGCCCGCTTTTTGACACCAATTTTGAATTTAACGGAGTGGTAACGGAGGGGAGGTTCACCAGCAGGCAATTTCTGAAAGGGAAAGGAGCGGGCGGACATCCTACGGGATCTGCCGTACTTTCCGACCTTTCGGCCTTACGTTATGGCTATAAATATGAATTTAAAAAGAAAAAATTTTCAAATTGGGAAGAATCGCCCAATTATCTACTTCACGTGTACATCCGAACCGGATCCGGATCGGATTTTGCGGATGCATATCTTACAGAAAAAGATGAATTTATTCAGGACAGGCAAAATAAAATTTACCTGGGATGGATTACTTATGAAAACCTCAAAAAGTTAGTTCCTGTCTTAAAAAAAGAAAAGGGTTTTTTGGCGCTTATCGGAGAGCCCTGGAATTGGGAAAAAAAGGATAATGAAAAGTGGTTTAACCTAAAGCGTATAAAAGAATTACAATTAATTTAAAAAATTAAGTCGTGATCAGGATTGATTAAAACTTTACTTTAATGTGGACGTAATGAAATCTTGTTCCGAAATCAAAGGAATAGATTATTACGTTAAGATGTACCTGATGTAATCAAAAATTTTATTTTCTTTTAAATATCAAACAACCCTTTCCCTTTAAAAGGGAAAGAAATTCCCAAGTGTTTATAAGCCTTTTCAGTGGCTTCCCTGCCGCGTGCCGTCCGAACCACATAACCTTCCTGCACCAAAAAGGGTTCATACACTTCCTCGATGGTACCGGCTTCTTCACCAACCGTGGCGGCAATGGCATTGATGCCGGCCGGCCCTCCTTTGAATTTTTCTATAAGGCAACGTAAAATTCGGTGGTCCATTTCATCCAGCCCGTTTTGGTCCACTTGCATGGCTTTCAGGGAATTAAAGGCAATTTCAAGGGTGATGCTTCCGTCGCCTTTTATTTCCGCAAAGTCGCGCACGCGCCTCAGCAAAGCATTGGCAATCCTGGGAGTTCCGCGGCTGCGGCGTGCAATTTCATAGGCTGCTTCTTCGTGAATGGGAACTTGAAGAATGTGAGCGCTCCTTAGAATAATTTTCTTTAATGTGGCGGCATTATAGTAATCCAATCGGCTGTTAATCCCAAACCGGGCACGAAGGGGAGAAGTCAGCAAACCGCTGCGGGTGGTGGCGCCGATGAGAGTAAAGGGGTTCAATTTGATTTGAACGGTACGGGCATTGGGCCCCGAATCGATCATGATGTCGATTCGGAAGTCCTCCATCGCAGAATACAGATATTCTTCGACAATAGGATTCAAACGATGGATTTCATCAATGAACAAAACATCATTCGGTTCCAGATTTGTCAATAAGCCAGCCAAATCACCCGGCTTTTCAAGTACAGGACCGGAAGTTATTTTCATATTCACACCCAAAGTGTTGGCTATAATGTGGGCAAGCGTTGTTTTTCCAAGCCCCGGAGGACCATGCAACAACACATGATCCAGTGCTTCACCCCGTTTTTTTGCCGCCTGGGTGTAGATCATCAGATTCTCAACTACCGTTTTTTGGCCCTCAAATTCATCAAAATTCAATGGCCGAAGTGCCTTCTCCGCATCTTTTTCCGAAGGGTCGAGGTTTTCATGATCGGGACGAAGGATGCCTTTCACAATACAACGAAATTACAAAAACCATATTTGAGTAAAATCAATAATTTTGAACAAATGTTTAAAAATGCCTTCGTTTTATCGCTTTGTGCGATGATTTTTTTTTCCTGTGTTAAGGATAAGCCGGTAGTCATCAAAGAAAATGCAGATTTTTTTACCGGAGAAAGCGGAAAGGTATTTGTGTTGAACGAAGGAAACTTTGGCAGCGGAAACGGATCCGTTACTTTGTATGAACCGGTAAGCGGGGCCATTACAGAAGACATTTATTATCAACAAAACCAGCAAATTGCCGGTGATGTGGTGCAGAGTATGGAAAAGATAAACGGATTTTATTTTTTGGTGGTGAATAATTCCGGCAAGATTGTTTGCCTGAATAAAGGATTTAAAATTCAAAATGTTTTGAGCGGTTTGGTTTCTCCGCGTTATATCCTTCAAACCGCCCCCGATCGTGCGCTTGTCAGTGATTTGTATGCCAATAAGATCATCCTTATCAACCCTAACAATATGCAAATTGTTCAGCAAATCCCTTTCGGGGGTTGGGCTGAACGGATGATCAAATATCAGGATAAAGTTTTCATAACAAACATGAAGAAAAATTACCTCTTTGTGATGAACATTCCCCAGTACCAAATTACCGACAGTATTCTTATCCATAAAGGTTCATCTTCATTGGCGATAGACCGCTACAACAAACTCTGGGTATTATGCAACGGCGACATCATGCAAAACATTCCCGGGGGGCTCTTTAAAATTAACCTTCAAACCCTTCAGGTGGAGTGGAGTACTATATTCACATCGGGGCATCCTTCCCATCTTTGTATAAATGTTACTTCAGATACGCTTATGTTTTTGCATAATAACGGCATTTGGCGTATGCCCGTTACCTCGTCCGTTACTCCCTCAAATGAATGGATCCATCAGGGAAATAAAAATTTCTATGCCATGGGGGTTAATCCGTCTTCCGGCAATATATACGTGGCCGATGCCAAGGACTACATACAAAAGTCGGACATCTATATTTATAGGCCTAACGGTTCCCTTCTTGGTACTTTTAAAGCCGGCATCATTTCCGGTAATTTCTTTTTTGATTAATGAGGGAATTACAAATTGTTTCGTTCGACATTCCCTATCCGCCCGATTACGGCGGCGTAATAGACGTTTATTTTAAAATCAAATATTTAAAGGAAGCTGGTGTGGATGTAATACTGCATGCTTTTGACTATAAAGACAAAAAAGAGTTTGATGCTTTAAAGGGATTGTGCAAAAAAATATATTTGTATAAAAGAAAGCGCGGCATCAAATATTTTTTTCATTATCTGCCTTATACGGTGGTTACCCGTATAAATAAAGAATTAAATGAAAACATACTTAAGCACGGTTCACCCGTGTTGTTTGAAGTGTTACACACTACAGGCCCGCTGCTTGATAATCGCATTCGTGCGTTAAAAACCTTTTACAGGCACAGCAATATTGAACACCGTTATTACCTGAATTTGGCCCGGGATGAATATCATGTACTGAAAAAACTCTATTATTTTACCGAAGCAGTCAAGTTCTATTTTTACGAAAAAATAATTCGTAAAACTTGCGGCATTTTTGCCGTCAATGAAAAAGATGCCGCATATTTCAGGGAAAAATATAATCTGCCGGTGCATTATGTTCCAAGCTTTCATCCTTACAATTCCATTACATCCAGGCCCGGTAAAGGAAGGTATGTTTTATTTCACGGAAACCTGAGTGTGAATGAAAATATCAAAAGTGCAGAATGGATTTTGAAGCATCTTGTGCCGTCATTACCGGATATAAAATTTATTTTGGCGGGAAAAAATCCTCCCGAATCATTGAAGAAGAAATGTAACTCATTTTCCAATCTTGAATTGGCCATCAATCCCGATCAAGAGGCCTTGCAAAAACTGATTTCAGATGCTCATGTGAATTTGGTTTTTTCCTTTAATCCCGAAGGTTTGAAATTAAAAATGCTGTATTCTTTTTTTGCAGGCAGGTTTGTTATATTTTCGGCATCTCTGACGAATGAACATAGAAGAAAAATCATAACCTCGTCAGGATTATTTCCTGTTTTTATGGATAAACCTGAGGACATAAAGAAGTTAATATGCGGAACAATAAAAGAGGAATTTACATTACATCACATATCTTCCCGTAAGGAATTGCTTTCGGAATGGGATAATCAAAAAAACATTCATATATTTTTGAACAATCTTTTTTGAGCCTGAGCGAATGCTAATCTAATCAATCAATCCGGCAGCAGAGGTGTTGTAGGTATTATCGTTGATCAATATAAAAGAACCGGTGTGTTTATTGATTTCATATTTATCATAACTGATGTTTTCAGAAAGTTTTAGCGTTACTTTGCAAATATCATTCACCTGAATTTGGTCGGTGTGCAGTTTGTTTCCGGGTTGATGAATGTCTAATTTAAAATGAATTTCTTTCAACATGGCCTTGCATGTGAATGTTTCCTGCTTCAGGATAAATTTTTGTCCGGGTTGATAAGGATTTTGATCCAGCCAGCAAATGACGGCGTTAATTTCTTTGCCGATTTCGGGCGGCGCCTCTGTGGCGCTGATCAGATTTCCGCGTTGTACGTCCAGATCATCATTTATATGCAACACAACAGGTTCAAAGGGAAAAGCATTATCAACTTCCGTCTGATGCTTTTCAATCTTTTGTATGGTGCTGGTATAACCGTTTGGGTAAATGATCACAGGGTCTCCCTTTCTCAATATTCCTGAGCTTAGTTGTCCGGCATATCCGCGATAATCGTGTAATTCTTTCGTTTGAGGACGTATCACGTATTGAACATGAAATCGTGCAGGTTGATGTTCATTATTTTTATTCAAGGATACATTTTCAAGGAATGAGAGCAGGGTGGGGCCTTCATACCAGGGCATCCTATCGGATTTATGTACGACATNGTCGCCGCACAATGCACTGCAGGGGATAAACGTAACGCATCCGGTTTGAAGTTCTTTGGTGAATTCTAGAAAATGGGATACGATGTTATGAAAAACTTTTTCATCGTAATCGAACATATCCATTTTATTCACGCATACCACAATGTGCGGAATGCGCAACAGGGATGAAATCATCGTATGGCGTTTGGTTTGCTCGGTTATGCCGTTACGAGCATCCACCAGAATAACGGCCACATCACACAGGGAAGCGCCCGTAAACATATTTCGGGTATATTGAACATGACCGGGGGTATCGGCAATGATAAATTTCCTTTTTGGGGTGCTGAAGTATTTATACGCCACATCAATGGTTATTCCCTGTTCGCGTTCTGAACGCAGCCCATCGGTAATCAGTGCAAGGTCTATGTTGGTATCGGCTGATTTGGCCTTACTCTGCCTTGTCAGGGTTTGAATAATATCGGTTGATAGGGCATTGCTGTCGAAGAGCAACCTGCCAATCAGGGTGCTTTTACCGTCGTCTACATTGCCTGCTGTGAAAAACCTTAAGAGTTCCATAATAATTTAAAAATAACCTTGTTTTTTACGATCTTCCATGGCTGCCTCGCTGATGCGGTCGTCCATACGGGTTGCTCCCCTTTCGCTGATCTTGCTTTCCAGAAGTTCTTGTATGATTTCATCAACGGTTCGTGCGTTGCTTTCAATGGCAGCCGTACAGGTCATATCGCCAACGGTCCTGTATCTGACCCGTTTGGTTAGGATAATATCGTTTTCATCCAGATTTAAAAATTCCGACCATGCCATCAGTTGGCCATTCTCGGCCTGAACCACTTTTCTTTCATGAGCGAAATATATTTCCGGTATTGATATATTTTCTCTTTTGATATAATTCCATACATCCAGTTCGGTCCAGTTGCTCAGGGGGAATACCCTGACGTTCATTCCTTTATGTATTTTACCGTTATAGTTGATCCAGGGCTCGGGCCTCTGATTTTTTGGATCCCATTGTCCGAATTCATCCCTCACGGAAAAGACCCTTTCCTTGGCACGGGCTTTCTCCTCGTCGCGCCGTGCACCCCCGATGCAGGCATCAAATTCAAATTCCTCTATGGTATCCAACAAAGTATAGGTTTGCAGGGCATTGCGGCTTGGGAATTTCCCTTTTGCATCCTGAAGTTTTCTTTTCCTGATGGTGTCTTCAACTTTTCTTACAATTAAATTTTCACCTATTTTATCAATCAACCGGTCCCTGAATTCCAAAACACTCGGAAAATTATGCCCGGTATCGATATGCACCAACGGGAAAGGAAACTTTCCGGGACGGAATGCCTTAAGCGCCAAATGCAAAAGGCAAATACTGTCTTTACCGCAACTGAAAAGCAATGCTGGCCTGTCGAATTGCCCGGCCACTTCCCTCAGGATATAGATGGCTTCATTTTCCAGATAATCCAGATAATCTGTTTTTGGCATACGATATTCATTTATCGGTTATGTAATCCACATTCTTTTTTTTCTGTGTCTTCCCACCACCAGCGCCCTGCCCGGAAATGTTCTCCTTCTGCAATGGCCCTTGTGCAAGGTTGGCAACCAATACTCACAAATCCTTTATCGTGGAGTATGTTATAGGGTACCTGATTTTCTTTCACATATTGCTTCACTTCTTCCCATGTCCAGTGCAGCAGCGGATGAATTTTAATGATTTGATTGTGTTCATCCCATTCTACCTGTTCAAAATTTTTTCTTTTGTCGGATTGTTCCGAACGAATACCGGTAATCCAGATGCTTTTTCCTTTGAGGGCCCTTTTAAGGGGAAGCACTTTTCGAATTTGGCAACATTCTTTTCTGTTCTCGATGCTTTCATAAAAACTGAAAGGCCCTTTTTCATTTACCAACGCTTCTACTTTTTCGGTATCCGGGAAATAAGTTTTTATGGGAATGGAGTACTTTTTTATGGTTTTATTCAGTACCTGATAAAACTCCGGGAAATTTCTTCCCGTATCCAGGGTGAAAATTTCAATATTGAATTTTCCTTTGGCAATCATGTGCGTAATCACCTGGTCTTCCATCCCCAAACTACTGGAAAATGCCGGTTTTTCCTCTTTCAAATTGCTGATAAATTCCAATATTTCAAATGCATTTTTGTTTTTTATTTTATCTTTAATGAGTTCGATTATGTGTTTCCTTTCTTCGTTCATACATTTTTATTTAAACAGGGACTGAACAAAAATTTTTAAGCTTATCAGAATAACCAGGGAACCCACCAATATAAGCCCTTTTTTTGTGGGTATTTTTTGTGAAAGGTAAATAGATATGGGAGCGGCCAGCATTCCTCCTACAATCAGTCCGAAAATAATTTTCCAATGGCTCAGCCCGATAATACCTACAAAAGTTATGGTACTCACCAATGCCACAAAGAATTTTGCCAGGTGCGAGGATCCGATGGTATTCCTTAGGTCGCGTCCGCCGGCAATCAGTGAAGTAGTAACAATCGGGCCCCATCCGCCTCCTCCTACCGAATCAAGAAAACCGCCGAAAAAAGCAATAGGAAATATTTTTTTGATTTTATTTTTGATGTGAATGGAACTGCCCATGGCCCTTTTAATGATGATAATTCCCAATGTGAGTGTATAAACGGCCACTAGCGGCCGGACATAGGTAACGTATTTTTTGCTCAGGATGGAAATAAACAATGCTCCACCCATGGCGCCCAAAATACCCGGGATAACCAAACTTTTGAATAGTTTTTTATTGATGTTTTTATATCGCATATACACCAACGAGGATGTGCCGGTGGTGAAAATTTCAGAGGCATGCATGCTCGCACTGGCAATGGCAGGAGTGATGGATGGTATTCCAAGACCAAGCAGAAAAGTGGTAACACTCACGCCATAGGCCATGCCCAGGGCACCGTCGATCATTTGTGCCATGAAGCCACCGCCCATGTAAATCAAAATTTCCGTGCTAAGGGTTCCTGAGATGGCAGTCCAGATTTCCTGAAAAGTCAGGGCGCTGAAAAGTAAATGCCCCAATACCATAATCAGTAAGATACATAAGGAATACAGAGAGGTACGCCTGATTTGTCTGAGCAGTGTATGTTTTTTTTGTTGTTCGGAAAAACTTTTTGTGATATTCCGGAGGGTTTTGACTTTTTGATGATAATCTACTTTCAGATTTTTTCTTATCTCATACAAGTTTTCCAACACTTCGTGAATTTCTCCCGGGAAAGCATAGGAAAGCGATTCTTTGATTCTTTTTGCCATGATGGGCGATTTTCCGTTGGTGGATATGGCAATTTTCAGATGTCCTTTTTGAACCACCGACCCCAAATAAAAATCACATAATTCCGGCTTGTCGGCCGAATTCATCCATATGCCTTTTTTTCGGGCATCTTCCCTGACTCCGGCGGTAACCGAAAGATCATCGGTTGCCGTAATGACTAAGTCGATGCCTTCGAGGTCGGCGGGTTCATAAGCTTTTTTGATGATTTTTAGATTAGGATATGCGTTGGATAATTCCGTAATTTCTGGTATAATGTCTTTAGATACAACTTTGATGGACGTATTTGGGTTGTTGTCTAACAAAGTGTTGATTTTTTCCAATGCTACTTGTCCGCCCCCTATAATCAGCACTTCCCGCCCTTCCAACTTCAAAAAAACAGGAAAAAGCAGATTTTTATTTTCAATATCCAATACCTCTTTTGAAGCCATAGTCACAGTAATTCAAGGGTTTTTTGTTGACGAGGTAATTTTTTCTTTTTCAAAATATCCATGCCCGCTTTCACCACATCGCCTGTGATAATGATGGAAGGCCATTCCGGTACAAGTTCATGAATTTTTTTCCGGATGGTGGAAACGGTTCCGTATATCATTTTCTGATTTTTAAATGTACCGTTTTGAAGCACGGCTACTGGTGTATCATGCTTATTCAGCAACTCATAAATTTTCAGAATATCATGGATTTTATTTAGTCCCATCAGAATAACAAGGGTACCGGATGCCTGAATGGCTTTTCTTATGTTCGAGGTTAGCTCTCCCTTCCCGGAAGTGGCAGTGATGACGGTAAAATTGTTACTTATCCCCCTTGCCGTTAAGGGAATGCCAAAAATGCCGGGAACGGCAATGGCACTCGAAATGCCCGGAACATATTCAGTTTCGATACCATTGTCTGAGGCAAATTGAATTTCTTCAAATCCTCTTCCGAAAACAAAAGGGTCTCCTCCTTTAAGGCGGACAAGGGTGCCATATTTTTGCGAATAGTGTAGGATCAGTTCATGAATTTGTTCCTGAGTGAAAGCATGCCGGTTTTTCCTTTTACCCGTGAAAATTTTTATGCAATCCGTTTTAGTAAAATCCAAGAGTTGGGGATCGATCAAAGCATCATAAAAGACCACATCGGCATTTTTTAGAATGCGTAATGCCTTAAACGTTATCAATTCAGGATCTCCGGGACCCGCGCCTACGATGTATAATTTTGGCTTATGAACAATATTTTTCTTCATGTGGTGGCAATTACTTGATTCTTATATTCCCTGCATAGTTTAAGAAAGCTCTTTGCCAACTCCATATACTGTCCTGCAAATTCACGGCCCGGCGGAGTTTGTTTTATGAGCAAAACGGTTTTTTCAAAATTCTCCGTTCCGGGTATTTTAAAAGTTTCACTGAAATGCTTGTCAAATTCTTTGATTAATGAATGATGCGTATTCACATGAATTTCTTTTTCAAGCAAAATTGCTTTGGCTGCATGAATAAAGGAGGAGTAGCTGTGGTAGATGGAATCGGAATAGAGGCCTTCCTGAAAGGCATCACGGGCAAATTCGATTTTTTCCTCGGCTTCGAACAATAAGGTTTGCACCAAATCGATGACAACTCCGGCACACTCCCCGACACCGATCTCGGGCTTGAATTTTTCATCAGCCCCCCAATCCAGCAGTTCATTTTCTTTAATTTCTTCGGTTCCCGATAATGGTTTTAGTAAACGATAGAAATAATCCTTCCCTTTCGATTTGTAATAGTCATGAAAATAAGTTTCAGGGCTTGCATTATTTTCATAATCCGAAAGAATTAACTTTAATGCGAGGGGGATCCTTTTGGTAGGAAGCTTAATGATTTTTTCGGCAAAGAAACCCTTACCCTCGCCGGCATTTTGCCCACCCATAAGCACCTGCATGGCGGGAATAACCACATCACCCGATTTTATGGAACTTCCGTGAAAGCCGATATGTGCAAGGCCATGCTGGCCGCACGAATTCATGCATCCGCTTATTTTGATTTTGATGTCACGGTTATTGATCAATTCTCTGAAGTCGTGTAAAATAATTTTTTCCAATTCAACGGCCAACTGTGTGCTGTTAGCAATAGCCAGATTGCAGGTGTCGGTGCCGGGGCATGAGGTGATGTCGGCAACGGAGTTTGCTCCAATATCCGCTAATCCGATGGTTTTAAGGTCTGAATAAAGAAAAGGAAGATGTTCCTTGGGAATAAACCTTAACAGAATTCCTTGTCCAATGGTCAGTCGTATTTCTTCTTCATTACCCCACTTTGCAATAATCTTGCACAAATCTCTGATGGTGTGCGATGAAATGTTTCCTTTTCGGATTTTCAAATAAACACCATAATAATTTTCCTGCTTTTGACGGATAACGTTGGTTGAAAGCCATTCGTGATATTCCTGCGGAAGTTCTGGAAGGCGATCTGGGAGGTTTTTAATTTGAGTTGTGGGTTCATAGGGAAACTCTTCAATTTCCACCGTTGAACTGTTCAAACTGTTTTTTTCTTCTTCTGTCAGTTTTAAAAATTCATTCAATCCGATTTTAGCAATTAAATACTTAAGTCGGGCTTTGTGGCGGTTTGTCCTTTCACCATGACGATCGAACACCCTGAGCGCAGCTTCAACAAACGGAATGATGCGATTTGTTTCCAGAAATTCAAATGCCGTTTGGGCATGAAAGGGCTGAGCGCCTAATCCTCCGCCTACCAGCACTTTAAATCCTTTTTTTCCATCCTTTAACTTTGGAATAAAACCAAAATCATGAATGTAGGTGTAGGCAGTATCATCATCGGATGAGGAAAAGGCAATTTTAACCTTTCTGCCCATTTCCTGGCAAAAGGGTTTTCTGAGGAAATAGCGGAATAAAGCATCGGCATAAGGCGATACATCAAAAGGTTCATTGGGGTCGATGCCGGCCTCAGCAGAGGCAGTAATGTTCCTAACGGTATTTCCGCAAGCTTCACGAAGGGTCAGTTGGTCTTGTTCCAGTTTATACCAGAGTTCGGGGGTTCGTTCCAAAGACACAAAATGCAACTGTACATCTTGCCTTGTTGTAATGTGTAAGTTGCCGTTCGAGTATTCGTCGCTGATGTCAGCAAGTCGGAATAATTGGCGGGTGTTGACTTTACCGTAGGGAATTTTAATCCGAATCATTTGTACTCCTTTTTGTCTTTGTCCGTAAACTCCCCTGGCCAGGCGCAAACTCCGGAATTTTTCTTCATGGATTTGGCCTTTTTTGAATTCAAATATTTTTCTTTCCAGTTCAATAATGTCTTTTTCTACTACTTTAGTAGGATATTTGATATTTTCCAATTCGCTTCTGAAGCTTTGCATATGATTTTTGGTTTGATTTTATTAAAAGCAATGAAATATTGAAATAGCAAATCAATTTATGCCCAACATCGCATTATTCGGGCATTTTTTGAGTGAACAAAGTTTAGATTTAATTTTTGGGTCATCGAGTAAATGTTGACGCAAAGATATGGAAAAAATATTCCAAGCTCCAAATTTTTTTCGAAAAAAAATTAAATATACTACTAATTAAATAGTATATATTCTTCTAAAAACCTTATCTATTCAGAGTTCTTGTTTTTTCTTTTGAGTTTTTTTTCAAGTTGAATTAAATCAAACAAGGAGGTTTTGGAAAGTATTTTCAGGCATGCTTCCCTCACATCCAGCATCACTTTTCTCAGGGCACAGTGTTCCTCGCTTTCACATTCTGCACAGGGTTTGTAGAAATTCACACTGACACAGGACAAAAGTGAAATGGGGCCGCCGGTCGATCGGATGACGTGGCTTAAAATAATTTCCTCTGGATGGCGGCTCAGCAAATACCCGCCTTTGGAACCCATAGCGCTTTTGACATATCCCTTTTTTTTAAGATCAAGCAAAATAAGCTCAAGGAACTTTCTTGGAATTTTTTCTTCTTTGGCAATCATGGCAATACTTACCGGCCTTTCCTCCAGAAAATTTTTGGCCAGATAAGTCAGGGCTTTAATCGCATATTTGGTTTTTTGAGGTAGCATAAATTATTTTCTACAAAATTAGTAGTATATTTTTGTTTTATAAAAATTATTTACAAGCAAAGTAAAAAGATATTCTGTAAGTTTTTAAAGTAAATATTCATAAAACATATTAAAAAAATTTTTATTAATATGTTGCAAATAAAAACAAAATCTTTTGTTTAATCAGTTAATGGAAGATCATTATAAAATGCGATTAATTAATTCATCATTGGTTATAATCTCATCATAACGTCAAATTCGTTTTCAAATTTTCATATTTAATTGGGTAGTTTTTGAATAAATTTTTTAACTTCGAGTGAATTTTATTCTTAGTGATTTGCAATTGCAATAATATGAATGTTTTTGATGTATATTTGAAATGAAATTAATTAATGATAAAAGTTCGTAGAAACGCGATTTAAAACATTGAATTATTAAAAAAATCTTGATTTAACTAACAAAATTAGGTTTTAAATACTAAAAATATTGACGCCTAATTTGAATAAGTTATTCTTTTATTATTTTTTTAAATAAAATTCCTTGCCTGTTATTCCTGAACTTTAAAAAATAAATTCCCGATGGCCAATTTCGTGTATCTACGAAAATTTCGTTTACGGATTCTGTAAGTTCAATATGTTTAACGTTTTGTCCCTGAATGTTGAAAATATCAATGAAATGTGGAAATTCAAATATATTCGAAAAAGAAACATTCAAAATATCGTGGCATGGATTTGGAAAAATTGAAATATCATATAGTTCCGAATCATTATTGAATATTGATGTTGTGTTAGGCGTGGCGCATGATTTATAGATTCTGAAACCAAAAGTGTTTGTTGCGGCATCGCTTTTAAATCGCAGGAAAACTTTATTGGTGGCAGCCGTAAAAGTTCCGGGGCTTTGAGTGCCGGTGTAAGCTCCAATCAATGGTGCGCTTTGATTTGGCCCGTTGTAAAGCCATAAGGAGTCGTAACCGTTTTCAATGTTAAAGCTGTAAAATTGCAATTTTACCAAACTTCCCGAAGGCACTCCGATAACATACCCGTAATTTTCATTATCGTAATAATTTCGGTTTGGTCCGCCCATATCATACAAACTATCCAAACATACATCGGACGCACATGTCGTAAATTTGTCTTTAATCAGGTTCCAGAATGATGTCATGCCATCATCATATCCCAGAGCCCAAATGGCTATTCCGCCAAGTCCCCGCTGATTAACCATATCATAGCGACGCCCCAAACTGTAAACATCATTGATAAAGCATTGACGATTGTTTCCTGATTGAACATATTTGTAGAACGGAGTAAAGGAATTAGAATCCCAAAATTTGTTTGAAGCGGAATAAATTGTAGGATTGTTGTTAATGTATGCCAAAGTTCTGGAAGAGCTAAAATTTCCGGTGGTATTCGCTGGAACTGTAGTGCCAGTTACTTCCCATTCACGTCCGTAGTAAGGAAGCCCCATAAGTAATTTAGACGGAGTGGCTCCTTGCTTAATATAATACGTGATTGTTTTGGATAGGGTATAATTGTAACTGGTTACGAAGTTATACATGGGATCGGTTGGTCCGGCTTGAGAACTGCCACTCCAATAGTATTCGTATCCCATAATCGTATAAAAATCAACAAGGTTATCAAGAGCCGGTATGTTAAATGTGGTACTCCAATCCACGGCATATAAACAAATGGAAAGTTCGTAGTTTGGATTGGCATTGTGGAGTGCATTATTCAGGTTGGTTATGAAATTCACGAAGGGAACTTTGTCGGAGGCCCCCATGCCTTCAAAATCGATGTTAACCCCATCGCCACCACGGGCATTAAGGAGTGAGATTATGTTGTTAATGAATGTGTTTTGTGCAGAGGTACTGGCCCAAAAAGTGCTGTGATTACTGAATAAAGTGGCGCAAATGTGAATTTTCTTGCCCTGATTTTTGGCAACGGTTACCACACTGGCAGTGGTCCAGGCAAAGGAGGCATTGCTGTTTTGGCCGGAGGACGGATTAACTTCATAATTGAAATAACACAGATCAGATAAATAAGCCCACTGATAATTTTGATAGGCCGAACCGACCCAATACGGATGCCAACCAAAAACTCTTTTGGTGAGGGTGCAGGTATTGGTACCCGATGATTGTTTACTTTGAAAATCTATGAAACGGTTTAATTCCTTAGTGCGTATCGAGTCCCAGAATTCTTCGGTGTGGGCACCGAAGATTTTGTATTTCTCATGTTCTTCCTGCATGATTCCTTTTCGAATCACTTGTGCAGGCAATAAATATGCAAGAATAAGCAACAATAATAAATTTCTAATCATCATGTTTTAAAAGTGATAAATTTGCCCAAATTTAAAAAAAATGATCAATTATCTGCTGCTTTTTTTCTTTTTTGTTTTCATTAAAGGGCAACTTATGTTTCATGTAAAATCAAATGAAATCAGAACTTATTATTACGCATGGGGAGATGAATTTTCAGAGAAGACCTTAAACACCGAATTATGGCAACCAGAGTATGGTTGGGGAAACACCATTGCAATTAATGGTGAACAGCAGTATTACACAAAATCAGGCAATATTCGTTTTATGGATGGTAATCTTATAATTACTGCTAAACGCCAAGATACCGTTGGAAATTGCTTAACTTTTAAAGGCCCAAATGATTCTCTTTTTCACAACGGAAAATTTATTGGTTTGAACAGAAGGAAATTTCCTTACACTTCAGGGATTATTCAAAGTAAAAGGAAATTCAAATACGGTTATTATGAAATTAAATTTAAAGCCGGAAAGGAACAAGGTTTTTGGCCTGCCTTTTGGCTTTACGATGGCGAACCATACGAGGAAATTGACTGGATGGAACTTAAAACCGAATATCCTGACAGGATTTCCGTCAATCTTCACCACGGTAAGGGGAATGAAGTCAGAAAAAAGAAAATATTAGGCAAATCCGTTCGCTTTGGCGGATGGATACGTATGAAAAATGCCGATTATTCACAGGAGTTTGTAAACGTTTCAGGATTATGGAATGAAAAGGAAATTTTATTTTTTGTAAATGGAATATTGTCGGGAGAGTATCCGAACATCATGCATCAGGAAAAACTTTTGGTGGCCAATTTAGCTGTAGCACAGGATGGTTGGGCTTTTTCACCGGGGCCTAAGCCCGACTTCAAAGATTCATTAAACTTCATCATTGACTACATCAGGGTCTGGAATGACCTGGGGGACTCGGAATCATTACCCTTTAAGGTTTTTGAAAAAAACATGGATGAATCCCCTCTATCTGCAAATTATTTCGGAAAAATCAAAACGAAGCCCGAAAGAAAGGTATTTATCAGGAAGAAAAACATAAAACAAACAAATTTTTTTATTAAAATTTTTAAATCCGCAGACGGATTGAAGGTATTGTATGAAGGGAATGTTAACCCTCTTGATACTGATTTGGTGTTTGTTATGGAAAACAAAACTGAACATCGTTTAAAGCCAGATAAAAATAAAAACGAATATTTTTTTGATTTCAATATCAGACAGGTCAGGGAAATTCGGTTAAATTATCATAATCAAACCCGTATTGTTAAGATAACTTAAAATAAGGTGCAATTTTTTGGTTACGTAATTTTAATTTTGCCTTAGCGTTTTACCACTATACTAATGCGTTTTGTTCATTTCGCCATATTTTTTTTGATATGTAAGATGTTTTTTTCTCAGGAAAACGACGGATATGGCGTTAATCTTCCCAAATTCTATAAGCAGAAACTGCATTTTGGTTTTACGTTAGCCGGAAATCAAACCGATTTCAGAGTAATCACGGTTAAAAATTCCATTTTTCCCGATACATTGATAAAAACCGACGGACAATACAATCGGTACCAAATCAAAAGAATATATTCCCGGCCCGGACCCGGTTTTGCCATTGGTCTGGTGGCTGATTTCCGGCTCCATGAATACCTTCGGCTCCGCCATACTCCATCCATCAGTTTTGCCTCGAGGAGAATTGAATATTTTCTTTCCAATTCCACATTCGACACAACCAGGATTTTTCAAAAGACCGTCGAAAGCACTTTTTTGATTTTTCCGATTGAGTTAAAAGTGCAAAGCAAGCGCCTTCAAAATTTCAGTGCTTATGTTATCGGCAGCGGGGGATATATTATGGATCTTGCTTCCCGAAAAAAAACCGCTGGGGTCTCATCTGGTTCTGCATATCAGTTGGATGATAATTTAAAACTCAAACGAGATGATTTTTTTTACGGAGGCGGAACTGGGGTGGATTTCTATCTGACTTATTTTAAATTAGGATTTGAAATAAAAATTTTTTCAGGAACAAGGAATTTGCTTAGAAAGGAAAATAATATTTTTTCAAACAGCTTGGATAGGGTTAATTCAAGAATGGTGATTTTTACTGTTACTTTTGAAGGTTAAAAATATCTTTTATACCTTTTTTCAACTTTTGAAATTTGGCAGAAAAATTTAACATGACCAGCGAGGTAACCTCATGTATTTTTTCAAAATATACTTGGTGTTAATTTCATTTTGGTATGCAAGAGGAGTTGTTATGATTACTTTTGTATTTTATTTCCGGAGTTTCGAATTTCTAAAGTTTTTTTAATTATTTAAAATTTTAGTTGTAATCGAAAGAAATTGTTTATCATAAATAACATTAAAAAAGTTATTATCGTGAAGTTGCTGATTGAAGTTTTGCGTGGTGCAAACTGATCTTATTGTTTTGGATAAAATCATTTGTTCACAGGTCATCATTACACATACTTATCCCCCTTTTTGATTTTAATGTCGTTCACCATTGAACGTATATGTTGTTCATCTTCTTTTTTACAAATAAGAAGCATATTGTCTTTTTCTACGATGATGCAATCATGAATACCGTGCAATACCACTAGTTTGTTGTCGGGGACATGAATCATATTTCCGCTGCTTTCGTAGAGCATGATGTTTTTTCCCACCACGGCATTGCGGTTTTCATCGGGATTGATATGTTCGTAGATGCTACCCCAGGTTCCGATATCGCTCCAGCCGATAATGCTGGAACGCACCAGTACTTTAGGGGCTTTTTCAAGAACGGCATAATCGATGGAAATGTTTTTACAACGGATGAATGCATCATCGAAGGCCTTTTGTTCGTTTGGAGTATCAAGGTATCGGGCGGCATCGTGGAAAGTTTGATATAACTCGGGTTCAAATTGAGAAAGCAATTCAAGGATGTAAGATGTTTTCCATATGAAAATTCCGGAATTCCACAGAAAATCGCCGCTGTCAATAAAAAATTTTGCCATGGCGGCATCGGGTTTTTCCGTGAAGGTTTTTACTTTAAAAATTCGTTCGTCGGCATAAACATTGCTGTCGGGAAGGAACTGGATATAACCGTACCCGGTATCAGGGCGGGTGGGGCGGATGCCGATGGTGATAATGCATTCTTCTTGCTCCGCAACCTGAAAGCATGATGAAATGGCTTTTCTGAAAACTTTTTCTTTTTTAATGATATGATCGCTGGGAATGACCAGCATGATGCTGTCGGGGTTTTTTTTATGAATTTTGAATGCCCCGTAAGCTACGCCCGGCGCAGTATTTTTTCTGGCTTCCTCCAGCAGGATGTTTTCTTTAGAAATTTCGGGTAGTATTTCTTCCACCAGGTGTTTATATTTTTTTGAGGTGATAACGAAAATATTTTCGTTTAAAAAAAGAGGTTTTATTCTTTCGTAGGTGATGCGTAACAAAGGCTTTCCCAGGCCCAGCACATCCATAAATTGTTTGGGGTGCTTATCTGTACTTAAAGGCCAAAATCGTGTTCCTGCCCCACCGGCCAGTATCAAAGCATAGAATTTGGATTTCATGGTTTTTCACAAAAATACCTAAAAAACATACCCTAATGCTAAAATTTTTCCTACTTTTGCAAGTGTTTTGACGGGAAATAAATTTACTTTTTCAATTTCACGATTGCAGAAGATAGGATTTTACCGACAAAGCCATATTATTTAAATCAAAGTTAAATGAAGTTTGAAGATTTTAGTTTGTCAGTTCCTCTGCTTAGGGCCATACGCGATTTGGGATTTATTGCTCCCACCCCCATCCAGGAACAAATCATTCCATTGCTCTTTTCGGAAAAAACCGACCTTGTTGCCCTGGCACAAACCGGTACGGGAAAAACGGCTGCCTTCGGCTTACCCCTGTTACATTATTGCGAGGGTAACAAAGGCCTTAACCATATCAGGGGACTGATTTTAACGCCAACACGAGAGCTTTGCCTGCAAATATCGAATGAATTAAAAAACTTTTCCAAGTATCTGCATGATTTGAAAATTGAGGCGGTCTATGGAGGTACGTCGATTGAAAATCAAATCAGGGCTTTGAAAGGAGCACCCGAGGTGGTGTGTGCCACTCCGGGGCGATTGATGGATTTGTTTGAGCGCAAAGCCATTGATTTATCGGCAATTGAAGTGCTGGTGTTGGACGAAGCCGATGAAATGCTGAACATGGGCTTTAGGGAAGATATCGAGAAGATTATTCAGATTTCTAATCCGAAAAAAAATATCTGGATGTTCAGCGCTACCATGCCTGCTGATGTGGAAAAATTGGCTAAAAGATATCTGAAGCACCCTCAAAAAATTCAGGCAGGAAGCGTGAATGTTACCGCATCGGCCATTGAACATCATGCCTACATGGTTTCACCCAAGGAAAAATTTTTTGTCTTGAAAAGAATTTTGGACTATTACCCCGACAGTTACGGTATTATTTTCTGCCGCACCAAGACCGACACTCAAAAGTTATCCGATGAATTGGTACAGGCCGGATATAGTGCGGATGCCCTTCACGGCGACCTTACCCAAAGCCAGCGCGAATGGGTGATGAAGCGCTTCCGGATGAAATCGGTTCGTATGTTGGTGGCTACCGATGTGGCTGCTCGTGGTATTGATGTAGGTAACCTAACGCACGTTATCCATTATCAATTGCCCGAAAATCCCGAAGTTTATACTCACCGAAGCGGCCGAACAGCCCGTGCTGGTAAATCGGGCATCAGTGTGGCCTTATATTCATCCCGTGATGCAGGGAAATTTCGGGAAATTCAACGGGTGTGTAAATTTAAGCCTATTGAAAAGAAAATTCCATCGGTGAATGAAATACTGAAGAAGCAAGCGGAATATCACTTTGAGCAACTGCTTAAAAACAAAAAAGAACAAAAAGAAAATTATTTAGCGTTATTGCCCGAGGCAATGAAAGAGGCCTTACATAATATTGACAAGGAAGATTTGGTGCAATTCTATCTGGAGAATGTATTAGATAAGTTGAAAAAATCCTATGAAGGCAAGCCCGAAAATTTGACACAAGAAATAACAGACGGTAAAGGGAATTCACGCAAGGTGGTTTTCAGAGTAAATTTAGGCCGATGGGATGGATTGGATTATGCCGAATTGAAGCATAAATTGTCGGAATGGTCGAGAGTTGAGGAAAAACATTTTTATGTCAGGGAATTGAAAAATACTTTTTCTTATGTGGAAGTAAGGTCACAGTATGCCGATGAAATTCTCAATCTAAACAAACAAAAAATCAAATTCAATGACCGAATATTAAAAGTGGAGGCCAGGGATTTATATGTTGATAAAACGAATTTTCATAAAAATCAAAAGCATTCAACCCGGTATAAAAGAGAAAAAAGCAGTGTGTTAACCTAATTCATTAGGGCTTCAATTTCATCAGCTTCAATCGGAATGTTTTTCATGAGGTTTTGATTGCCGTTGGTGGTAATCAGAATGTCATCTTCCAGACGGATGCCTATACCTTCTTCAGGAATGTAGATGCCGGGCTCGCAGGTAAATACCATGCCGGCCTGCATGGGTTCATGGAATAAACCTACATCGTGAACATCCAGGCCTAAAAAGTGGGAGGTTCCGTGCATGAAGTATTTTTTATAGGCAGGCCAGTCGGGATTTTGGTTTTTTACCTCGTCTGTTTTAAGCAGCCCAAGTTTTAAGAGTTCTTCCGTCATGGCTTCGCCTACTTCTCTGTTGTATTTTTCAAAAGTATTGCCGGCTACCAGGCGTTTTTCGGCAAACTTTTTTACATTCAATACGGCATTGTAAACCGCTTTTTGCCTTGGGGTAAATTTGCCATTAACCGGAACCACGCGCGTAAGGTCGCTGGCATAGGGGCCATACAACGCTCCCACATCCAGTAACACCAATTCCCCGTCATTGCATTGAGCATCGTTTTCATTATAATGCAGCACGCAGGCATTTTTCCCGGATGCAATAATGGGTTGATAAGCAAACCCATCGGAACGGTTACGAATGAATTCATGCGCCAGTTCTGCTTCAATTTCAAATTCCCACACACCGGGCTTGATAAATTTCAGTAACCTTCTGAACCCCAATTCCGTAATATTGCATGCCTTCTGAATCATTTCGATTTCTTCCACATTTTTAATACTTCTGATTTTATGCATGATGGGGGCGCTGCGCAAATAAGTGTGAAGGGGATATTTTTCCCTGATTTTTTTATTAAACACATCCTGCATGGTGGGAGTGAAAATGTAACGCCGTGTGTGTTCATTATGGTTCAGATAGATGTTTTCGGCCTGATAGATGATGGTTTGGAGTATTTTATCAAATTCATGATACCAGTATATGGTTTGAATACCACTGATTTCGCGGGCTTTTTCTTTCGTTAGTTTTTGTCCCTCCCATTGTGCAATTTCTGGATTGGTGTGGCGAATGAAAAGCACTTCGGAAAAACGCTTGTCTTTGGCATCGGGGAACAATAGAAGAATGGTTTCTTCCTGTGGGATACCCGTCAGGTAAAACAGGTCGGAATTTTGCCGGAACCCCAAAGTGCCGTCGGCATTGGTGGGAAGTAAATCATTGCTCACGAACAGCGCCAAAGAACCAGGCTTTAAATGCGAAACGAATTTACTACGGTTTTGTATAAAAAGAGAAGAAGAGGGGAGGATGTATTTCATGCCCTAAAAATAACTTAAAAAATGTATATTTGAAAAAATATGCAGTAATAATGAAGCTTTACTTTAATGTTCTTGCATATATATTTATTTTTTTCTTTGTTTTCTATTGTCTTTGGAATAATCCCTATATAGCTACAATTGACGGGCCGACACATTTTGCAAACGGTTTAATACTTAAGGAATTATTAGAGGGAAATCAATTTGTACATCAACATTTTCAATTAAATTATTTTTTTATTCCCAATAATTTTTCTACTTATCTGTTAGTCGTTTTGTATTATTTATTTCCGAATTTACTTGCCATAAAAATTTTTTATTTTATATTACTTGCAATGTTTGTTTTTTCATTTCATTATTTTAATAAAGTTTTTAATCATAAAAAATATTCTTTTTACTCCATTATTGCCGTGATATTTTTTAATACATTTCTGATGAATTATGGATTTTTTAACTTTAATTTTTCCGTTTGTTTTTTATTATTGGCAATCAGCGATTATTACAGATTAAGGTTTAGTCAAAATAAGGAATTTAAACTGAGCCATTATCTGAAATATTTATTTATTTCCATACTTATTTATTTTACTAACGGATTGGCTTTTATTGTTTTTCAAATTTTTATATTAATTTTTGAAATGATTTTATTGTTTAGGATTTATAATACAGAAATGTATTCATATATCAAAAAAAATATTAATCATTATGTAATTATGATGTTTTTATCTGCCCCTTTTTTTTACTTTCTGTACCTTTTCAGGAAATATTCTAAATTTTCAAACGGTAGTGTTTCAATTTCTTTAGATGAAATAAAGACATATCTGTTATCTTTTTCTCCGTTTAATGTGTTTGTCTATGATACCGAATCAAAATTTTCGCAAGTTTTACTGTTTTCTCTTTTTATCTATTTTACATATATTCTTTTCTTTCGTCTTAAGAATAAAATTTTTTTACAACCATTTGATGCTTTTATTTTCATTTCAATGTTTTTTTTAATATTATTGTTTATTGTTCCGGAAGATTACAGCGTCGGATATATGAGCGTAAGGTTTGTTTATTTATTTTATTTTTTTATCATTTTATGGTTACTGAGTCAACCTGAAAACCGGATAAAAAAGTATTTTATTCTGATTTTATCATTAGGCTTTGTCATTAAATATGAATTTTATCATAAAAAGACCTTGAATTATCTAAATAAACAAATAAAAGAAATAATTTATGCTTCTAACTTCATTGATAAAAATTCAACAGTAGCTGTTCTCAATAATTCACAGAATTGGGTTGAATGTCATTATGGTTCATATCTTGGAATTTTAAAAAACATTATTATTTTGGATAACTACGAAGCCGGAAAAACATTTTTTCCGATTTTATGGAATAGTAAAGATATTCCAACTTATAACATAAGCGGTTATCTTGGGTATAAAAATTTTTATTGGAATATTTCTTTTGATCATACCCAAAAAAATGTTGATTATGTTTTTGTTTATTGCGGAGAAAAGCTTTTAAATGAATTAAAAGATCTTACAAAAAATTATTTTTTACTTTATAAAAATAAAAATTCAACAATCCATTTATATAAATTAGTCGGCTTTAAGCAATAAATTAAATTTATATTTTGCTTCCTGTATGTAATGTCCCCCAAACAATCTTGCATGCACAAGTAAAGGATACAGAGTACACAATTTTATCCTGAATTCCCAGTGTTCATCTTTCGGATATATCGAAAAATAGGTGTTATAGAATTCCGGATGCAGACTTCCGAAAAGTTGCAACATGGCTATATCTATGGCTCTGTCGCCGCAATACACAGCAGGGTCAATCAGCACCGGATTACCTTCTTCGTCGGCCATGTGGTTCCCCGACCACAAATCCCCGTGTAGGGGCGAAGGATGGATGTGGTATGTTTTTTGGTGTATTTTTTCAATAATAACATCAACCTCATGGCCTTTATTCGGCAATGACAAAATATCTTTAAACGGAAAAAGGCGTTGCCGCACAAAAAATTCTGCCCAACAGGAAGATGGATTATTCTGCTGAACTAAACTGCCTACGTAATTGTCCTGTTTATAACCATACTTTTCCATTTTTTGAAGATGCATCCGGGCAAGCTTTTCACCCAGTTTTGCATAATACTCAGGCGAACGTTTTCCATGCAGGATATATTCCATCACCAATAAGCCCTCACCGTATTCATAAAATGTACCGATCACCTTAGGTATCCTGAATGATGAATTTTTTTTCAAAAAATCTAGCCCGTCAGCTTCACATTCAAAGAAATCATGCTTGCACTTCGATTGGTATTTTACAAAATAATCGCCATCGGCTGTGGTTACTTTCATTGTTTGGTTAATGTCACCACCGCCGACATACTCCGTTTTGATGATGTCCTGAAAGAAATGTCCTAATAAATGTTTCATCAGTAACCCGCCTTTTCTGCAGGGTAAATATTGAATGTGGCCGTGGAAATAGCCACCATTTCGTTTTTCGTTCGGTTAAAAATTTCGCATCGTGTAAAAGCAATACGTTTTCCCCGTTTTGTGATAGTTGCTTTTGCCACGAGTTCATCTCCAATGGAGGGACCGGAAAGGAACTGTATGTTTAACTGCAGCGTACTAACTACCTGATTGTCTGCGCATACTGCCGACAATGCGCACACCCCCTGTGCACCGTCGGCTAAGGATGAAATTAATCCACCGTGGGCTGCATGCGGGGTGGCCAGATGTTGGGAACCTATCTTAATAAAATAATCCAAAACTCCCGGCTCCAAAATGGTAAAGTGCATGCCCAGAAGTTTTCCGTAGCTGTTTGAACGGATATACTTCAGAATAAGCGGGTGTTCGTTAATCGGATGCTTCATGGTTTTTATCTTATTCCTGTGATATGCTTTTTTTTGATTTTAAATATGGCATTCAGCCGATGCTCCATTCCTTCGGAAGGTGCAGGCGCCGGAGACAAAGCAAATTCCCCCGATGGCATAATCAGGTAGTATGCTTCATTTCCGGTCAGGGAAAATGCTTTGGAGGCATGGTTTGCAATGGCTTGAGCATCATTAAACCAGATATTCCATTTGTATTGAGGATATTTTTTAATGAAACGTAAGTATTCATCGTGTGTCATATCCACAGCCATGCTGATGAAATACATTTTATTCCCGAATTTCTTATAAAGCTGATGAATGATGCCCATTTCCTTAATGCTGTTTTCGTTCTTATCGCTGAAAAAATTAAAATAAATCCATTTACCTTTAAGTTTTTCCGACGATAGCATTTCTTTTTTTAATCCGAGGCCATATATTGTGGGCGCTGCGGAACCCGGAAGAAGTTTATTC
This sequence comes from Bacteroidia bacterium, assembly GCA_026415195.1. Classification (GTDB taxonomy): domain Bacteria; phylum Bacteroidota; class Bacteroidia; order B-17B0; family Aurantibacillaceae; genus JAOAHO01. The sequence goes on along the minus strand of JAOAHO010000006.1, from coordinate 25,221 downwards.
CACAGTGTCATCATGTTTTGAATGATGTTTTTATGGGTTTGAATTTTGGTGATGTTTTGTAGTTGGGAAAGAATGGATTTCACTTGTTGTTGGCCGAATTCGGGTTCATAATAAAAATTCCAAAGGTTGTATATCATCACCAGTTCCCTGAGTGTGTCTTTTTTCAGGAATTCGTCTTTCTTACACCATTCGTTGAGTTTTTCGTATGAGGCAAATTCATTAATTATACGGTAGAGCGAAGCGCCGGCTTGTGATGCCGAAATGGATTTCAGATAATCTTTGAACGATGTTCGGAACAGTTCCATCATTTCATAATCGTCGGGTTGGATATACCTTTTTAAAAGGTAGTGGTGAATAAATGCTTTTTCCCCACGGGATATGCTGACATTGAGGTTGGCCAGAAAATATTCTCTGTAGTGATTGAAATAGGTATTTTTAATGTTTTTGTAACGTTCATCCGATTTTTTTTTCAGTGTATCGATTAGGCGATAGAGCATGGTTTTATTCAGAAATTTTTCCCTGTCGGGGAAAAAAGTAAATTGATATAAGCTGTCAAAGTCGAGAATGAGTGTATTCAGCTCATCATCTTTGTGCGATATTAATTTAAGCGCGACAAAATGTTCACGGTGTCTGAATACATAAACCGACTCGTCAAATTCAGGAATAATAACTCCATACACATAGTCGGGCTGAACATACATTTTAATCGTAACATTATGTATTTTAAGAAAAACCGGCAGGGTTTTATGAACTCCGACTTCCAGTTCAAAAAAACCATCGTGGTGAATGGTGTCTTTGTCGAGAGTGACGGGAATTTGCGTGATGAAATCCTTATAGGTATAAGCTTCAATGACTTTACCTGCATGCGTGATGTGTGCACGTCCACGAATGACGGAAGCATGGGAATAAAAAAATAAACAAAAAAGAAGCAGAAAAAAAAATCTGCGCATTTTAATTTCCCCTTAAGTATTGGTTTGCTTCCTCCCCAAACAGCTTTTTACCATCCTTATAAACTGTGATGAATGCATCCACAATTCCCAGATTCACCATTTCATCTTTCAATTTTTGTGCATTTTGCTTATCGGAAAAATTACCGACGTTATATATGAATAAGCGATTAATGTATTTATATTCCACCGGCCAGTTTTTGATTTGATTATATTTTAAAACCACATCCTGCGGCACTTGCCTGCTGTAGGCGCCAATCTGAACTTTGAAGCAAATGCCTTCTTCGTTTGTTTTAATGCCGTTTTCTGGAGTGGCTTCCGGATATGAAGTAACGTTATTTTTGTAAGGAGTTACATCCGGAGGAGGGGTATTTTCATTTTCAGTAGAAGTGTTAGGGGTAGAAGTTACGCCACCCGGGAAGCGAATGGGATTTTCAGGTTCAAATTCAAATTGTGCATTGCCTTCGGCGATTTTTTGGCGTATTTCATTAAAATTAACTCTCTTACCTTCCAGGTAGGCACTTACAAAGGCATCATTGATGCCGATTTCAATAACTCTGTTTTTGTCGGCAATCACTTTTTTATCCTGGTTGTAAATACCTGCGGTATATCTGTAAAGCCCCGTAGGAAGTTTTTCGGTGTAAATGGGTTCAAGATTTTTCAATCGTGCTTTACTGATTTGCCTTGAATATACACCAATTTGAACCGTGTAAAGTAATTTTTTGGTTCTTTCCAGTTCACCGGTTACCACCACTCGGTCGTTTTCCGCTTCCTGCGGGGGAGGTGCCGCAGCTATGGAAATTTCAGGACGAACGTCGGCATTGATTTTGATGCTTTGTGCTTTGGATAGGTCGGGTTGTTTGCCTTCATTTTCCAGTATTCTCAGGGCTTCGGGTAAGGAAATGCGCTTGCCGTTAAAATAAGCCACCACAAAGGCATCCGGGTAACCGTTTTGATTCAATTCCCTTTTTACACCTGTGGCCACTTCCAACTGGCGGAAATTTCCGGCAGTATAACGTATAAAACCGTTAGGGGTAGTTTCACCGCTTACGGGGCTGAGGCCGCGGAATGCCGTGTTCGGTAGCCTTGTTTTAAAGGCTCCCAATTGAACACGAAATATTAAACCTGGTGGGGCCGGTTCATCGATGGGTATGGGCTTAGCATCGGAGTAGGCCGGACGGTTCAGGATTTCCATGCCGTCGGTAACGAATACGCGTTGTGTACCTGCAACCGGAACGTTAGCCCTTTCTTCACGCACGTTGGTTCCTTCATTTCTTGTTGGAGCGTTATTTCGGTTTTCACGCACAGGTGGAGTATTATTTTCACGCGGTGCCCGGGGGGCATTGGCAGCAAGGTTATTTTCATTGTTACGATTGTTGTTTTCACGTGCAGGCGGAGTATTATTTTCACGTTGATTACGGAGCGTGTTATTTGCCAATGCAATTCCCATGGTTTGTTGAAGGGCATTCACGTCTTTGGTCATCGTTACGGCTTCTTTAACGGCCGTGGAAAGCCATTTGGTTTTGCCTTTGATATCGGAATTTTCGTTGGCTTTACGGGCAAGTTCCAAAATCAGGTTTTTCCTTTTCTGAATATCGAGCCAGCGTTGGGCCTGTTCATTGTTGAAGCGACGGGTATCGGGCTTGAAGGATTCAAGGTTAAGAATATAGGCATTTACCAGCGACAACAATTCCGATGCCTGCTGGGCTTCTTTTTTTTCAATGGTTTCTTTTTGTGCGGAAGAAAGGTTGGCCGAAGATGAAGCAATATTGGTGAATTTAGGCGGAGAATAAGGCAGGTCTTCATAAACATTGCGCAGCATGTTCATGAGTTTAATTTCCAGAAGCAGGGTTTCGCTTTCCGATTCTTCTGCATTGCTGATGGCGCCCCATCTTGCATTGCCGCTCAGGGCATTGGCTTCCTCCCTGATTTCGCGGTTTTTCTTTCGCTTGTTTTCAATTTCGTCCATCAGGGATTGGGCTTCCTGCAACGATGGATGGTTTTGGATTTTAAGCCGTTCCATCCCTTGTGTGATGGCATTCATATAGGCCTTGTCGGATGCGGCATATACCTGATAACGCAAGGTGGATGCTTCCGCTTTTTTGGAATTATATTCCTGTTCTTTTGCCGATATTTGTGATGCAGGGGCATTCGACTTTCTTAATTCGGAAAGTTCCTTTGCAATGTTCTCGGCTTCGTTTTCAAGTTGTTCGCTTTTGCTCTTTATTTCAGCTTCGCTGATGCTCTCCTGTTCATTGCTGCTTGCCTGAGTATTTGAAGAGGCCTCGGCATAAATCATTTTAATTTCTTCCTGCATGCGTTGCAGGTTTTCCAAAGCCAGGTTCTTTCGGCTTTCGGCATTCGGGTTACTTAAAGTAACATTGTTGGACTGCAAGAAATTTTGAATGGAGGCAACGGTGGTGTCTTTGTTGTTGGATGCCGAAACTTCAACTGAGTAAATAACTTCTTTGGTTTCGAAGGAAGCGGGTAAAGGTGTATTGTTTTCACGCGGAGGGTTATTGGCAGGAGTGTTGTTGTTTTGGGGCGATGCGGTGTTGTTATTATTCCGAGGCGGATTATTTGCCGCCAGGGCATTTTCATTTCTTGAGTTATTCGGTATATTGTTTTGTCTTGGCCTATTATTTCTGTTATTGGCTGCTACTAAGTTATTTCTGTTGTTAACGGCCGAGGCCAGCCATTGTTTTTCGGGTTGAATACGGCGGTGAGTATTGAGTTGAGAATAATCATTGATAATGTCCTGTTGAAGGGCAGCAAGGGAGATGGCAATGTTAGCTTTTTCGCTTTCCGATGAAGTTGTTAATTGAGATTCCAGGTTTTTGGCTTTTTCTTTGTTGGCATTGATTTTATCCAATAATTGTTTTTCCCTTGCATCCCCTACGGATGAACTTAAAGAGGCCGAGTTTTCAAGCTTGGAAATCTCTTGTTTTTGTGATGTTATAATTTTCTCCAATGCCTGATTTTTCAGCGTATTATATTGACGGATTTCGGTATTAAGCTGATTGGCTTTTTCCGAATCATTTTGGCTTGTGCCGGATGCTGATGTTAACGTAACATCCGGATATTTTGAAGATAAACTTTTGACGATTTCCTGCTGCTTTTCAAGAGCCAATTGTTGCTTTTCCAAAGCATTTTCCAAACTTCCCAGCCGTGCAGCATTGTTGGGAGCCGATTTGCTTTCCTGCATAAGTTCCTGATATTGCCTGAGGTTGTTTTTGATTTCATTCCACCGGTTATTCATTTCGGATTTTTCGTTTTCGTCTTTGGAGTTTAATATCAGGTTGTCAAAATCGGTTTGAAGTTTGGAAAGCAGGGCATCATTTTCGGATGCTTTGGCTTCATATGATTTAATTTGAAAATTCAATGCTTCTTTTTCCAAAGCATTGGCTTGCTTCATTATTTCCAATCGTTGGTTGTCGGGAGCGTTCTGTGCAATTTTTCGTAAACTGTCGGCAGATTTTATTGCCTGGTCGGCTTTGAGTTGCCAGTCGGAAGATGAACCGGCATTGACATTTGCGTTGGCAAGCAGTTCACGTGTAATGTTTAAAATTTTTTCTTTTTGTTTTTCCATTTCAGGCAAAAGGGAACCGGCTTGTTTGTTACCGGAGTAATTTTTCATCCAATCATCGTTATTCAGTGTGTTTTCAATTTGTTTTAGTTTGGAAGGGTTCTTCAGGTCGGTTTCATTAAGGTTGGCAGCAAGATATTCCGATTGTTTGATTTGCATGCTTCGTTCAGCCAGAATCACTTCTTTCTTTTTGGCATATTCTTCCATCAGGCGAATGTTTTCCCTGCGTTGGTTTTCCAGTTTTCCAATTTCCGCTTTAATTTCCTTTGATTTTTGGGGATTTTTTTCCGATGTCAAGGCATTGTTCAGCGCATTAACGGAATTCTGAATGTCGTTGTTATAACTGGCCAGTTCCCTTACGGCATCGTCGTAAGAAGATGGATTTTGCAAGTCAATCGGTTTGATTGAGGAAGAATATTTTTTATCAAGTTCGGCAAGGGGAACGGGCTTGGAAGGGGAAGAAGGAGGTATTTCATTTTTTACGATGTCTTCGTTCCATGCTTTATTGATTTGTTCCGAGGCAAATTTCAGGTTCTCAAGTTCTTCCTTTTCTTTGGCAAGTTCGTTTTCAAGTGAACTTTTTTCTGATTTCAAATCATTATATTCTTTTTTGGCATCGTCGATTTGTGCCTGTATTTGTTGTTTTTGTTTTTTCTTTTTTGTGGAGTTAAGTTGGTTTTCCAGTTCGGTAATGTCTTCTATTTTGCTGTTCATGTCCCGTTCGATACTTTTTAACTTCGCTTCTTTCGATGCGACTTGTTGTTCTTTATTTTCAAGGTTTTCATTGAGGGATGAAGGGGCTTTTGAGATGGTTTCGGCATCAAGGGGCGGCAGGGATGCCAATTCTTTGTCAAGTTGATTCAGCTTTTCTTCCAAATCGGGACGTGGTTTTTTATCTGCCAACAGTTGCTCCATGGTTTGAACGCGCTGGTTCTGCAGCGATTCTGTTTTGGCAAGGAATTCTTTTTGCTTTGCTAATTCTTCGGCTTGTTTTTCAATTGCCAACGCGGCCATGGCTTCTTTTTCGGCTTGCTTTTTCAGTTCAATGGCATGCATGACTTCAGGATTATCGGTACGCTTGTCTTCCGGGATGGCGCTTAAAATTTCATCGGCTTTTTTGCCTTTTTCCTGTGATGACAATTTTAAATCATTGGCGTATTTTTTAAAGTCGTTCATTTCTTTTTGAATCAATTGCAGGTTTTTTTGTGTTTTGGCAAGTTCGTTTTTGGAAGCGGAAAGCGCATTGGCTGATGACTTGTTATCTTTTTGTTCTACAATTTGAGGAGTTTCATTCTGTGTGTTTTTAACAACATCGGGCTTTGCGCCTTCTCCTTTCACTTCTTTTACAATTACGGGAACGTATTTTTCCGGGTCAAGTTTGGCTTTCTCTTCAATGATTTTCAGGTATTGAATGTAGTTGTCGTCGGTTTTGGGTTCATCGAAATGGTTAATAATTCTAAGTTTTTTATTTTCATAGGCAATGGTTTGCCTGTAGTATTTCAATGAATTGGAATAGGGGATTCTGACGTTTTCGGATTGAGTGGGAAGCCCGGGGGTTTCGACGGTATAAAGCAAATTTGCTCCGTTTGGCAAAATCATTTCCAGTTTTCCTTCGGCATCGGCTTCAAATTTTCCTACCAAAGTATCGGCATCCAAATTTTTGATGGTGATTTTGCTGAGCACGCTTTGGTTTGCATCTTCTTTCACCACATTGGCAAGCATAATGGCCACATTGATAGGCTTGCGTTCAGTGTTGATTTTTAAAACATCGATTTTATTGGGCGGGGAATAACGTGAAGTGGAAAAATAAGCGGTTTTTCCATCGTCAGTCGGGACAAACAAGTAATCATCATCCGGAGAATTGATGGGAAAAGATAAATTTTCAGGAGCCGACCATGTGTCGGTGTTTTCATCATAGACTGTTTTGAAGATATCGTATCCGCCCATGCTGTTATGCCCCTTACTGGAAAAATAGAGAGTTTTTCCGTCGGGGCAGAGGTAAGGATAATCTTCATCATAAGGGGTGTTGATGGCACTTACTGGAACAGGTTTTCCGAAATCGCCCGAGGGCAGGCGAAGGCGATAATAGATATCTTTACCATTCGAGGTGTTATCGCCATAGGAACTGAAGAATATTTTAGCCGAACCATTAGGGACAAAAACCACCGATTTGTCTTTCTTTTTTTTGTCGGCAGAAGTTTTGAATTCTTCCGGTTTCAATAAAAGCTTACCGTTCAGTGTTTTAATATCATAGGAACGAAAATAATCGGACTCGTTGAGTTGTTTTTTTTGCAAAATTTCAAGGGCCGTTATTTCACTCAGAAGTTGTTTGCCGTTAACACAGGAACGGATTTCCCGTTCCACCTGATATTTTTTGACCAGATTTCCGGGGGCATTATCCTTGAATTCATTGTAGTATTTCAGTGCCTCGTTAAATCGGTAATTCAAATGATAGGCCTTGCCCAGGAAAAACGGAACATCTTTTGGGAGCTCATTTTTGTTTTTATAGGCTACGTTTAGATATGAAAAACATTTTTTCTTATCGGGTTCACAAAATATCATGCATACTCCCAATCGATAATTATAAAGGGCATTTTTGGGTTGATTGGAAACTAACTGAGCGTATAACTTGTATGCTTCGGCATATTCTTCCTCTTCAAAAAGCTGATTGGCTTTTTTTTCCACCTCTTCCAATTGGGCAATGGTAAATGTGGATAAAAGAATTAACAAAAAGCTTAATATCCTGATTTTCATTCGATTATGTGACGGAAACCGTTTAATTTTCAAATTTATGGATTTTTTGGGCTTTTTTTCTGCTTAAACGATGAAAAAAAGGGCGTGTTTTCATAATTTTTTTTGTTTTGTAAAAAATTAGCATTTGTAAAATTAAACTAGTCGGAGTTCATCCGGTGATGTTATCCATTGAATTTCTAGTCCTTGCTTTTGCAATTTCCTGAACCAAAGCATTTGCCTTCGGGCAAATTCGTTGATTTTTCTTTCCAATATATCCAACATTTCTTTTTCGCAAATTCTTCCTGTCAGGTATAATGTAATGTATTTGTATTCCAATCCCAGTTCAATTAATCTTTGAGGGCTTGTAATTCCGGCTAGCAAAGCTTCCACTTCTTCTTTCATCCCACTTTTCCATCGTTCCCACAATCGGTTTCGGATGTTATGTTTTAAGGTTTCTTTCCCTGGAAAGATTCCGATGCAAAAGGGGTTGAAATCGGGTAAAGCTATGGAGGTGATGGTGTTCAATTTCAAGTATTCCACTATCTCGATGCCGCGTATCATTCTTTTTACTGATGAAGTATCAATGAATTTGGTTTGTTCGGGGGGGTATTTTTTCAATAATTCCATTAATTCATTACGGGTTAAAGTGTGAAGGCGTGCTCTCAATTCGGCATTTACAGGAACCTGCGATAGGGGCATGGGGTTGGTTAATAATTGAAGATAAAGACCTGTTCCCCCGCAAATGACCGGAATTTCACCAAGGTTGCGCAGTGTTCGAAACTTTTCATACAGGTATTTTCTGTAATCGGGTAAATGAAATTTTTGATTGACCGAAACAAGGTTAATCCCCAACACCTCTTTATCATAACCTTCAGACCGGTATATTTCCAGATCTTTTCCGCAACCAATGTTCAGTTCTTTAAAAATCTGCCTGGAATCGGCACTGATGATGTGTGAACCGAGTTTTTGAGCAAAGCGGGCCGCAAGGCGTGTTTTTCCGGATGCCGTAGTACCCAGAATAACAACGGAATGGAAGTTTTTTTTTATATCATCAATCGGTATTTCCACACCGGAAAACTTTTGCGAAGGTATTCACCTCTGGTTACGAGTTCATTTTCAGAAGCCGAAGTTATTTTTTTTCTTTCAATATCAATTTTAAAATAATACTCCATGGGTTCAGGTTCTTTTTGAAAACCACATTTTTCCAGGCCTCTGCCATCGGCCCAACCGGAGTCCACGTAGGTAACGAAATCAGCAGCATCAGGAAAGTATTTTTTGAGATTTGTGATGATTTTGCTTAGCCCGCCGCTTACAGTATAACCTAATTTTGTACAAATTCGGGTTAATTCATACGATTTTTTGTTTTCTGAGTATCGATCAAGTTGCCTCCCTTTTCCCACAGATACCATCATGTAAGGAATGTCCTTATAAAACAAAGAAAAGTGAACATGGCTTTTAGCGTAATTCATCAAATGGTTTGTTGTCAGAAATAGCTTGGCATCGTAAGAATTAATAATCTTAAATTCCGTGTTACGGGCGAAAATTCTTTTGTTGGGGTGAATGTATTGAGCAACATAACCAGCTAGTTTTTCCTCAGGGTTCATAAGAAAAATATCAGCCGGGAAATATAACGTATCATGCTCTTTTTTGTCGGGGGGATTATGAACGTAAAATACAATGTTAATATGACCTTTGCTGCCTGATAATTTTAAGATTGAGGATTGTGTAAATTGGCAACAAGTGTTTTCGGTTCGGTTCAAAAGCTGAACCAGATTTTTAATTTTACTGATGAAATATTCAGGAATGATCATGTAATTCCTGCCAAATTAGATCTTTTAGTTTATCAAGATGATAACCCGTGACGGAAGAGATAAAAATGAAAGGGATTTTATTTTTACCTTTGTTTTTGGCTTTGATTTCTTTTTCCATTTCACGCATCAGTTCAGTGTCGAGGATATCGGATTTGGTAATGGCAAGAATTCTTCTTTTTTTCATTAACTCGGGGCTGTAAGCTTTAAGTTCATTCAACAGAATTTTATATTCATTCCATACGTTGGCATTTTCGGCACTGACCATAAAAAGCAAAACCGAATTTCTTTCAATATGCCGGAGAAAACGTAGTCCCAAACCACGACCTTCATGTGCACCTTCAATGATACCGGGGATATCGGCCATGATGAAGCTTTGGTAGTCTTTGTAGGGAACAATTCCAAGATTGGGCACAAGGGTGGTGAAGGGGTAGTCGGCAATTTCGGGTTTGGCTGCACTGATCGAAGCCAGTAATGTAGATTTTCCGGCATTCGGGAAACCTACCAGCCCGACATCTGCCAGAATTTTTAATTCCAGCGTAAACCAGCCTTCCGTACCGCTTTCTCCTTCCTGAGCAAATTTGGGCGACTGCCTGACGTCGGTTTTGAAAAAGGCATTCCCTTTCCCGCCGCGTCCGCCTTTCAGCAGGATAATTTCTTCACCGTCATTCAATACCTCTGCCAATACTTTTCCGTGTTCATCTTTTACCACGCATCCTAAGGGAACTTCCACAATAACGTCTTTTCCGTTTTTCCCCGTTGAATTTCCTCCTTTTCCGTTTTCACCATCACCGGCGAAAATATGTTTTTTGTATCGGAGATGAAGCAATGTCCATAAGTGACTGTTCCCTTTTAAAATAATATGTCCGCCGCGTCCGCCGTCTCCGCCGTCGGGGCCGCCAAATGCCGTCAGTTTGTCTCTGTGAAAATGTATGGCTCCGCTTCCGCCTTTTCCGCTTCGCAGATAGACACGGATTTGGTCAACGAAATTATGTTCCACCTTTATCGCTTCTTTTTCTTCGGAGTAGCTTTTTTAGTCGATCTTTTGATTTTTGTTTTGGCGGAAGTAGTCCTTGATTTCTTACCCGAAACTTTTGATTTTTTTGGAGATGGCGATTTTACCTTTTTATTTTTTAAATTGTTTGATTTTTTCTTTGAAATTTTATTTTTCGGTTTGGCGGTTTTGGTTTTTTGGGCAAACGATTTGCGTTTGGATAATGAGTTGGGTTTTAATTTTTTCTTGGAATTATTTTTTGCTTTGGAAGATTTTTTGGCAGAAGCGGATTTTTTTTTCGTTATTTTACTTTTTGTGGTGGAGGATATTTTTTTTATTGCAGGTTTTGTTATCACATCTTCGTCTTCATGATTGTCTTCATCCATAGCCCTGCTGACGCTTTTAATTTCCAGTTCAAACATAGCGTCGGTTTCAGGCAGGCGGTCGATGTCGCTGATGGTTAAGTCAAGATTTTCAATGTCATATTCAAGTTGGGTGAGTTCATTTTCTGCTTTAATGAATTCCAGACGTTCGCATATCAAGTTAAAGACTTCTTCCACGGTCCCCTCTCCGGGAATGGAATGGTATTTGCCTTGTTGGATATAGTATTCTTTAACGGGAAGGGTTTTGTTCTTATATTCTTCGATACGGTTGCGTATAATTGTTTCATCCTGGTCGTCAGGACGCCCTGAGGTTCTGCCCCGATTCAAAAGACGCTCCAGCAAAATTTCATCTTTGACTTCCAGGGCAATCATACCATTGATGGACTGACGATAGCGTTGCAATAAATCGTCGAGGGCAATAGCCTGAGCCGTGGTGCGTGGAAATCCGTCGAAAATAAAGCCTTTATGGGAAATATTTTCCTGGACTTTTTTTTCAATGATATCTATAACGATTTCATCACTGACTAATTCGCCTCTATCCATGATTTCTTTGGCTTTTTTTCCGAGCTCACTTCCAGCGGCAATTTCTGCACGCAGCAAATCCCCCGTACTAAGATGCGTAAAACCAAATTTATCAATCAGTAATTGCGACTGGGTGCCTTTTCCTGCTCCCGGTGGCCCAAACAACACGATGTTGAATTTTTCCATGGTTCAGTAATTTCGAATATAAAAATAGGCATTATTCGCATACCACATAAATATCTGCCAAATTTCGACCGTAACCATTGTAATCAAGCCCGTAACCGACAATAAATTCATTCCCAATTTCCAGCCCCACATAATCGATAGAATAGGATTTTTTATAGCATCCTGGTTTGAAAAACAATGTGGCAATTTTGATATCAAGGGGTTCGAATTCCTGCAAGGATTGGATTATTTTTTCAAGGGTATTTCCGGTGTCTACAATGTCTTCTAAAATTAGGATATGACGGTTTCTTTCAGGAGAATGCATGCCGATGAGTTGTTTTACTTCTTTTTCCTGAACCGTACCGGAGTAACTGCTTAATTTTAAAAATTCTAATTGAAGTGGAAATTTGAATTTTTTTAAAATGTCGGAGGCAAACATGAATGAACCGTTCAAAATAGAAACACAGAGAGGATTTTTATCCTGAAAATCGGCATTGATTTTTGATGCCATTTGGTTTACAGCATTTTCTATTTTGGCATGGGGAATATAGGGTTTGAAATATTTATCGAGGATTTTAATTTTTTCGTTCATTATTTTTCCTGAATCGGCGGTCGGTTAATGTCAAAAGGAATGCTTCCAAATCAGATTTTTCCTGTTCACTTAATCCCAAAGGCTTCATCAATGTATCGCGGTTGATGCTGTTATTTACAAACTTATCCGGATCGTTATAGTATTCAATCACTTCTTTTAAGGTTTTGTGCATTCCGTTATGCATGTAAGGGGCCGTAAGCGCAATATTGCGTAGTCCGGGTGTTTTAAATTTTCCAAGGTCTTTTGGATTTTTCGTTACATTGTATCTTCCTTTGTCTTTCAAATCTTTTTCGTTGTAAAGGCCTAGGTTTCGGAATTGGTCATTGCCGGTGAAATCTACGCCGAAGTGGCATTCGAAGCATTTTGCTTTTCCGTTGAATAGCGCAAGTCCCCTTCGAGCTGCAGCGGGAAATTCGGATGAATCTTTACGCCTGATATAGTCGTCGAATGGAGTATCGGGGGTTTCGAGTGTTCGTTCAAAATCAGCAATGGCTTTTGCCAGGAGTTCGCGAGTGGGGGGGCTGTTAAATAACAATTCGAAAGATTTTTTATAATAAGGATTACGGTTCAGGCGGCGGATGGCTTCACTCAGGGGAAGATCCATTTCAATGGGGTTTTCAATGGGGCCCAAAGCCTGTTCTTCAAGCGTGGCAGCACGGCCATCCCAGAAGTAGTGATTCCGATTAGCCATGTTCATGGCCGAAGGGGTATTCCTGTCGCCCATTCTTCCAAAAACACCTTTGCTTGTGGGTGTGTTATCGGCAAAAGCATATTCCGGCTTATGACAACTTGCACAACTTACCGTACTATCACGCGACAGAATGGGATCAAAAAATAGCTTTTCTCCCAGTTTTTCAATGGTATTGGCATATTGTTCCTTTTGATCTGAGCAAGAAATAAGAAATAAAAAAAATGCTAAAGTTTGAATGGTAATTATTTTTGGCATGGCATTTATGTATTTATTAATTTAGAGCAAATTTAAGGAGAAACTTTATAAAATGGACTACGAATTTCATAATCGTTTTATTGCCCGGGCAAGTCAATCGGGAAGAAATAATTTCAGCTTATTTATTTTAGGCTTATTCATAATTGTTCTGTTTTATTTGATTGGAGGGCTTATTGCCACCATGCCGTTGATTTCAAGTCTTCATAAAAACGGCTTCACCAATGAAATAATTCAAAAAAACAAGCAAATCCTTTTTGATTCTGAAGCCACGGATTTAAGCGTTAATTTTATAATGTTTCTTCAATTTTTGATTTTTATTATAACCTTACCGGGTATTTTCCTTGCCATTTTGTTACATAAAAGAAAATTCATGAGTTTTATCAGCCATTCCGCCAAATTTCGATGGAATTTTTTTTGCAATAGTATCATGATATGGGGAATATTTAATATTCTGATTTTTTTAAATAGCTTGTTTTTTGAAAACGAAAATCTGATACCTAATTTTAAAACACCCGATTTTTTTTATATGTTACCTGTTTTGTTTGTTTGCGTTCCTATTCAGACATTTGTGGAAGAATTTTTATTCAGATCCTACCTGATTCAGGGAATAACTTTCCTAACAAAAAATTCCATTCCGGCCATCATTATCAGTGCATTGTTGTTTTCTATTTCGCATGCTTCAAACCCTGAAATAAAAGCCTTTGGTTTTGAAGTTATGTTGCTATTTTACTTCATATTTGGTTTGGGACTAGGATTTATTACGGTAATTACCGAGGGATTGGAAATGGCCTGGGGAATTCATTTGATTCACAATTTGTTAAGTGGTATCTTAATCACATCGGAAAATTCCGTATTAAAAACTAACGCCCTGTTTGTTACGGTTGCGCAAAATGCATGGTCGGAGTTGATTTTTGTTACTGCCGGATTATCATTTTTCTCTCTCATTATCATTAATAAATTCAAACTTTCAATTTCATATTATGTGTTTAAATAAATTTTTTTGCATCAGTATATGGGTTTTAATTTCATTACATGCTAAATGGATTAAGAGCCAGATTATCAGCTATACGCTTAATTTGAAAGAAATCAATGACGACCGCTTAACTGTAAGGGCAAAAATTAATCTGATATCTTCCGACAGTATATGGTTCTGCTTTCCAGCCGTAGTGCCTGGTACATACGACAAATATGATTTTGGTAAATACATTTCAAACCTAATTATTACTGATGAACAGAAAAGTAATATCCCTTATCGTCGTTACAATGAAAACATTTATGCTTTTAAAACGAATGTGCCTGTATATATAACCTACTTTGTGGATGACACATGGGATAATAAAGAAAAAAAAAAACAAGTATTTGAGCCAGCCGGAACTAATTTTGAAAAAGACAAAAATTTTGTTTTGAACCATCATGGAGTATTCGGATATATATACAAACACGAGGATAAGCCTATCAAAATAACGGTTTATAAGCCGGAGGGTTTTTATCCGATAACGGGCCTTCAACGCATATCGGTTAATCGGTTTTCCGATACATTATACCCTTCCTCATACCATGAACTGGTAGATTCACCCACAATGTACTGCCTTCCTGATACCCTTAAAATCAAAGTGGACAATATGGATGTTTGGATTGGTTGCTATTCGCCGAATAAAAAAATAAACTCCAAATTCATAGCCCGAACCATCAGTGAGATATTGTATGCCCAACGGGATTATTTGGGAGGCAAGCTTCCAGTGGATAAATATGCCTTTATATTTTATTTTCATGATAAGCCGCCTCTTTCCGGTTCTACGGGGGCTTTGGAGCATAATAATTCATCCATGTATTCATTGCTGGAAAGTGATACTTCATATCTGGTGCAAACCCTGAGGGATGTGTGTGCGCATGAATTTTTTCATGTGGTAACGCCATTGACTCTTCATTCCGAGGAAATCGGAAATTTCGATTACCTCTTTCCCAAAATGAGTAAGCATCTTTGGCTTTACGAAGGCCTGACGGAATATTCATCGCATCATTCCCAACTTTTGGCAGGCATTATTGACATCGATGAATTCCTGAGTGTGATGATAGAAAAATTAGAAAACAGCAGAAACCATTTCAACGATAAACTCAGCTTTACCGAAATGAGTAAAAATGTTTTGCTTCCTGAAATGAACAAAGAATACACTAATGTTTATGAAAAAGGTGCCTTGATTAATATGTGCCTTGATTTACTGTTGTTGCATCTTAGCGATGGAAAGTATGACATGAGGAAGTTAGTGTCTGATTTAGGAAAAAGGTATGGCAAAAACAAAAGCTTTAAAGATGATATGCTTTTCGATGAAATCACGCAGTTGACCTACCCGGAAGTAAGGGGATTTTTCAGGAAATATGTGGAAAACGGAAATCCTTTGCCATTTGCGGAATGCCTGAAATATGCAGGAATCATATACCAAGACAGTACATATATAAAAGGGTTTACCCTGGGAAGTTTTGATATGGAATATAATCCCATGACGAATCGTTTTTTTGTCTCGGATATCACCCGGCTTGATGCATTCGGAAAGGCTCTGGGCATCAGGCAGTATGACGAATTGTATGCACTGAACGGCAGTTATTTTTCTGCTTCCACCATGGATGTGGAAATAATTCAAAATTTTTACAAAAACCTTAAAGAAGGAGATTTAGTAACCCTGGAGGTAATGCGGCCTAAAAACAGTAAGAGAAATAAATTTAAGCATGTGAAATTGAAGGCAAAAGCCATGAAAGTGGATATTTTAAAAAGAAATGTTTTAAGATTAGATGAAAATATAAATGACAGACAAAAGAGGGTTTTGGAAAAATGGTCGGGCATTACATTCAGGTAAATAAAATGAGAATAAAATTAATATTTATTCTTGGTATAATTTTTGGAGCATGTTATTCACAAATTAATAAAACATACACATCAACCAACAAGAAGGCCATTAAATATTATGAAGAGGGATTAAGGCATTATCAGGGATATCGATATGAACCTGCCCTGGCCGAGTTACAAAAATGTATCAAAGAAGATCCTGCCTTTATTGAAGCATACTTAGCTATGGGGCAGCTTTATGCGGAAAAAAATAAACTTCCTGATGCCGAATTGGCATATAAAAAGGCATTGGAAATAAATCCTTCCTTTTTTCCCAGGGCGTATTATGAATTGGGGTTGGTTCAATTTTATTTAATGAAATATGAGGAAGCCGAAAAGCATTTTCAATTGTATCTGAAGCAACCCAAAGTTAATCCTGATATCAAGCCAGAGGCTGAACGATATATCAAAAACGCACGTTTTGCTGCCGAACAAATGAAAAGGCCTGTGAAATTTAATCCACAAAATCTGGGCAGTGGCATCAATACGCCCATGGATGAATATTTTCCTTCCATCACAGCCGACGGCAATCAGTTTTTGTTTACTAGGGCCATTCCATATAAGGATTATCCTGATGTTAAAAACGAAGACTTTTTTATTAGTGAAAAACAGAATGGTAAATGGACAGAAGCTGTTCCGATTATGAATATCAATTCCCAAGGAAATGAAGGGGCGCCCAGTTTATCGGCCGACGGTAATATTCTTTTTTTTGCTTCCTGTGCCACCCCCTACGGGGATTACGGAAGCCCCGACAGAAAAGGTTATGGAAGTTGTGATATTTTTTATTCGGTGAAAGTGAACGGTAAATGGTCGAAGCCCCGGAATGCAGGACCAAAAATCAATACCCAGCACTGGGAAACCCAACCCAGCTTCAGCAGCGACGGTAAAACCCTTTACTTTATCCGGGGCATGGTGGTTCGGGGGGAAATCAAACAGCAAGATATTTACATGAGCACCATAGATGAAAATGGCCAGTTTAATGAAGCTGTCAGATTGAGCGATGTGGTGAACACTCCATATAAAGAAGAATCTGTATTTATACATCCCGATAACAAGACGTTGTATTTTAGTAGTGAAGGCCATACGGGTATGGGAGGGTTGGATATTTTTATGTCGAAAAGAAAAGAAGATGGTTCCTGGTCGGAACCTGTGAATCTGGGATATCCCATTAACACTGCATCCGATGAGAACAGCTTACTGGTGGGGCCCGACGGAAAAATAGCTTTCTTTGCCAGCAATCGTGAAGGCGGCTATGGCGGATTGGATATTTACGGTTTTGAAATCCCTGAAAGCCTCCGGCCACAATCCATTACTTATGTCAAAGGAAAAGTGTTTGATGCTAAAACACAAAAACCCCTTCAGGCACTAATACGAACTGCAAGGCCGGGCCAAACAACTTATGAAAGGGAAATTTTTTCTTCTTCCAACGGTGAGTTTCTTCAGGTGATGAACAGCAATCAGAAATATGTTTTTCATGCCGAATGCGAGGGATACATGTTTTTCAGTGAAAGCTTTGACATACCCGAAAATATCTCGATTGATAAACCTTTCATCATTCAAATCCCCATGATTCCGATTGACACCGGAAATGCCATTGTGCTTAAAAATATTTTCTTTGATGTCAACAAATGGGACTTAAAGCCCGAAAGCAAAACGGAACTGAACAAATTAATTGAGTTTTTAAGAAAAAACAACACCGTGAAAATTGAAATATCAGGCCACACTGACAATACCGGCGACAGAAAGCATAACACCACCCTTTCCATGAACCGGGCAAAAGCCGTGTATGACTATTTGGTTCAGGAAGGAAAAATTCAACCTTCAAGGTTGATCTATAAAGGTTATGCCGATTTAAGGCCTAAAGTTCCGAACACCACACCGGAAAATAAAGCCATCAACCGAAGGACGGAATATAAAATCATATCCAAGTAAGCTTGGAAGTTCGCCATAAAATAATGTTATTTGCCCGGCTTGATGCACGGTCGCTCTCATTGGCAAGAATTTGCATCGGATTTATTTTGCTTCTTGATGGTATTTACCGCATTCAATACGCCGAACCGTTTTTCAGCGATGAGGGAATCTGGCCTTCGCATCTGATTAAAAATTTCGGATGGCAACCCGGCTATTGGTCGGTGCATTTATGGATAGGCGGAAAGGTTTGGTTGTATGTTTGCCTGTTTTTGCAAATATTTCTTTCGGTACTTTTTATTGCAGGCATTGGGCGTAAAATAACGCAGTTTTTTTTGTGGGCTATACTGGTATCGGCACACAACCGAAATTTATACATTTTGCAATCGGGGGATGATTTAATCAGAAATTTTTTATTTCTGAGTTTGTTTACGGATATGTTTGAATACTTTACGATAAATAACCAAAAGAGAATCTATCATTACGAACGCATTTCATCAGGAAACATTTTAATCATTTTCCAGATTTTTACGGTGTATTTATTTACGGTATATTTTAAGCTGCAGGGCAACGACTGGTTACCGGACGGGCAAGCCGTATATTATGCTTTAAGCATTGATCAAATTCGGTATCCTGTTGGGAATTTAATTTATGAATATCCGGGGTTGATGAGGGTTTTAAGTTATACGATTTATATCATGGAATGCCTTATTGCTTTATTTATTATCATGCCCTATAAAACTTCATTCTTCAGGACATGGGCTTTTTTGATGTTGATTTTCATTCACACGGGCTTTGCCATAAGCATGAAGATCGGTTTTTTTCCATTTATTTCCATGGCTACGGCAAGCATATTCATTCCAACATCATGGTGGGAATTTTTAAGTAAAAAATTTGATTTTTTTAAAAAAAATTATGTTTCGGGAAAGTATCCTTTTTACGATTTATTTTTGGAAGGGATAATCATTAAGGCATTTCTTTTATTTCTTATCCTGACGTTAAATTTGACTTCAGTAAAATCTTTTCCTTTTGAACCCGACAGGCCGTTGGCGTACGTGATTAATGTACTTCGCCTGAACCAGTATTGGGGCATGTTCTCACCCAACATTCCCAGGGCCGACGGCTGGCATGAAGCGTGGGGCAGGAGGGAAGACGGCAGCGTTTATGTTTTGGAATCTCCGGTGAAAGGCAGCCCCGGCCAAAAGCCCGATGATTTGTATGTGTACTTTCCCACCGACCGTTGGAGGAAATTAACCGAAAACATGAGCAGGGATGAATATACATTTTTAAGGCCATTATATTGCAAGTATTTAATCAATAAATATAAAAAGCAAATGGAAAAGGAAAAGTTGGCGGGCATTGAACTTGTTTTTTTCAGAGAAATAAATTTGCCGGGATATAGGATAAATGGCCCCGAAAAAGAACTGTGGTGTTATTGTTTGAAGTGAAAATGAAGGATACAATTTTCAGAGTGATAAAATATCTGGAGCATTTTATTCATTCGCATAAGAGGGGCCATGGCATACATTCGGAATTTTTATATCGGTTTCTGGAAGGAGCGGTGTATCAAAAAGCGGATTTTTATCATCTCAACAAAATGCTGAAAGTAAGGGATGAATTGAGGGCAAATACTGAAATATTGAATGTGGAGGATTTTGGTGCGGGCAGCAAAACGTTGGGAAAAATGAGCCAAAGAAAAGTAAAGGAGGTTTATGCGGCTTCCTGCTCCCCGCATTGGAAGTCGGGATTGTATTTTAAAATGTTGAATTATTTAAAATGTAAAAACATATTGGAACTGGGAACCAATTTAGGGATAAATGCACTGGCATTGTCGGGCTTGGGAGATGATGTGCGGGTGGATACGGTGGATGCTGCCGGTGCATATTGTGAATTTGCAAGGAATTTGCTTAACAAATACGGAGCCGGGAACGTTAGGGTTTTTCATGAAACCTTCGATGATTTTTTGGAAAAACAACCGTTGGAGGAGTATGATGCCGTGATTATAGACGGTAATCATAAAAAAGAACCTTTTCTGAAATATTCTTCACTCCTATTGAACAAGTGCAGGAATTTAAAAATCCTGATTGCCGATGATATTTACTGGTCGAGGGGGATGTATAAAGGATGGACGGAATTAATCAATCAGATTAACGGACCAAATCTGTTTTTAGATGCCTTTCACTTCGGCCTGATTTTAAAGAATGATAGCATTTTACATAAATCCACAATCAAAATTTTTGTAGGTTGAAATTTTGCGTCAATTAAATCAAGTACTCCATTTAATGGAAATTAATAATTTTTTTTGAAATTTAAATACCGATCGGCGGCTTCGATACGGACTCCTTCCTACTCAGCCACCGGGCAGTATATTTTTTTCGGTGGTCTCGTTAGGGGCTGCGTTTTGCTTAGTAACCGGTGGCTTCGATACGGACTTCGTCCTACTCAGCCACCGGATAATTCGATGCGGGCTTTGCCCTACTCAGCCACCGTAAATTTTTTATGCGTGAGGGATGCGGAGGGGCGCAGCGCACCGGCGGGGTGCGGCGAGCGAAGCGAGCCGCACACGCGCCGTGCCGAAGCGACAGCGAAGCCCGAAGCAGCCCGGCCCTGCCGCTTGCCGAAGGCAAGCGGCAGGGACACGCCCTAATCCCTATTGATAAGTTAAATAAGGATTAAGATTTAATATTCATTATTTTGTCAGGAATAACCAGATTCAAAATTTTTTCAAAAAAAGGTATAAACCAAATAAAAATCAAAACTCCCAAAACGTTAAAAATAACATGGGCATTTGCCAATGCCCTCTCGTGGGATACATTCCCGCTCAGATTTTCAATTAAATTATGAAAAGGGTTGAAAAACATTAATCCGATAATAATCGATAACAAATTGAATGTAGTATGAAACAATCCTGTTTTAAGAGCTTGTCGGGTTCCGTTTATGGTAGCAAGCAAAGTGTCGCTGCATGTCCCTAATTCAGCCCCCATCATTACGGCTATTCCTCCTTTCAAAGTTATTATTCCCTTTTTAGCCAATACAATAGACATTCCAACTGTTGCTGAAGAAGATTGAATAATGAGCGTAACGAATGCTCCGATAAGTGTACCTCTAATTGGATTTTCGGTACTTTTAAGCATTTCCATAAAAGTGTTCTTTTGTTTTAAGGGTTCAATGGCATTTTCCATGGTATGGAGCCCAAAGAAAAGTAAACCGAAAAATAAAATAATATTTCCGTATTTTTTTAGTTTAATTGAATTTGAAAGAAAAACTATCAGAAATCCGATAAATAAAAGGATAGGGGAGTATTTTCCAATGTTCATGGCAATGATTTGGCTGCTCATGGTTGTTCCTATGTTGGCGCCCATGACTATCCCCATCGTTTGGCGAAATGTAATAACATTGGAATTTACCATCACGATTGCCAGGATGATTACGGCCGATGATGAATCCAGTATTATGGTGGCTATGGTTCCCAATATTAAGCCGCTGAGAACGGTAGATGTATATTTTTCAATTAAAAATTTTGCTTTACTTCCAATGTTTTCTTTAAGTTCATCGGATAATTTTGTAACGCCGAAGAGAAATAATACGAGTCCCGCAATGAGTAATAATATAACATCAGTCATTTTTTACTGTGAAGTCATAAAATCTACCTGAAATTTTTTTTACCGGGAGTTTAAAAAATGGTTACTTTTTCCTGTTAATGCCGGTTTAGTAAATGAAATTTATAATTCTGAGAGCATGAATTTATCTTTTACCCTAAAGCCCTTTTCAGTTCTTTCAATGGTGGCACACTCTGTCTGAGGGTCGTGTTCAAAAAATAAAATACCTTCTTCATCTGCAAGTTGACTCAGAATTTTTTCTTTTTCCGAAAGGGTTTGCAGCGGCCGCATATCGTAGGCCATGACATAGGGCAGAGGCACATGCCCTGATGAGGGAACAAGGTCGGCCATGAAGAGTAAAGTTTTGCCTTTATATTTTAGTTTGGGCAACATCATGGCTTCCGTATGCCCATAGACCCATTCGAACGACAGATGCTCGGTGAGGTTTTCCCCTTTTTTCAGAAAATTAAGTTGGCCGCTTTCCTGAATGGGAATTATGTTTTCTTTTAAAAAGGATGCTTTTTCTCGGGCATTCGGATTTACTGCCCAGTTCCAATGTTCTTCATTGCTCCAGTAACGGGCGTTGGGGAATGCCGGGACAAATTTTCCGTCGTTTGTCTTTTCAATGCTTCCGCCGCAGTGGTCGAAATGAAGATGCGTAAGGACCACGTCCGTTATATCGTTCCTTGAAAGCCCTATTTTTTTTAATGAGCCGTCAAGGGTTTCGTTACCGTGCAGGTAATAATAACTGAAAAATTTTTCGTCTTGTTTGTTCCCGATGCCGTTGTCTATCAGAATGTTTCGGTTGCCGTCCTGCACCAGCAGGCAACGCATGGCCCAGGAACACATGTTGTTTTCGTCGGCAGGGTTTATTTTATTCCAGATGCTTTTGGGCACCACGCCGAACATGGCCCCGCCGTCTAATTTGAAAAATCCGGCATGAACCGTAAATAGTTGCATGGTGTTGGAACTGGTAAAAAGAAATTAAACGTTTACTCCTTTAAGAACGGATGCCATGGTTTTGCCGATTTCTGCAGGGCTCTCAACTACATAAAGCCCGTTCTGGCGCATGATTTCCATTTTGGCCTGAGCAGTATCGTCTTTTCCGCCTACGATGGCTCCGGCATGTCCCATGGTTCTGCCTTTGGGTGCAGTTTGCCCTGCGATAAAGCCTACCACGGGTTTTTTATTTCCGTTGGCTTTTATCCAACGGGCTGCATCGGCTTCATAGGTGCCCCCGATTTCTCCAATCATCACGATGGCATCGGTATCGGGGTCGTTCATCAGAAGTTCAACGGCTTCTTTGGTGGAAGTACCGATGACGGGGTCGCCCCCAATGCCGATGGCCGTGCTCACGCCTAATCCGGCTTTGACAAGCTGGTCGGCGGCTTCATAAGTGAGGGTGCCGCTCTTTGATACAATACCTATCCTGCCGGGCTTAAAAACAAAACCTGGCATGATGCCCACTTTGGCTTCGCCGGCGGTGATGACCCCGGGACAATTCGGCCCGATTAACCTGCCCCCGCGCGACTTCACAAATTCTTTGGCCACCACCATATCCTGAACCGGAATTCCTTCCGTTATACATACAATTACTTTGATGCCAGCATCGGCTGCTTCCATTACGGCATCGGCTGCAAAGGGTGCCGGGACAAATATAATCGATACATCGGCCCCGGTGTTCTGAACGGCTTCATATACCGTATTGAATACCGGTCTGTCCAGGTGCATACTCCCTCCTTTTCCGGGAGTTACACCCCCTACCACTTTGGTTCCGTATTCTATCATCTGCGTTGCATGAAAGGTGCCTTCACTACCGGTAAAGCCTTGTACAATTACTTTTGAGTTTTTATTCACCAAAACCCCCATATGGTTTTTAATTTTTGCCAAATATAAGGATTGTAGGTTATCTTAGTTAAAAATTATGGAAAAATAATGTTTCGAACATCAGTACCCGAAAAAAATCATTTATTTTTAATGCTATGAATAAAGTAAAGATTTTTTTGTTTTTGGGCGGATTGGGAACGGGTATTCTTGCCCCTTATGCATATAACAGCTTAAAAAATGTTTTCAAATCCGCTACACAAAATAATGAATTGGTTAGCCGCGCCAGGTATTCACCATGGATATCGGCACACACTTCCGGTATGTTGTTGTCGGAGTCGGCTGTCATGGTAAGGTTTAATCAAAGCCCGGCAGAAGAAATCAGAAATAAAATTTCGGAAGATCCCGGAAAGTTTTTGGATTTCAGTCCTTCTTTCAAATTCAAGGCGGAATGGCAGGATGATAAAACGCTCCGCATCATTCCTGAAGAACCCATGAAGCATGGTGAGAAAATTAATTGCACATTGGAATTAAGTTCCATATTTAAAGGCGTTCCGGATGATTGTGAGGAATTTGAGTTCGCATATAGCGTTGTTCCAAAAAAACTGAAATTCCAGGCCGGAGTTCCCGAGATAAACGAAGACGGCACGGCGTATGATTTTTCGGGTACCATTTATTCATCCGATAAAATCAAACCCGATGAACTTTACCCGTTGCTGACGGCCAATGAAAAATTAAATATCACCTGGAGCCATGAACCCGATGGGCGCACGCATCGCTTCGTCATCAATGGAATCCCCAGGACAAATTTCGACAGGGTAATACAATTAACACTGAAAGATTGGGGTTCAGATGAAAAATATACTTTCGATTTGTTGGTTCCGCGTAAAAATCATTTTGCTTTAATTTCGGCCGACATCCCTGCCAACAGGGACGATGCCGTTCTTCGAATGGTTTTTTCAGATGCTTTAAGCAACAAAGTTCCTGCTGAATCCTTTGTCGTTCCCGAGTCGGCATTATTAAAATTTAATTATGTTTTGCAAAACAACGTTTTACTTATTTTTCCTGAAAACATCTATGACAAAAAAGTAAAATTTACTGTTTTTAAAAACCTAAAAAACATCTTTGGTCAAAATTTCGGTAAAGACACCATTCTGTATTTTGATATTCCGGATGCCAGGCCAAGTGTGTCTTTTGCAGACAAAGGGAATATCATTCCACCTGCTTCTGAAAAGGAAGATATATTAATTCCCTTTGAATCCGTTAACCTGAAAGCCGTGGATGTGGAAATTTTCAAAATTTTTCAGGATAACCTGGTTTCCTTTTTCCTGTTCAACAACTGGGACGACAATAGTAATTTAACTTATTACGGTAAAAAGGTCCTATCCAAAACCATTCCTTTAAATATTATCAATCCTGCGGATTATAAAATAAAAACGAGGCATTTTTTGAATTTAAAAGAATTAATTAAAACCGACCCGGGGTGTATATACCGAGTGGTGTTGAAATTCAAAAAAAAATATTCTGCATGCAATTGCATTGGAGCATCGGATGTATATGAAGCTTCCATTCAGCAATTAAAAGCTGATGAATCTGAAGATGCAGAATTTTATGCATATTATTCCGATATAGATAATACATATTATGATGAGGATGAACCCTACAGTTGGGAGCAAGCAAAGAACCCTTGTCATTCAAGTTACTATGACGGTTATAATACCATGAAAGCAAGAAATTTTCTGGTTAGTAATATAGGTTTAACTGTAAAGCGAACGCCCGGAAAAAAATATCATGTTTTTGCCAATGATCTTAACACAACTGAACCGCTCAAAAATGTCAGCATCGAGGCCTATTCGCTTCAACGAAAATTACTGGGTACTAATACAACTGACGGCGATGGCCACGCAGAGTTTAACAGCCCTGAACCGGTGGCCCTTATTGTGGCAACCAAAGGCCACCTGAAGAATTATATCCGCCTTGATGAATATTCTTTGGGCACTTCCATGTTTGAAGCCGGTGGAAATAATTCCAAAAAAGGAGCCAAAGTATTCTTATATACCGAAAGGGGAGTGTGGAGGCCCGGCGATACTGTGTTCCTAGGAGTTATGACACATGCCAGGGACAAAAATTACTTTAACGGGCTTCCTGTTCATTTGGAGTTGTTGAATCCTACCGGAAACGTTGTATATCGTGTTTCCAAAGAATATTCAGAAAACGGGCTTTACACTTTTGCGGTTCCCTTACCTGAAAATGCCCAATTGGGTTTTTGGTCGGCCAGGGTGCATGCAGGGCCCGTAACCCAAAGCAAAACATTAAGGGTGGATGCTATAGCT
>JAOAHO010000070.1 GCA_026415195.1 Bacteroidia bacterium | reverse complement strand
TCGGCAGCGTCAGATGTGTATAAGAGACAGGCCATATTGGGCGCGCTCTCGAAATTTTTTCACATTCCCCTCGGTAAATACGACCTGGCTCACCTTGCCTATGAAATTGAACGCATCGATCTGGGCATGGAAGGAGGAAAGCAGGATCAATATGCCGCCACTTTCGGAGGTTTTAATTTCATGGAATTTTTTGCCCATGATAAAGTGATTGTGAATCCGCTGGGCCTGAGCAAGGAATTCATTTTGGAACTGGAAGAAAACCTTTTGCTTTTTTACACCGATACGCAAAGAAATTCATCCGACATCATCAAAGAACAAATTTCCAATGTCCGTAACCAAAACGACGAAAGCGTGCAAGCCATGCATGCCCTCAAATTGCAAGCCCGCCACATGAAAGAGGCCTTGCTGAATGAAGAAGCCCATCGCCTGGGAGAAATTCTTCACGAGGGCTGGATAAACAAGAAAAAAATGGCCGGAAAAATATCCAATCCACTTCTGGAAGATATTTATCAAACTGCGATTTCATCGGGTGCTTTGGGCGGAAAAATATCAGGTGCTGGCGGAGGGGGGTATATGTTTTTTTATGTACCCTCGGAAAAAAAGCCCGATGTGGCATCCGCATTGGAAGCCAAGGGTGGAAGAATTCAACCCTTCAGCTTTTGCCCGGACGGATTGATGGTGTGGGAATCAAAATAAACGCAATCAAAAAAACAATGAAAGGAATAACGTCAACGGAGTATCATTTTAACTATCAGACGGGTTTTTATCGGGGAAAAGTTCGCGATGTATATTACATCAAAGACAAATACGTGGTGATGGTAGCCACCGACCGCATCAGTGCCTTCGATGTGATATTACCCAGGCCCATTCCCGGAAAAGGAGCCATACTGAACCAGATGGCGGCGCATTTTTTAATGGCTACCAAAGACATTTGTCCGAACTGGCTTATTGAGGTTCCTTTCCCGAACATCAGCATCGGCTACAAATGTGAACCCATCAGGGTGGAAATGGTGGTAAGGGGGTATCTTGCAGGGCATGCCGCGCGGCAATACAAAGCGGGACGCCGCACACTTTGCGGAGTGCCATTACCGGAGGGATTGAAAGAAAACGATCCTTTTCCCACTCCCATTATTACGCCCACCACCAAAGCCGAGCAAGGGCACGATGAGGACATCAGCCGCGAAGAAATATTAAAAAAAGGCCTGGTAAAGGAAGAAGTTTATGCACAAATGGAGCAGGCCGCCCTGGCCCTTTTCAAAAGGGGAACTGAGATGGCCAAAGAGAGGGGATTGATTTTGGTGGACACCAAATATGAATTCGGATTGTTTGATGGTAAACTGATGGTGATGGATGAAATTCATACGCCCGATTCATCGCGGTATTTTTATCTGGAGGGGTATGAGGAGAGGCAAAGGAAAGGGGAGCCACAAAAACAACTGAGCAAGGAGTTTGTGAGGGAGTGGCTGATTCAAAACGGTTTTCAGGGAAAGGAAGGGCAGCAAATTCCGGAAATGACTGATGAAAAAGTAAGGGAAATCAGGGCGAGGTATGAGGAACTATACCGGATCATGTTGGGCAAAGATTTAACGGAAACTGACTATTCGACAGAAGATGTTCAGAGCAGGATTAATGAGATTTTGGAGGGGAAAGTATAGTTTTCAATTAATAAGTACCTTGCTTTTTTTCTATGAATGATTAAACCCAAAATTGTCAATAAGGATTAATATTCTAATGGCGGTCGTTAGAATTTTTTGTTGTTAACTTTTTGAATATTAATTAATTGATATAAAATTCTTTAGATTTTGTGCGTTTTTATCGTAAAGGAAACATAACATAATTAAAAAAATAAAAATTTTAAATTCAAACTTATGTTTAAATGGAAAATGGCTAAATTTTTCGCTTTTTCTAATGCCTCTTTAAAATTTACCTTACCATTATAACTTACCATTATAATGAATTTTTAATGACAATTTTGGATTTATGTATTTGGTAGATTGGATATATATGTACTTTGCATGTTTTAAAATGTTAGAGTCTTGTACTTTAATTAATGTGAATGATTGCTTTTATTATCTCATATTGTAAATTCATTAGGATTAAATTCTACCACCTTACTAATTATAACAGGATTTCTTTTTCTGTTTTCAAGCCATCGTTCTTTCCAGAATTTTACCAATTCCTTTTTAGGATAGTTATAATAAATTGGTCTTTTGATGTCACCATTCAAAACTTCACGATAATTTACTGCAAGTGGTACGAAATAAATACTTCTCCTGAAAGAATGCTTTAAAAGAAAGTCGGCATCAAAACCTGCTAATTCTCCTGCTGCAGCAATTACTCTCATAACCCAACTCGGTCCATCACCAAATCGATGATTAACTTTAATGTTTTTTGATTTTAGAAAATTCACCATTTCTTGAATTGTTTCTTTAGAAAGATGTAATGTGCCATAACCTTTGGTATAGCCAATATGGTGATAAATAAAATTGCCCTTATATTTCAATCGATTGTATTGAGAACTTTTACCATATAAACTTGTAGTAAAAATTCCGACCAATGAATTTGCAATTTTTTTATCAATAATTGTAACTTTTTCTTTGTATTTCTCTTGATATATTTCTCTTATTTCATTAGATGCAAGTAAGAGTGAAATCAATTTACCTCCTAACAAATAATTATATGGAGGTAATGCACCTATGACGTAAGCATCCATTGTGTAAATGAGATTTTTTGTTCTTGTATTTCTATCCCATCCTATAAACTCATCTCTTTCCGGAATATGAATAATTGGACTTCCCAAAGCTGCTATACCAATTACTGGTTTATTTGGTAAAGCACCGTCTCGAAATATAAACTTAATTCTTCTTCCAACGTAATCACTGTAAGGTGAACTCCAATAGTAACGAAAGATTCTAAATAAATCCATTTGCTTTTTAGTTTTACAGACTTCTATAATCGGATCAATTTCAGAATTCAATACTTGGTAGCCACTGGCTAAATTCTGCCTGGCAAATTCAATATGATGGTCTATCCAAATTCTATTTTTATTAATAATTTCATTTCGTTTAATCGACATGGCCTGTCTTATAGTTTCTTTGTCATACAACTCAGGTGGAGTAACCTCAATTTTTTTTTTACTAAACTTTATATCCCATCCGAGATTTAACAGATCGCGAAGTATTAAAAGTTTAACTCTTTGTTTTAATGATTTTCCTTTAAGAGAAACCTCAATTTTATCGTTTATTTTAAAAATATCTTTATGAATCAGGTCAAATTTGAAGCTCATAATTTTCTAATCTTTTGCCAACAATTTCTTGGAGCACAGTAATAATCAACTTCTTTTTGTTTATCTGGATGTTTTGCTTTTCGAATTATGGGTTCAAAATCTAAAATTTTTTTTAATAAAATAAATTTAAGTTCATTTTCATTTCTAAGTTCATCAGGAAATTCTTTCTTAACATCCTTTATTAAAAAATAAAGCTGACCATCATAAATACCCAAAAAATCATCATCAAAACTCATTATGGAAAGTAAATTCCTTTTTTCAATAATTTTTTCTTTAAGGAGATATGCCATTTTTGAAATTCTATCATTATATTTTGCTAAAATATTTTTTGCTGAAGAATTTACATACTCGGGTTCTTCTTTATTATTTATTATTTCATTTTTATATAATGATTCAAAATCTCTTATCCTAACAGGAAGAACAAATGGTTGTTTTGGTGCACTCCACATATAGCAGTTACCTTGAATCGGTTCACCGATTAAGTGGGCAAGAATGTCATGAGAGTAATGAGAGTTGTATTTTCCTAAGGTTCCTGCATCTCCTTCAGAAAGTAAATGAAAACAAAACCAATTATCTGCCTGACTTAAGAGTTCCGGTGCCATTGATCCAGGTTGTTGGGTAACGAGAATTGCACCTAAGTCATATTTACGTCCTTCTTTAACCCATTCCACAAAAGGACTGGATTCTTCTAGGTTTCTTCCTAAAACACTTTGTGCTTCTTCAATAACAGCTATGACAGGAATAGGTGAAGTTCCTCCAGTAAAATTCTCTTGATTGTAGGAAAAAATCTTTCTCAATAACAACCCTGCAATATTATAACCCGCTGTTGAACTTAACATACTAATGTCAATTACGACACATTTTCCTTCCTTTAAAGCTTCTATTGTACCATCAATTAGCAAGCTTTCAGGATCATGTAGCATTTTAACTAAATTATTTAAATTACTTCTAGCTGCATTTATTTCTCCTAGATTATTTCTTATTTGTTCTCCAGAGTAGCCAATGAGTGTTCCTATTTCTTCATCAGTAGCCTGATATCCTTTTTCGGTTATTATATCAATCAACTGTCTCCAATTAGTTTCCGATAGTCCTTTTAGTTTTAATATATTTTGTTGTTCTTGTCTTTCAGGTGAAACAGCAATGCTTATAACGTCTCTTGCAGGTAGATTTCTAATATCTAATCTTACTTCTCCTGCTTTCCAACTTTCATAATATTTTGGTGCCCTATCATTTTTTCGATTAGTGAAAACTAGAACGTAATCTTTAAGTTGTGGAACATCACATAATCCAGGCCTATTCTTGACATTATCAGGCCAAAAATATTCTCCATCTGCATCAAAAATTAATACACCAACATTTTTCCCATCTTCAGTTTTAGGTACTCCATTACGATATAATTCTGAGATTAAATATTTTATTAAATTTGATTTTCCGTACCCAGCTCTTGCGAAGACAACGGTACGTTTTGAAACAAGATTATTAATATTAAATGTAACCTTTAACTTTGGTGAAATGTGTCGAAAAATAGTGTCATGTTCCATAGTTTTACCAGAATAAACAAATTCACCTAAAACATAATCCCCCAAATCTGTATTCCCACCACTCAGTTGGCAAAGCTCTTTAAGTACACTATCGCTAGGTAAAGCAACTTTTGCACCTAAATGTGGTAAACGTCTTTGTGATGGAACGAAAATGATTTTCTCTACATCTTTTTCTTTGCCATCAACAATTACTTTAGATTTAATATTTTTTACTGCTCCCAAAAGCTTAATGTAAACTTTATATTTAAGTTTTTGTTTTTTTAAATCTTCTGGGATTTCTTGATCTCTTTCTTGCATTGTATTTATGTAGTCCTCACCTTCAGCGGTAGCTAGTAAGCCTGAAGGAACAAACTTTGTGATTCTTCCTAATGAAGCTTCATCTGGAGTGCCTAATTGTATTAATAAGAATTGACCAAGTTGAGGCCTGTCTTGCATTTCAACATTATAGGGCGCTACGATTTCCGCAGCAAATTCAAATCCCTTTTCACTGAACCCTTTAAAGGTCCCCATTAATTTTGACTTTGAAAATAATTCAGGCATTTCTGTATCTTATTTTGGTTAAATTCTGTCCTAAGTATTTCATTCTTAATATTTTTTCTTTTTCTTTTGCAGACAAATTCTGCGTAATTCCTTCAAATAATATATCTTGTAAAATATCAACTTCAAGTCCATTTACTCTTGCAAAGTCGTGTGCTTTCTGAATACACATTGGAAAATCAGGAATCGGGAAACCGGGCTGGGCATCCTGCGTTAGTTGGCCTAATATTTTATCTGCTTCGTCTAATTGCCATTCAGCAATATCTACTGGCCAAATTGGATCAAATGGCCTGTTACCAAACTTTACTAGAAACAATTTTCCCATTGATTGATAAAGATATTTTCCATCTTCATTAGGTTCACTGGTCTCTAATGTGTCTAACCAAGTTCTGTCAAAATTGTAACACTTCTCTTCAATATCCTTAGGCACTTGGACATAACAAGGATATGGTTTGTGAAATGTTTCTTCTAATTCTAAGGCAACCGATAAGCGGCTTAACACTGCATTTTGTTTAGCAACACCAACCATCGAAACTGTAATATTTCTTTTTTTATGTTCTTTATATGCTTCTCTTATTAAGTGATCAATCTTTGGAAAAATATCTCGTTTAAAAGATTTGGTTCTTAACATGCCTTCTCTAACAATTATTGTATCTGACCCCCATTCTCTATATTTCATTAAATCATATAAAACAGCCCATTCTATAATATCCCTGTATACTCTTATAGCTCCTGTACTTTTACCTGGTTCACCTAAACCATTAAGTAAATACGATAAGCTCACTACATTTGTATTAAGGTCATGACAAAGCTTGCGTAAAGGCTCGACTAATAGTGGACTGGATCTTTCAACCCTTGTATTCAAGTCTGATGCCTTTGAATTTGATGCAATTGCATCAAGTGCACACTGATTTCCTCTAGAATCAACAACTCGAACTAATTCTACCGTAGCAGGATTAAAATAAAGCCGATTATCACCACCATCAGAGGACACAAACGAAACTGCATTGACTGAATAGGGCCTTATTGGTTTAACTTCATTCTTTAGCCGCCTGGCATATTCTCTAAATTCGTTTATAATTAATTCCTCTTTCTTGTATGCATCAAAAACTCTTTTTTTTATTTCTTCAAAATTATTTTCAGCTAATGCCATGATTTTATATGATTTTTACATGTAGAAACACATTATTTTCATTAAACGTTTTTGATTTAACGAAAATAACAAATTGAGAGGTAGGGAAAAAATAAAAGAATCTTTCGTGAAAATGCCAATTGTAAAATTAAAAGATGTGAAGACAATTGGGATTGTTTTTTTTTTTCACTTTTATAGGTAGCATAATGAATATTAATGATTCGGATTCGATGGTTATAATTTGAAAAACTATTCATTTAACGATTACAAATGTAAGTAAGAAAATTTAATTTTCAATAGAACGGTCTTTTATGGGATGGTGAAGTTTATTTGCGTACCGGAAGTTACCGTGCCCTGGTTGGTCAGAGTAAAAGTTGTGTTGGTGGTGCTTACCCAGTCACCACTGCTGAAATTTTTATTTCCATCTGTGTCATAAAATGCATATAAATAATACGTTCCGGGATGCATATAGTTGAATACGTAACTTTGATCTGTAGCAGAGAGTATTACATATCTTGAACGATATTTCAGGTTGGCAGCATTTAAAAAAAATCCGTTTATTAAAGGTTGTGTGGTAATGATAATAAATGTCTTTTTGTTTGGATCAGGAGTATATGTACCGGCATAGGTGTAGTTGATGATTGCCTTACCCAAATACGGTTGCTGTGCTTCGGTGTAGGGGTCATTACTGTTATTTGTATAATAAATCGCTTCGGTCTGACCTGTAAATGTTGAAGAAAAATCTTTAGTCAAAGTTTTTTTGGGAAAACCAAAATATGAAACGGCAGGAATACAAGAAGTGCTGTCTTGAAGTTTTGCGGTCCAGGCCATATGAAGCGTTGGAACTGTTAAGGTATTGTAGTGATTGGTATAGGATTTCATAATCAAGCTGTCGTTGGTAAAAATCACCTCAGTGTAGGCCCGGCTTTTACCTTTAATTATTTCGGAAAATCTATAATAGGAATGTGTTGGCTTTTCTGAAACGCTGTCGCACAGTAAATAAGATACTCTTGTCTGTCCGCCAAATGAACCGCCGTTACGAAAACAGATGCGATATTCGTTTTTGTATTTTGCAATGAAAAAACTCATGTGAATGTCATTTGACTTGTCTAATTCGTTTTTGGCAGAAATCTGATTTTCCGAAATTGGCCTGAAATCCACAATCCATTCGGGATAACTTCCAAGCGGAGTAGTGGAACTGACCGGCCCATTCCAAATGCCTTTGATTTTTGAAAGAAGCCCGAACCCGAGGGTATTGTTGATGTCGGAAAGCGGATTGGATACAGGCGTGTCGGTTACAGTTGGATCTTCCGCCGGGCGATCTTTCCTGCATTGCTGCAGAAGAGGTGTCATAAAAATTACAACCATTGCTGTCAAAATTCCGAAGATTAATTTTTTTTTCATGATTTCTTTTGCTTAATATGGTTATGCGTCAATTTATTTGTTACCAACTCAAAGTATTGGCTTTTTAAATGCATTTGCGTTATTCCATAAATATACATAATATTTTTTTTAATGAATTTTTTATTGTGTAAGTTCAAGTAATAAGTGCAATTTTTTTGAGTAGCATTTGGTTAGCGGTAAGATAGTTAAATTTTCTTACCGGA
>JAOAHO010000069.1 GCA_026415195.1 Bacteroidia bacterium | reverse complement strand
TATGTATCCTGCACCAGGTCATTGGCATCGTCATTATTTCGGGTTAAGCTTAAGGCAAAATTTTTAAGATTGGTTTTCTCATTTAAAATTTTGTTCAGAAAATCGGTTTGATTGTGTTCAATAGTTTTAGTTTTCATATCAATGCAAATATAAATAGAATTATTTTAAATTGCATAATATTTTTATATTAAATATTGAACATTTTAACAATTTGTACTTTATTTTATGTTTTTCTTATTGTTAAATGTTTTTTATTCAAGTTTAATTGTATTGACCAAAAAATGATAAATATAAATACTTAAAATATTGATATTCAATACATTAATTAAATACCTCAATAAACACAACAATCAGTTGATTTTAAATTTTGACTTTGAATGTTTAAACAGAAAGTTATGTTACTATTTCTAATTTTATTTTAAATAGAATAACATTGTATTTTTTTTCATTTTTAAAAAAACATCCAATATTGTTTCCATATTATCTTTTTGAATCAACTTTTTAATTTTTTCTATTCCGCAAAATTCCTCTGCAGGGATTTTATATACTTGTTCCATTGGCCCTGCTTCAAAGCGAATGATGTATTTATCATTCATTTTTAAAATTTGAACGTTCATTAAAGGATGCGGAATGGTCTCAATAACCCTCATCAGTCGTATTTTTTGAAGTTAAACAAATTTTGCAAAACTCCCCAGGGGCTAACGTTGCGGTCGCCATCCTGTTGGATGCGATATTGAATGGCCAGCGCCAGGTTCACAAAATGCTCCTTTTTCAATTTTAAAAGCGCCTCCTGTGCTTTTTCATCTCCGTTAATGATATTCGCGCAAGCAGCCCAATCATATGCTTTCTGATCCATCAGGAATTTAAACGCTTTTTCATCTTCCCACACGGCATTAACAAAAGCAGCCAAAATGTAAAATTTATTGTTCATCAGAAAGTCGAAGGCCTTTTTGTCGTCGCGAATGGCATCCAAAACGGCTACCAATTCCATATACCCATTGTTCACTAACCAATTAAAGCCCTCGGGGTTTTGCTTTACATGGGCCGTGAACATCTCAATCGCTTGTTTGGAGTATTTTTTTAACATATCAAAAATTCCAGCTTAACCTGACATTAAAAACCCTACCGGTCAGATAATTCGGAACGGCCAGTTTCGATCCCGTCACGTCCTGAACCCAGTTATAAGAAACCGTATTTTCTATGTCCAATAGGTTGAACACCTCAACAAACAACCATGCTTCCTTGATTTTGTTCGTGATATTTTTTGTTTTGATTGCGCGATTCTCCTTCAGTAAATTAAAGGCAAAACCTGCATCCACACGCCTGTAAGGAGGCATTCTAAATACCTGCTGATAACGCAAATGATTCGGAGGCCCGAAGGGCAATCCCGTTCCGAAAATGATGGTCAGATTGAACTTGCACCAGGGAAACTGAGGGATGTAATCCTGAAAAAACATAGAAAAATTAATCCTTTGGTCGGAAGGGCGGGGAATATATCCGGGATCAATCCTCACACTGTCAACGGCCACCTGGTCGAAAGTATATCCTTTGATGATTTTTTGTCCGAATTTATTGTAGCGCTCGTAATAAACATTATCAATAGAATACTCCATGGTTTGCAGAATACCGATATTCATCCAGCTTTCCACTCCTTTTACAAATTCACCGTTAACGCGAAGATCAAAGCCCGTGGCATAGCCCGTTGAACGGTTGTTGGCAAAATAACGAATCCTGACGTTGTCAATCTCGTAGGGATTCACTTGTGCCAAATGCTTGTAATACGCCGACATCAAAAGTTTGAAAGGGCGCTTCCACATGGTGTATACATAATCGGCAGAAAGAACGGCATGATAGGAGAGTTGCGCTTTCACATCCTTAGATATATTCCCTTTAATATTCCTGATTTCTCTGTAAAAGGGCGGCTGGTGATACAGCCCTCCCGACAAACGAAATATCCAGTCTTTTTTCCATTTCGGCTTCCAGGAAATTCCTGCCCGGGGAGACACAACCGTTTGTCTGTTCCACGTCCAATAATGTGTCCGGATACCGGCATGTAACGATAATTCCGATGAATCGGATAAAACAAAATGATTTTTAAATTGGCCATATGCCATGACACGTTGACTAATCACATTGTTCTTTGCCTTAATGACATCATTTAATATAATTTCATTCGGACTCCACGGTATGGAAAAGTCTGCCGAGTCGAGCAAGCGCCATTCGTTCATCCGGTCGGAAATTTTTTCCATCTGCCAGCGCAATCCCCAAAAAATTTCTTTTTTATTATAAACATGGAAGGCCTTGATTTCTTCACTCCAGACATTGGCGTTCAGGGTATTCCGGCCATTGTTTAAAAATGAACCCACACCACGGTTGAAAGCCACCTGTCCGAAATTCGGTTTGCCCAGATCGGCTTCCAGTTGGTCAATGAAATATTGGCCCAACACTGTATAACGTTCTTCTTCCCGCGTGTTATAGACCGATTGTATCCATTTGATCCGGGTGTTGGCATTAGGCTTGAAAATTAAGCTGCTTGCACCGGTAAGCGTCAGATATTGCATGAGTTCACGTCCCCCCATGAACACGGTTAAGCGCAATGCATTATTCACCGTACCAAAATTGGTCTCGCGCGTTTGAGGCATCACTTCAAACCGGTTGAAATTGGCATTGCCCAACAATTCAAGCGACCATTCTTCGGAAAACAAAAACGTAAAAAAGCCCTGCACATCACCGGCGCTGGGGTTATATTGGCCTTTGGTATCCATTTTTCTTACCAGAGAACGCGTGCTGCGATAGCGCGCCCCGACATTCCATGAAAAAAGATGGTTTGCGGAAATTCCTTCAGCCTGAAGCATTCCTCCTTGAAAACCGGCACTGCCTTGTGATGCAAATTTGTAGGGCCTTCGGTATTGAATATCCAACACGCTGCTCAACTTATCTCCATACCGTGCCTCAAAGCCACCCGCCGAAAATTCCATCTGGCCCACCATGGCCGGATTAGCAAAGCTCAGACCTTCCTGCTGACCACTACGGACCAAAAAAGGCCTGTAAATTTCTATATCATTCACATAAATCAGGTTTTCGTCAAAATTCCCTCCCCTGACGCTGTATCCGCTGCTCAGTTCATTTCTTGATGAAACTCCGATTTGCGTTTTAATAAGATCTTCAATATTTCCGGTAGGAGTTGGCAAATGATTGAAAATTTTGGCATTCAGATTGATGCTCTCAGACATACGGTTCTGCATTCCGGTTACTTCCACTTCACTTAATAAAGATTTGGAATACATCACGGGATGATAAAATAAATTTTTTTCATTTTCAATAACAAATTTTTTTTCGATGCCATGATGATTCACGCTTTGAAAAACCAGAGTAATAACCGTGTTAGTGGGAACGGTTAAGGAATAGTTTCCGTTTTTGTCGGAAAAAGTTTGTAATGACGGTATTTCCTTGCAAACCACCAAAACCTGTTCTATGTTGTACCCGGACTCATCCGTAATATTCCCTGAAATGTTACATTGAGAATAAATTTTGAAAAGGCAAAATGAAGACAGGAAAAAATATTTCAAAAAAGATTTCTTCATTTACGGATAGAACCTGCAATACGGTTGTGAAAATATCATTTTTTGCCGTTTCGGACGATCTCCGGCAAGTATTTCAGGGCGGAAAGTTCTTTCATTTTTTCACGAGCATCGCCACCGGGAGTTCCGAAAATAACCGATCCTTTGGCAATGTGGCCCGTTACACCGCTTTGGGCATAAATTACAGCACCGTCTTCAATGACGGTGTTGCTGTTAATGCCAGCTTGCCCCCAAATTTTCACTTGGTTACCTATTACCACACATCCCGCAACTCCAACCTGTGCCGCTAAAAGGCAACTTTCACCTATTTCAACATCATGGCCAATATGAATAAGATTATCCAAAATGGTATTTTTTCCAATCCGTGTGACGGCAGTCACTCCACGATCGATAGTACAATTGGCACCTATCCTGACACCATCTTCTATGATAACTTTACCGCAAGAGTACAAAGGAATATGCTTCCCAGACTGGTTTTTAAAATAAAAAGCATCGGAACCAATGACGCTTCCGGCATAAATAATGACATCATTTCCTATTTCGGTGTTCGGATATATTACCACATTTGGAAATATGTGACAATGACTACCAATTTTGACACCACTGCCGATCTTGACTCCAGGCATAATCACCGTACCATAACCAATTTGTACATCAGGAGCAATGTCGCATTCAAAAATTTTTGGAGGGGAAAAATGCTTTGATATCTGATTAAAAGCGTTGAAAGGTTCAGGATGAATCAACAGGCATTTATTCTCAGGGCAATCCACTTTACTGTCAATCAGGATAGCAGAAGCAGCCGAATTCAAAGCTTTGCCATAATATTTGGGGTGATCAACAAAAGCAATATCTCCGGTTTCTACGCGGTGAATTTCATTAATTCCGGTTACCATGAGATTTTCATTGCCCAGCAGTTTGGCATTACAAAGCACGGCAATTTCTTTAACGGGTGTGGCTGGTATCTTCATCCGCTTTTATATAATTATTAATTACAACTTTATATCTTCAAAGAAACTATCATCGTCTCCTTTACTGAATCCCAAACGTTTACCGGTGCGTAATATTGTGCTTCCTGCTTTTTCCTGAACTTCTGCCACCGTAACCTGCATTACATTCTGGAAAGGAGGAACAGGTAAATCGTCTTCAATAACAAAATATATTAAATCTAGCAAAATCTGCCTGAACATGCCTTCCTGAAAAGGTTCTTCCGTAAAATTTTCCATACGATAACCGGAGGAATATTTTGTTTCGAG
Source organism: Bacteroidia bacterium (assembly GCA_026415195.1). Classification (GTDB taxonomy): domain Bacteria; phylum Bacteroidota; class Bacteroidia; order B-17B0; family Aurantibacillaceae; genus JAOAHO01. The sequence goes on along the minus strand of JAOAHO010000069.1, from coordinate 3,652 downwards.
TAAAATATTTTTTTCTTTATTTACAAAAATGCGTGCAGCCAGTATGCCCAGGTCGTGCGTTCGGTTATATTTAAATGAATCGGCCATGAAATTATACACTGTAATGATGCCTGCATACCCCAAATCAGGATCCCTGATCAGCCGGCTATGTTTTCGGATAGGATGATTTTCCGGAAATTCGAAAACATTGGTATGCATATCGAATTGAAGGATATCACCGGCAACTTTAATCTGAAACGAGTGAATGTTAAAGTCCTTATGAAAAAAAGTTACACGCGGATCTACTGAAGAAACTTTTTCCTTCAGTTGGTCTATCATTTTTTCACACACGCGATGAAGCAACTGGAAAGCCTCGATGGTGTGATGAAAGATATTTTGCTTCATCACCGATTTGGTGGTGAGCAAACGCAGAATGTCTTCTTCTTTAGCTTGCATTTTTTTATTTAATACGCACGGGCAAACACCACTCGTTGGGTGGAAGGCTTACCGGTGCAGATACATTTTCCTTCTTCTTTGGGGTTATTAAGCGGAATGCAACGGATGGTAGCTTTGGTTTCCTCTTTGATTCTTTCTTCGGTTTCAGGCGTTCCATCCCAATGTGCCAGCAAAAAACCCGGCTTTTCATCCAGTAGTTTTTTGAATTCCTCATAGGAATCCACCCTATAGGTCATCCGTTCAGTCCGGTTTTTGGCAATAAGATAAATGTTTTGCTGTATGACATCAAGAAGTTTTTCCACATGTTCAACTATGCCTACCATAGGAAGAGATTGTTTTTCTTTGGTGTCGCGTCGGGCCAGTTCAATAGTACCATTTTCCAGATCACGTTCGCCAAGGGCAAGGCGCACCGGAACTCCTTTCAGTTCATATTCCGCAAATTTATAGCCCGGACGTGCATTGTCGGCATCATCAAATTTTACGGAAATATTTTTCTTTTTAAATTCCTGAACAAGCAGGTTGGCTTTTTCCCTGATTTTGTTTAACCCTTCTAGTCCTTTGTATATGGGAATAATCACTACCTGAATCGGAGCCAATCTGGGAGGTAGGACGAGGCCGTCGTCGTCGCTATGACTCATGATGAGGGCCCCCATTAGTCGTGTTGAAACCCCCCAACTGGTAGCCCATACATATTCAAGCTTACCATCTTTATCAGCAAATTTAACATCAAAGGCCTTGGCAAAATTTTGTCCCAGAAAATGGGATGTGCCGGCCTGTAGGGCTTTGCCGTCCTGCATCAGGGCTTCAATACAAAATGTTTCGTCGGCACCTGCAAAACGTTCGTTAGGGGTTTTTATTCCTTTAATCACCGGAATGGCCAAATAATTTTCAGCAAAATCTGCATACACCTCCAGCATCCTGCGGGTTTCTTCCATGGCTTCTTCGCGCGTTGCATGAGCAGTATGGCCTTCCTGCCAAAGGAATTCGGCCGTTCTTAAAAATAAGCGTGTGCGCATTTCCCATCGAACTACATTGGCCCATTGGTTCACCAGGATGGGAAGGTCGCGGTAGCTCTGTATCCAATTCTTGTATGTATTCCAAATGATGGCTTCACTGGTGGGCCTCACAACCAATTCCTCTTCCAGTTTGGCTTCAGGATCCACCATCAGTTTTCCTTTTTCTCCGGGTACATTTTTTAAACGATAATGCGTAACCACAGCACATTCCTTCGCAAAGCCTTCGGCATTCTTTTCTTCCGCTTCAAAAAGTGATTTCGGAATAAACAAAGGAAAATATGCATTGACGTGACCGGTATCTTTAAACATCCTGTCGAGGATTTGCTGCATTTTTTCCCAAATGGCATAACCATAGGGCTTAATCACCATACATCCCCTCACCGAACTGTGATCGGCCAGGCCGGAACGAACAACCAGATCATTATACCACTTGCTGTAATCTTCTTCCCTTGGTGTGATAACCTTACTCATGTTTTGTTAATTTGTACAAAAAGTGTTTTCAATTCTCAGCCAAAATTCGTAAATTTACGTTATATAAGTTATGAAAAATTTTGCGCTTTCCTTAGTATCGATATCGATTGTAATCTCATTTTCCTGTAGTAGCATTAAAAATTCAGGAAAAGGTTATGATGAGGTGTACGATGATCCCATTGAATTAAGAAAATTGCAATTGGCTGCCCAAAAGAAAGCTCAGGAAGAGATGGAGCAAAAAGAAAAGGAATGGTATGCCAGGAAAGAAAAAGAAATGTCGTTGGACCCAAAATACAATGACAGAGAATTCTCTTATGAAGATTACTATGACTATGAATATGCTTCACGGCTAAAAAGGTTTCATCAATTTAATCCCGGCTTAAGTTATTATGATGATTGGTACACCAACCAATGGTTTTATAACCCGTGTTCTTGTGCCTGGAACCAAAGCATTTACTCACCCTTTTGGTATAATGGGATGAACTGTTGGAACATGGGGTGGAATACACCGATGTTCATTGGTAATTATGGCCCGGGTGCGGGTTGGAACTATGGAATTTCTTTGGGTTGGGGTTGGGGAAATACGGGATTTTGGAACAACCCATGGTATTGGAATTATCCCTATTATGGCTGGGGGTGGAATTATCCCTATGGAGGTTGGGCATGGAATAATCCTTACTGGAACTATGCTTATTACAATCCTTATGATGTTAACACTTATCATTACGGACCAAGGGGATTTTCCGGAGGGTCGAACTCCACCATTCGATCTTATGCCGGTATGACAATTGGAGAAGCTGAAAAAAATCTGGAAAGTGGCAGATTAGGCAGGCCAACAGGAGAAAAAGATATTACCTCAGGCAAATTCCAAACTTTTCAGGAACATTTTACGCTTACCGACCATCCTGGAATTAAAGAAAATCCAAGGCCATTCAATTCGAATTCTATCAGCGGGTTTGATCCGAATCCCTTGAAAAATCAAGCCATATCTTCCACCGATCCTTATCATATAATGGACAATCCCATTCCAAGGAACGGCCTCATTTCAAAAATTTATGCCGAACAATATTCTGCAGATAACGTATCTTGGAACTCTACCCCTATAAAAGGAATAAACTCATCTTTTAACATTTCAGAAAATCAAAATGTTAATGTTATGAATCCCTCCGGTTCCGGCCGCCCAGGAATACAATCACTTCCTGTGAAGATAAAAAACATTTCGGGTTCTGAAGAAAACTTACCATTTAAATCCGAATCCATAAAGCCTGAACGTAATTCTGGTTTATTTCGCAATCTATCCCCATCCGACATCAAAATCTCCACACCACGCCATTCCGGCGGAGGAATTAACATCAGACCTCGTTAATTGATGGTCATTTTAAAGCGTATCGCAGTACTTTCTGCTTTTATCTCCTTCTTTATCGCACAAAATGACGTAGATTATTTACGTTACTCCAGAACCAATGTGGGTGGTAGTTCCAGGTTTGTCGGTATGGGAGGTGCCATGGGGGCCTTAGGAGCCGACATGAGTTGTGCCTCTTTTAATCCGGCCGCCTTAGGATTGTTCACCAGGTTAGACCTGAATTTAGGTTTCGGTTTAATGTTTGACAATCGCAAAACCTCGTTTGAAAATAAAATTACCGCTGCCTCTAAAATGATCCCTGTTTTTTCAACTTTTGGTGTGGCCCTGCCCTATCCTTCAAAGCGTAGTCAGGGCGTGCGGAATGTGC
>JAOAHO010000068.1 GCA_026415195.1 Bacteroidia bacterium | reverse complement strand
AAAAGGTTTTTTAAATCCCTAGTTGTTTATCAGTATGTCAAAGTTACGAATTGAAAGCAAATCACAACTTTTTGGACGTTTTGGCTACTTCAATAATTGTTGTTTATCAGTATGTCAAAGTTACGAATTGAAAGCAAATCACAACTCATTTATGAAACATCAAACTTTTAAAAATGTTGTTTATCAGTATGTCAAAGTTACGAATTGAAAGCAAATCACAACAATCTTACTCATCGCTTAATTCTTTAATTAGTTGTTTATCAGTATGTCAAAGTCCTGACTGCCGTCAGGCAGGTACGAATTGAAAGCAAATCACAATAAAAAAACTTAAAAACCCACAAAATCCATCTAAAATAAAATTACGCATTTTGCGTAACGCATTTTGCGTAATTTTTTATACCTTTGTGTTATGAAATCACTTGCCGACAATCCTTTCATCGTCTCGGGTTACCTCGACGAACGTTATTTCTGCGACAGGGAAAAAGAAACCCAAACCATCATCAAAAACATCAACGGCAATATGCACACCGCCATGTTTGCCATTCGCCGTATCGGAAAAACAGGCCTCATCAAACACGCCTTTCACCTCTTACAAAAGCAAAAAAACATAACCTGCATCTATGTGGATATCTTGGCTACCCACAACCTCAGGGACTTTACCAATGCCCTGGCCACAGCCGTCTACAATAAAATCCCCGAAAACAAAAATCTTTCCAAATACCTCTCGGACTTCGTCCGCCGCCTCAGGGCCGTCATCAGCTACGATCCCATTACCGGCAGCCCACAGGTCACCCTTGACATTGCAAATAAATCTGCCTACGAAAAAACCATCCTGCAGATCTTTGAATTCCTCCAACAACATAAAAATAAAATAGTCATTGCCATTGATGAGTTTCAGCAAATTCTGCACTATCCCGAAAAAAACGTAGAAGCCCTTTTGCGTAGCCATATACAAGGGCTCAAAAACACGGCATTTATCTTCAGCGGGAGCAACCAAAAACTCATGCACCATATATTCAACAATGCCAAGCGCCCCTTCTATGCCAGTTGTTCAAACCTTCACCTGGATTTCATCGCCCCGCGTAAGTATGCCCAATTCATCACGACCCAACTGGCACGGTATCAAAGAAAAATCACGCCGGAAGCTCTCGACTTTATACTGGAATGGACTTTTTGCCACACCTATTACATCCAGTTCCTTTGTAACCGCCTCTTCGAAAAAAAAATCAAAACCATCCAACTGCGTGACGTATTGCACACCTGCGACTCCATCCACGCATTGGAAGAAAGCATCTACTATCAATATCGGAATATGCTTACGGCAACCCAATGGCAACTTTTAAAAGCCATTGCCATGGAAGAAAAAGTATATAAGCCCAATGCTGCCGAATTCATAAAAAAATACCAGTTGGGGGCCGTATCCAGCATTAACCGCAGCTTAGAGGCGCTCCTGAACAAAGAACTTATTTACAAAGCGACCTTCGTTCCCGAACCCTACTATACCCTGAACGATAAATTTTTCCTCCGTTGGCTCCAACGAAAATAATAATTACGCATTTTGCGTAACGCATTTTGCGTAATTTTATCCTTTCCCCTTCTTCATGTTTTCTTTCACCACCTCTATATTCTTCTTCAAACCCGTAAATCCGGGCCTCCTCAGCGCAGTCCCCGATAAGTATTCCTCAAATTCCTGTTCACTTAACTTCTCCCAATCCTCCATTCCCCAATGCATATATTCTTTGCTTTCAAAATCCTTTTCATTTGAATCGGTTTCGAACCTGATATTCCACGGACACACCTCCTGGCATACATCACACCCAAATATCCATGCACCCGCTTTTTCTTTGTATTCCTCGGGAAATTGTTCTTTTAATTCGATGGTAAAATAACTGATGCACCTGCTTCCGTCCACCACTCCGGGCTTCACAATGGCATCCGTGGGACAAGCCTCCACACAACGGTTGCACGAACCGCACAAATCTGCCACGGGTACATCGGGAACCAGTTCGATATCTAACAATAATTCACACAGAAAATAATATGAACCCTTTTTCTTTAATATAAGATTCCCGTTCTTCCCTATCCATCCCAGCCCCGCTCTCACAGCCCAGGAACGCTCCAGCAAGGGGCCGGAATCCACAAAATACCTTCCCTGCACATCCCCGATTTCTTCCCTGATGCGTTCCATGAAAATTTTAAGTTTTTTCTTCAAAACTTTATGATAGTCGCGGCCCCGGGCATACTTGCTGATGCGGGGCTTATTCTCCTCTGCAGTCAAACTTTTTTTTCCGTAATTATATGCTAACGATACCACCGACTTTGTGCCGGGTACCAACAAACGCGGATCAAGCCGCAGGTCGAAGTGGTTCTCCATGTATGCCATTTTTCCATGCATCTGATTTTTCAGCCAAGCCTCCAACTTCGGTGCATCTTCTTCCAGAAATCCTGCACGCGCAATCCCGCAGGAGTCAAATCCCAGTTCCCGGGCTATCCTTTTGATAATCTGCGTGTGCTTCTCGGCCAGGCTTTGCATGGATGACAGCTAATTGCTTGCTTTTTGTAAAATTAATGATTAAATTTAATGTTCGTTTTCTTATGGAACTCTTGCCCGTTCTTCATATTCAGGAAGAAAATGAAAAAAAAGAAATCCTGAAGCGCTATAAAAATCTTCTGAAAGCCTGTCGTAGGCGTTTGGAAAAAGGTGATAAAGAACTCATCCGTAAAGCATTCGAAACCGCCGTGGAAGCCCACAAGCACATGCGAAGGAAAAGTGGCGAACCCTACATATACCACCCCATCGCCGTAGCACAAATTTGTGCCGAGGAAATCGGATTGGGAGCTACCGGAATAGTGTGTGCCCTGCTCCACGACACCGTGGAAGACACCGACCTCACCCTCGACGACATCCGCAAAATGTTCGGAGAGAAAGTGTGTAAAATAATTGACGGGCTAACCAAAATTTCCGAAGTCATCGACCAAAATTCCTCCATTCAGGCCGAAAACTTCAGGAAAGTGCTCCTGACCATGTCGGAAGACATTCGGGTAATCCTCATCAAGCTGGCCGACCGCCTGCATAACATGCGCACGCTGGATCACATGAAGCCCGACAAACAACTCAAAATCGCTTCCGAAACCCTTTTTCTTTATGCTCCCCTCGCCCACCGCCTGGGCCTTAATGCCATCAAAACCGAACTCGAAGATCGCAGCCTGAAATATACCGACCCGCAATCGTATCATGAAATTGAACAAAAACTCAAAGAAACCGAAGAGGAAAGAAAAAAATACATTCAAAAGTTCATCGAACCCCTTAAAGAGATTTTACATGAAAACGGTTTTAAAAAAATAAAAATTTTCGGTAGGCCAAAATCCATCTACAGTATCTATAACAAAATCAAAAACAAAAACGTAGCCTTTGAAGAAATATACGACCTTTTTGCCATTCGGATAATCATCGATTCTGAACCCGAAAACGAAAAATCGGATTGCTGGAAGGTTTATTCTATCATCACCGACCTGTACCACCCCAACCCCGACCGACTCCGCGACTGGATCAGCACCCCCAAAAGTAACGGCTACGAAAGCCTGCACACCACCGTTATGGGCCCCGAGGGAAAATGGGTGGAAGTGCAGATCAGAACCACCCGCATGGACGAGTTGGCCGAAAAAGGATATGCTGCACACTGGAAATACAAAGAAGCCGGTGCTGATAAAGAAAGTAAGCTGGAAGAATGGCTGACTAAAATCAGGGAATTACTGGAAAATCCGGATCCCAATGCCCTTGAATTCATCGATGATTTTAAGCTTAATCTTTTCAGCGACGAAATTTTTGTGTTCACTCCCAAAGGGGATATGAAAACCTTACCGGTGAATGCCACTGCACTCGATTTCGCTTTTGAAATTCACACCCGCGTGGGCGAACAATGCATCGGAGCCAAAGTCAACCACAAACTTGTGCCCCTCAGCCACGTGCTGAAAAGCGGTGACCAGGTGGAAATCCTGACCAGTTCAAAACAACATCCCAAAGAAGACTGGCTAAAGTTTGTTACCACAGCAAAAGCCAAATCAAAAATCAAAGCAGCACTGAAAGAATTACGCAAAAAAAGAGCTGAAGAAGGAAGAGAAATTTTGGAACGTAAATTCCTGAAATATCACATTGACTTCACCACCCAAAACATCGATGAATTCATGCGATTCCTTCATCTGCCCAGCACCCAGGAATTATTTTATCGTGTGGCCGAAGGAAATGTGGATATGGAAGAAATCAAACTCTTTTCCAAATATTTGCTCCAACCAAAACTACCAGCCAGACAGAGAAAGAAAAAGAAGGAAGAAACCGAAACCTTGGAAAAAATCGTGACGCATGCGCGCGGATCCGATCAACTGCTGGTGATTGGCGACGATATGCAGAAGCTCGACTACTCCCTTGCTCCCTGCTGCAATCCCATTCCCGGTGATGAAGTTTTCGGTTTTATCACCACCACAGAAGGCATCAAAATCCATCGCATCAATTGTCCTAATGCCATTCGCCTCCTTTCAAATTTTGCTTACAGGGTGGTAAAAGCCAAGTGGACCACCGACCAACTCATTTCTTTCCTTGCCGGAATTCGCCTTAAAGGCACCGACCAACTCGGGCTCGTAAACAACATCACCAAAATCATATCCAACGACAACCGCGTGAACATGCGTTCCATCAATTTCGATACCGACGACGGAATCTTCACCGGCACCATCATGGTCTATGTTCATGATACCAAACACCTTAACCATTTAATTAAAAACCTTAAAAAAGTGAAAGGTGTTACGCATGTTGAACGAATTGATTCTAAATAAAATTTTATTTTTTTTAATTATTAATGAGCGTTATTTTAACTATCTTTGCCAAAGTCCGCATGCGCAGCCCATTGATTTTGCTTTTCCTCATGTTTTTTTCAATGCATGCCCAATTTCAATGCGGTTTGGGATATGCCATGCAAACACTCATATCACAACATCCCCAACATGTCCGCCATATTGACTTTTCGGGTTTACCTCCATTAACAACTGCTCAAACTTGTTATACCATTCCGGTGGTATTTCACATCCTTCACCTGAACGGTCCGGAAAATATCAGCGACATGCAAATACTGGATGCCTTGAACATATTAAATGAAGATTTCCGTAAGCAAAACAGCGATACTTCAAATATCGTTCCTGCATTTAAAAACCTTGCGGCCGATGCATGTTTACAATTTACACTGGCTTCCAAAGATCCTCAAGGAAAATGCACCAAAGGAATTTTACGCCATTTTGACTCTCTTACTTATTGGACTACTGTTGACATTTCAAATTACAAGTATGCCTGGCCATCCGATAAATACTTAAATATTTATGTTGTGAAACAACTTCCTCCGGGCGCCGGGGGATATGCCTTTCTTCCCGGAACGGTCAGTTCCGCATTAGACGGTATTGTTATATTGCACAATATGGTTGGAAGTATTGGCACATCCAACCCATGGTCGTCTCGCTCACTTACTCATGAAATGGGCCACATGCTTGGATTGCCACACGTTTGGGGTTTAAATAATAACCCCGGGGTTACATGTGGAGACGACGGTATTAACGATACTCCCGTCACAAAAGGTTGGACAATTTGTAATCCAACTCAAGCATTTGTTTGCAATCCTGCAATTCTTGAAAATGTTCAAAATTATATGGAGTATTCTTTTTGCTCTTGTATGTTCACACACGGACAAAAAAACCGCATGCATCAAATCATTCAAAATAATATTGCATCCCGCGGCGACTTAGTTTCATCTCAAAACCTCATAAACACAGGGGTCGTTAATCCAAATTATAATTGTCCGCCACGCCCTTTGTTTTCAGTTTTGCCAAAAGAAACATATTTGGGCGGATATTCCATTTTGAAGGATATGTCAGATTATTCTGTCCCTTCGACTTGGCTTTGGAAATCTAATAAATCTCCTTTTACCTACTCACAACCCACCGTAAACATGCTTTTTAACCGTTCAGGTTTTGCTGATGTATTTCTTAAATGCGGAAATGCTTATGGTTATGATTCCATTATGAAAATTAATGAAGTGGCCGTACAATCCACTATAGGCGGCATCGTCAATGTTGATCAAGGTTTTGAAAATATTAATTTCCCCGATTCCGTATGGTTCACCGGCATTCCAACGATGGGCAGCCCGTTCAAGCAGAACAATATCGCCTCACATACCGGACAAAAATCCCTGATGATTGACGTTTATAATGATTTGCCGAATTCAAACGTAAACCTGTATTTTCCCATGTTTGATATTCAGGGCCTTAACCAACCGGTCCTGGAGTTTTATTACGCCTCTGCACAGATGCAAACCGGCAGCCAGGCAAGCCTGAGAGTTTGGGTTAAAAATATGGGATCGCCCACCTGGACTTTGCTTTCCACTATCAGCGGTTCTTCTTTAAATACCGGAGGATCTACTTTCCAAAATTATGTTCCTTCCCCATCCGAATGGAAAAAATTCACTCATTCTCTTGGTAGTTACACAACTACTCCCCAATTATTTTTTAAAATCGAATATGTCAGGGATCCGAATGGATTGGGCAATAATGTATATCTTGATGACATTAAAATCGGTGAACCATTGGGCCTGAAGGACATTTCATCGGTAAATTCAAATTGCAAGGTGTACAACATCATGGAAAAAAATTCTTTTAAAATCCATTGTCCCGAAATTTCCAACCTGATTAGTTGGTCTGTGTCGGATATGAGCGGCAGGATATTGCTTAAATCCGATAATGCAGAAAATTTTTTGAACGGACCAATTTCTTTGCCCTGCGGAATTTACTTATTAACTTTAAATACCAAAAGTAATTCATATCATCATAAAATCGTACTCCATTAATTATGGAAAAAATTTTGAATTTTATCAACGGAAAACACCTGGAACCCGTCAGCCAATCTTACATTCCTGATCATTGTCCGATGAACGGGGAAGTGTATGCCCATATTCCCGACAGCGATGAACGCGACGTGGAAATGGCCGTGAATGCCGCATTGGATGCCTTCAGGATATGGAAAAAATACCCTGCCGAAAAACGCGCAGCATGTCTTTTTAATCTGGCATCGCTTATTGAAAAAAATGCCGAAGAGTTTGCCCGAGCCGAGACGATTGATAACGGCAAACCTATCACATTATCCCGTTCGGTGGACATTCCCCGGGGTTCGGCCAATTTCAGGTTTTATGCCCATGCCCTTTTGCAGATGCACACCGAGGCCTATCCCATGGATGATGTGGCTTTGAATTATGTATTGCGCCAGCCGGTGGGAGTGGCCGGTTGTATATCGCCCTGGAACCTGCCCCTTTATTTATTCAGTTGGAAAGTAGCACCTGCCTTGGCTGCAGGGTGTACCGTAGTGGCCAAGCCTTCAGAACTTACGCCCATGACGGCATACATGCTCAGCCGGTACATTGCGGAAGCCGGCTTTCCCGACGGGGTTTTTAATATCGTTCACGGGCTGGGTGCAAAAGCAGGTAATGCCATCGTAAGCCATCCGAAAATTCCTGCTATTTCCTTCACCGGCGGAACTGTAACAGGTAAGCATATTTCTTCCGTGGCTGCTCCCATGTTCAAGAAATTGTCATTGGAATTAGGAGGAAAAAATCCCAACATCATCTTCGCCGATTGCGACTTTGATGCAATGATGAAAACCACATTACTCTCTTCCTTCTCTAATCAGGGACAAATATGCCTTTGCGGTTCAAGGATTTACGTGGAAGAAAGCATCTATGAAAAATTCAAGCAAGAATTTGTTGCACGAACAAAAGAACTAATTTTAGGCAATCCTTTAGACGAGAAAACGCGCATCGGGGCTGTAGTTTCGCAAGCACATAAGAATAAAATCCTCGGTTATATTGAATTGGCAAAAAAAGAAGGGGGCACCATCCTTTGCGGCGGCCACGAAGCACGCCTTGAAGGCCCTTTGAAAAACGGTTATTATGTGATGCCCACTATCATTGAAGGCCTAAGCCACACCTGCCGCACCAATCAGGAAGAAATTTTTGGGCCCGTGGTAACCATCCAACCCTTCCGTACGGAAGAAGAAGTTTTGGAAATGGCTAACAGTACCATGTATGGCCTTTCCTCTACACTGTGGACAAACAACCTGAAACGTGCCCACCGCATGGCCTCGGAACTGGAAGCCGGAATAGTGTGGGTGAACGGATGGCTGATACGCGACCTTCGCACCCCCTTCGGCGGCATGAAAGCAAGCGGCATTGGAAGAGAAGGCGGCTTGCAGGCCATTGAGTTTTTTACAGAAGAGAAAAACGTTTGTATCAAACTTTAAATCCTACTCCATTATGATAGAATTTGAAAACCTGCACAAAACCCCTGTCAGCAACTTAGGTGAATTTAAGTTGTTGGATCAGTTGTTATCTGTAAATAAAACAAAAAATGAATCCACACTGCTTGGACCTGGCGATGATGCCGCTGTGATTGATGCAGGTAATCATGTAAAAATCCTCACCACGGATATGCTGGTGGAAGGCGTTCATTTCGATTTGGTTTATATTCCCCTGAAGCACCTAGGATATAAAGCCGTTGTAGCCAATATAAG
>JAOAHO010000067.1 GCA_026415195.1 Bacteroidia bacterium | reverse complement strand
TGGAGATGTGTATAAGAGACAGGCATATGGACTTCGTCAATGATATATACTTTGTATTTCCCTAAATGAGGTGCGAACCTTACCTGATCCACCAGGGCACGAATATCTTCAACGGAATTATTGCTTGCCGCGTCTAGTTCGTAAATGTTTAATGAAGTGTTGTTGTTGAATGCCGTGCACGACTCACATTTGTTGCAGGGGTCGCCGTTGGGTAATAAATTCAGGCAGTTGATGGTTTTGGCAAAAATCCGTGCACAAGTTGTTTTGCCCACTCCGCGAGGCCCGCAGAATAAATAAGCATGAGCCAACTGTTGGTTTTGAATGGCGTTCTTCAGGGTTTGGGTAACATGGCTCTGCCCCACCACGGAATCAAAGGTTTGAGGCCTATATTTACGTGCCGAAACTAAAAATGCCTCACTGCTCATGCATTGCTAATTTACAAACTTTTAAAAGGTTAATTCCATGATGTGGAAAACAAATAAAAATGGTTAAAAATTCATGTTATCGTTAATTTTATTTTTAACTTGGAATGTTGAGGAAAGCCGTCCTGATACTTTACTGCATTTTTGCAACTAGCAAACTGGTTTCTCAAAATGAAGTTTCAGTCAGCGGTGTCATCACCACTTCCGATTCTTCCGAAGTTGTACCTTTTGTTTATGTATTTTGTAAAAATACGGGGCATGGGGTAATGAGCAACCTGAACGGAATATTTCACCTAACGGCAAAAGAGAACGACACCATCATTTTTCATCATACACAATATTTCCCGCTTAAAATTCCCGTAAAAGAGCTTAAGCAACCCCAACAGGATTTATCCAGAGTGCAGATGAAAAGAAAATTCATTCAACTACCCGAAGTGAAAGTAATGGATTATTCTTTAAAACCCTACGAAAAAGAACGTATGGATAAAATTATTCGTGAATCGAAGATTAATTTATATCAATCTCTGAACAGCCCCATTACGGCCATGTATTATACATGGTCGAGGCGTGGTAGGGAATTAAGAAAACTGGCTCGGATATATGAAGAATTGCTACTGGAAGAAAAAATCAGAGAAAAATTAAGCCCAGATGCTTTAAGAAAACTTACCGGTGACGACCAAATCGATTATGAAAATTTCAGAAAATTTTGCTTCGAACTAAGAACAGAAGATTATTTGTTTTTAGACGGCTATCAGTTATACCAGAAAGTGATGGACTGTTACAGGCGTTACAAACGCGAGAAATAGAAATAAATTCCGTTATCGAAAAAAAATCTATCTTTGCACGGAAACAACGGGGTGTAGCGTAGTTGGCTAACGCGCCAGCTTTGGGAGCTGGAGATCGCTGGTTCGAGTCCGGCCACCCCGACTAGTTAATTTTTTTATTCATTAAATTCTTATTAACTATTTTATGAAAGAAATAAAATTTAACTTATTTAAACTTAAAACTTATACTCTTTAAAGTCCTTCCTAAACTCTTCATCAGGTATTCCTGAGTTGATTTTAATGTTTGTATACTCATAATGTTCGAACATGCCGGCATCATCATAGAGGCTGATGATGACCGGCAGATATGTTTTTTTATCAAAATAAATAACGGCTTTTTTTGCATACAAATTGGGTATGACGAGCTTAGTCCCTTTTTTTACGGGTTTGTAATCGTTGTATAGATCATTTTTAACCCTGACGATATAATGGTTAATACATAATTTTAAGCACAAAAGGTCAAGATTGTCTTTTTCTGTAACTGTATATTCGGTGTAGTCAAAAGATGGATTTTCATAAATCAACAACATGCAATCGTAACCGTTGCGCATTACACTTCCTGCCCATCGGGCATGTTTGAAAAAATCTTTATCTTTAATCACGGTCATTTGAATGGATTTTAGAATAAAATCGAAGCCCAATTCATGAATGGTATAATGCTGGTTTTTTCTCATGATATTGCCCCGGGTGTCTAACCAAAGGGGTAAATAGGGAAAAATATGCGGCTTCACCAGGGCTTTATGTCCGACATTCGGATCATACAATATTTCCAAACCCTTTTCAGGGTTTTTAAAATAAATTTTTTTTACCGGGTTATATTTTATTTTTACAAAAGACCTTGCCGAGATGTATGAATTCGGGTTAGACTGCCTTTCCGAGGCATAAATGTTCATTTTTATATCCTTGATTTTTGAAATACTGTCGGAAAGGGATTGGAAAAAAGTTTTTATGTCAGGAAAATTTTGTGATTGAAAAACAAATGGACAAAAAATCAACGTATAAATACTTAGATAAAATTTTCTACCGCCAATCATGAAGCCGATAAAAATACATTAAATTTAACCAAAGATGAAGAAGAAAGTTTTGGGAATTATTCCTGCACGCTATGCTTCCTCACGTTTTCCCGGTAAGCCCCTGGTTGACATCAAGGGCAAAAGCATGATCAGAAGGGTATATGAAAACGCCATCAAAACAGGCGTTTTGTCGGATGTTTTGGTGGCTACCGATGATAAGCGAATTGAATCCCACTGCCGGGAATTTTCAATTCCCTGCGTAATGACATCCGACGCGCATCCAAGCGGTACGGATCGTTGTATGGAAGCCTATCATAAATATGGCGTTCATGCCGATTATATCCTTAACATTCAAGGTGATGAACCTATGCTTCATCCTGAACAAGTAAAATCATTGGCTGAATCATGTACCGGATCAGAAGAAATAATAACGCAATACATCGAATGCCAAACCTCCGAAGAAATATTCAGTGAAAGCGAAGTGAAAATTGTTCTGGATAAAAATAACGAAGCCCTTTATTTCAGCCGAAAACCCATTCCTCATCTTCATAAAATTCCTCAAGCCGATTGGTATCTGTATAAAAAACACCTTCGCCATGTGGGAATGTACGCCTACAGGGTTGATATATTGGAGAAAATCACGGAATTGGCTCCGTCGTTCCTTGAACTGTCTGAAGGATTAGAACAACTGCGATGGCTGGAAAACGGGTACCGTATAAAATGTATTCCTACAAAATATGACTCACATTGCGTGGATACCCCTGAAGATCTGGAAAAAATATTAAAATTACTGGAAGAATAATCATTATGAATAGGTTCGATTTTATTAAAGCATTAACCTTAACTCCGTTAGCCATGAGCTCTTTGAACACATTAAGTGAACTTTTGTATTGGTTAGACCTTCAACCAACCACCCACAAGCTTCCTGCCATATTTACTTCGCATGGAAATCCGATGGATATTATCAAATCCAGGACAGAACGACCATTCTGGAATACACTGTATGAACTGGGGAAAAAATTAAAATTGAAATATGATATCAGGGCTGCATTGGTAATTTCAGCGCATTGGTGTACCCGAGGCTCTTTTGTAAATATCTGCGAAGAACAAAAACAGATATATGATTATTATGGTTTTCCCGATGAATATTATCAGGTGAAATATAAGGCGATTGGTAAACCTGATTTGGCAACTGAGATTGCCGCTTTATCTGATCATATTCAGCCCACTACCGAATGGGGGCTGGATCACGGAGCCTGGCCGATGCTGATGCATTTATTCCCGGATGTCGAAATTCCTGTATTTCAATTAAGCATAGATTACTATGCAAAGCCGATGTATCATTTTGAATTGGGTAAAGTATTAGCAGGGTTAAGAAACAAAGGAATACTCATCATTGGTAGCGGGGCCATTGTTCATAATTTGCCCCTGGCCATAAAAAAAATGCAGGAAAACGATACTGTTCCTTACGGATGGGAAGCCGAATATGATGATTGGGTGAAAAAACAACTAATGAACAAAAATTTTTCTGCTTTAATTGAATATCTTAAAAGCCATCCTTTAGGAAAAATGGCTGCACCCACTCCCGATCATTATGTGCCCATGCTTTATGTGTTGGGAACCATGGATCAAAATGATGAGATAAAGTTCTTTTACGAGGCACCCACATCCTTGCCTGCCTTCAGTGAAACGAGTTTTCTGATTTCCTGATTTAAAACTTTTGATGGTTTAAGCTACTTTTGTGATATGTTGTTAAAACTCACCAACGTTACAAAAAAATACGGTAATCAGAGGGCATTGAACGGAATCAGCTTTTCGGTCAAGGAACCGGGAATTGTAGGTTTCCTTGGGCCTAATGCAGCCGGTAAATCCACCACCATGAAAATTATTACCGGTTATTTGCCTTTTGATGACGGAAAAGTGGAAGTATTGGGTTTGGATGTAACCAAAGAATCCGAAAAAGTAAAGAAATCCATCGGATATTTGCCTGAACACAATCCCCTTTATGTGGACATGTACGTCAGGGAATTCCTGGAATTTTGTGCCCGGTTGTATAGTGTTCAAAAACCGATGAACAAGGTTAAGGAAATGATAGCGAAAGTGGGCCTTGAAAAAGAACAGAATAAAAAAATCAGGATGCTGAGTAAAGGATACAGACAAAGGGTAGGCCTGGCACATGCCCTGATTCATGATCCAAAAATTTTAATTCTGGATGAACCCACAACCGGACTTGATCCCAATCAGGTTGTGGAAATCAGAAATTTGATAAAAGAGATTTCGGCTGAAAAACTGGTGCTTTTCAGCACCCATATCATGCAAGAGGTTGAAATTCTGTGTAAAGATGTCATCATCATACATCAAGGCAATATTGTCGCTCAGGGCCCAATTCATCTGATAAAAGAACTTCCTTCTGGGTATAGTTTGGAACTTGAAACCGAAGAAAACATAACCATAGATTTTTCAACTTTGAAAGAAATCAGAAAAATCGAAAAAATCTCTGGAAATAAAGTTCGCTTGCATATTCATGGAAATGAAGATATTAGAAAAAAAATATTTGAATTTTGCTTGAAGCATAATCTAACTGTGCTGCAACTTCAAAAAAATGATTTCAAAATGGAAGATGTTTTCAGGGAATTAACCAAAAACAAATCCTAATCATTCCTTTGAAATACAAAAGCAGTATGAGTAAAATTTAATAATTCGTTTTTTTATCTGTTTTACTGTTTTTTCAGACGCTCGCTCATTTGTGTGGCTTTTTGGTTATCGCCTGTGATGATGTAAAGCTTTCTGAGTGCTACCATGGTTGAACGATCATTCGGTTCAAATTCGAGTGATTTTTCCAGATAGGGAATGGCTTTTTTGAAATATTCGTTGCTTTTATTTTCCAGTTCTTTCCCTTTGGTTTTGGCATCTTTGATGGGAACAGCCGAAGCCTGTTGTTGGTAATATCCTCCAACGTTGTTATATAAAGCTCCCAAGTTATAGTAAGCATTGCTTAATTGCTTGGTGTCTTTGTGACCTACTTCGATGGCTTTCAGGTAATAACCTTCGGATGTTTTTACGAGTTCTTCAAAGTTAGAGGGCTTATCGGCATCTTTTCCATCGGAATTTTTGGGATTGGCCATGCGGTCATAAAGATTACCCAAAGCCAGGTTATATTCAAAACTGTTTGGATTTTTTTCCAGTCCGGCTTTCAGAATTTCAATAGCCTTTGCTGAATTACCTGTTTGCAAAAAGTGATTGGCTTCGGTGTTAAGAAGCTCGGTACTGTTGGGAAATGCAGTTCGCCCTCTTTTAAGGTAATTAAGTGCATTGAAAGTGTCGGCTTTATTAATAAAGGCGTTGTAAATGGAAATGAAATTATACGGTTCGGCAATTTTACCGTCAATCATCTTTTTATTGTACTCGATAATCCGATTATTATCTTTTGCTTTGGCAGCACTGATGCAGGCATTATAGTAGTTAGCTGTATCTTTCTTTTTGGTAAGCAACGTGTTCAGATTTGCAGTTTTGTAAAAATAATCAGCGGCTTCATCAAATTTTTTTGCTTTGTATTTTCCGTTGGCAATGTTGGCAGCTTCTACTTTCAGTTGGCCGGCAACGGTAAGGAATTTAATATCTTCTTCCGTCAGGTGTGCAGCCCCCTTAAAACCTTCCTGAATGGTTTCCATGTATTTTGGATCAATATCTTTCAACTGTTCCAAGGTTTTGTTGGCTTCTTCAAAATAAGTGGTAGGTGTGTTACCGTAAGCCAGGCTCATTCTTTCATTTTTATCAGGAACAGTAGCCTCAAGCCGTTTGGCTTCCTGCATTAATTCGTAGTTATATAAATAGTAAAGGATGCGGGTTTTATAGGCATATGTTTTGCCTTGGTTTTTAGTGTCCTCATGAGCCATGGCTGCATCTATAGCTTCTTTGGCTTTATGCAGATAACTCACATCGGGTTTATTGTCTTTTAATGTGAGTTCATAATCGTTCATTGCCCTCCAGGCAGTTTGAAGTTTTAAACGTTGAGCTACCGAAAAAATAGCACTCAACATTAAAATTAAGGCAATAACATTTTTTTTCATGATATTCATTTTTTTATGTATGTGTTTAGAATATATATGATTATTTTCAAATTTCTTTCCAATTTTCCGTCCAATGATTAAGTTTAACATTATTTTATCAATTTTCATTTTCATTTCCTGCTTGTTTTTGAATTTCGTTATCGGTCGAATGATTTTCGTTTTCATTTTCATCTTCATCTTCTTTTTCTACTTTGGTTACGGCAGCAATTTCATCTCCCTCGGCAATATTAATCAGACGCACTCCCTGAGTGTTTCTTCCCATCACCCGTAGTTCATTCACATGAATGCGTATTGTAATCCCGTTTTTGGTCATGATCATCAAATCATCATCATCGGTAACTGCTTGAATGGCCACAAGCTTGCCGGTTTTTTCTGTAATGTTGATGGTTTTAACACCCTTTCCGCCCCGATTGGTAATTCTGTATTCTTCAATATCACTTCGTTTTCCATATCCTTTTTCCGACACCACCAATACCGATAATTCCGGCTTGTCGATGGCAATCATCCCGATTACCTCGTTATCAGGGGTATCTTCATCCTCCAAATCCACGCCAATTACACCACTGGCCGTACGTCCCATCGGCCTGACCTTATCTTCCGGAAATCGGCACACCTTTCCACCTTTTGTGGCAATCATGATCTGGCTTTTTCCATCGGTAAGGAGAGCATCCAGCAACATGTCGCCCTCGCGTATGGTGATAGCGTTAATGCCGTTAGCCCGAGGGCGGCTGTAGGCTTCGAGCGTGGTTTTTTTGATGATACCCTTGCGGGTACACATCACAATGTAATTATTGTTTATGTATTCCTCGTCTTCCAGAGTTTTAACATTAATAAAGGCCCTGATTTTATCATCGGGATCAATGGCAATCAGGTTTTGAATGGCTCTTCCTTTGCTTTGCTTGTTACCTTCGGGCACTTCATATGCTTTCAACCAATAACATTGACCTTTTTCAGTGAAAAACAGCAGGTAATTGTGGGTGGAAGCAATGAAAAGGTGTTCGATGAAATCCTCGTCGCGAGTGGAGGAGCCCTTACTTCCCTTGCCACCACGTCCTTGTGCACGATATTCTGCCAAACTGGTACGCTTTATGTAACCCAGATGAGAGATGGTAATCACCACATCTTCATCGGCAATGATGTCCTCCATACTCAAATCATCTCCGGTGTAAACGATTTCCGTACGGCGGGCATCCCCGTAAAGTTTTTTAATTTCTTCAGTTTCGTCGATGATGATTTGATAGCGGAGTTCTTCTTTTTCAAGAATTTCCTTTAAACGTGCAATGGTTTTCGTGAGTTCATCATATTCCTCGCGAAGTTTTTCACGTTCAAGTCCCGTCAGCGTCCTGAGCCGCATATCCAGGATGGCACGGGCCTGCACTTCGCTGAGGGAATATTTTTGCATCAGTTCATCCCGGGCCGCATCGGGGGTCTCGCTTTCACGAATGATTCTGATTACATCGTCCAAATGATCGATGGCCACCAAAAGCCCTTCTAGGATGTGGGCGCGTTTTTCAGCCTGGGCCAGTTCATATTTTGTGCGCCTCACTACCACTTCATGGCGGTGCTCCACATAATGGTGGATGAGTTGCTTAATATTCAAAAGTTCCGGTTTTCCGTTAACCAAAACCACATTGTTAACGGAAAACGTGGATTGAAGGGCAGTGAACTTATAAAGATTATTTAAAACCACATTCGATATGGCATCCCTTTTCAATTCATAGACAATACGAATGCCTTCCCGATTACTTTCATCACGAATTTCGCTGATGCCGTCTATTTTTTTCTCGGCACAAAGTTCCCATTGCCTTTTTATCATGTCCGCTTTGTTCACCTGATAGGGAATTTCCGTAACCACAATCCGTTCCTTGTCGCCCACCTGTTCAATTATGGCTTTACCACGCAACACAATCTTGCCTCTTCCGGTTTCAAAAGCCTCTTTTACGCCATCGTATCCATAAATAATTCCACCTGTCGGAAAATCGGGGGCTTTAATATATTTTGTAAGTTCGGCAATGGTTATGTCACGGTTGCGGATATATGCTACGATGGCGTCGCATGTTTCGGTAAGGTTATGAGGAGCCATGTTGGTTGCCATACCAACGGCTATACCCGATGAACCATTGATAATAAGATTGGGTATTTTGGCAGGTAGTACGGCGGGTTCGGTCAGCGAATCGTCGAAATTTGGTCTGAAGTCCACAGTTTCTTTATCAATATCGGCCAGCAGTTCTTCACTGATTTTCCTGAGACGGGCCTCGGTATAACGCATGGCAGCGGGTGGGTCGCCGTCCATACTGCCGAAGTTACCTTGACCGTCCACCAACATGTAGCGCAAACTCCAATCCTGGGCCTGTCTCTTATACACATCT
>JAOAHO010000066.1 GCA_026415195.1 Bacteroidia bacterium | reverse complement strand
ATCAAAGGATTGGATGCCTACCCGAAAAACAAAGTGGAAATATTCAACCGCTGGGGCAACCTGGTATTTAAGATGGAGCCCTACGACAATAAATGGGACGGTAAGCCCAACGTTCAGTCCATGGGAACCGACAAATTACCTGTGGGAACTTACTTCTTTATCCTTTATTTGAACGATAAGGATAATACCGTCAAAAAAGGATTTTTGAAGTTGGAGTATTAAAAAATTAAACCGGATAATATTATATATGTAGCCCAACCTTATGTTGGGTTTTTTCGTATATTTAAAAAAGGTTTTTGAATATTTCGGTTGAAATAATCGAAGGTTGTATCCGAAGAAAATCTTCGGCTGAAAGTAAGCTATATAAACTTATTTTTTCATATTTGATGGGGATAGCCATCCGCTATGCTAAATCGGAGGATAAAGCAGAAGATTTGGTGAATATGGGGTTTATGAAAATTTTAAACAACCTTCCCAAATATGATAATTCATTGCCTTTTAAAAACTGGATAAGAAGGATTATGGTTAACACCATTATTGATGAATTCAGGAAGGAAAAAAAGCATAAAGACAATTTGGAGTATGTGGATGAGTACGGTACTTACTATGAATATTCCATAGAAAATAACGCTATACAAAGAATGAGCGCCAATGATATTTTAAATTTAATATCCAAACTGCCCGAAAACACGGCCAAAATTTTTAATTTGTATGTTATTGACGGCTTTACCCATCGTGAAATAGCCGATATGCTTGACATCAGTGAAGGAACCAGCAAATGGCATGTAAATATGGCCCGTGAAAAGCTTAAGCAAATGATTGTTTTACAAAATATGGAAATACGAAAAACGGAATGACCAATTTTGAATTTGATGACATAATCAGAAGGAAACTGGAGAATGCCAAATATGGCAATGCCGAAAAAGCCTTTGCCAAAGTAAAGGGTAAATTGTTGGCCAGGCGATATTCATTTTACTTAAGAAATTATACACCTTATCTTGCCGTATTATTTTTGGGCATAGGCATAGGATATTTAATAAATGATTATAATCGTGAAAACAAAAAAATTGAAGGTTACATTAATCAAACAACACTTTATGTAAGTCAAAATGACAAAACGAGGGAAAATCAGCCGGAAATCTTAAAAAATAAAATCAATTCAAATCAAAACGATTACAATTCGGTTTCAGTTCTGGCGCATAATTCTAATTTATCTGATAAAACTTTTGTAAAACAAAAAGAAGCTTATGTTTTAAAATCCGGCCGTTCACATTATGACTTTCATGCAGGTACAATAAAACAGAATATGAATGATCATATGATAGTTCATGAAAATGCAGGTGAACCTGTCGAAAGCATATTCTTACCGAATGCTAATCCATCATCCGAAATTCCGAGTACCATAGATAACCGGATTTCCAATCAGGTTTTACAAGAAACAATACAAAACAATCAGGACAAAAAATCAGAGGTTTCTGTAAGGAATAACGACAGCAGTTTGGTTGGCCTAAATCCCATGGTAAATTATTTTAAAGAGAAGAAAAATAATTTTTACTTTCATATATATGGCGGTTATTCTTTCGGATGGAAGGATAATGGCGTTTTGATTGCCAATGCCATTAACCCCGAATTGGGATTAATTTATGAACGTAACCTTCCGGAAAACTTGTTATTTAGAACCGGAATAAATCTTACCATGTTACGGGAATTGAATAATTGTGTAAATACTTTCACGGTTGTGGAGTCGGATGTTCGTTATCGCCAAACCAACTGGGAATTTTACACACCCATAATCTATTATCTAAGGGTGCCTGTGGCTCTTGGTATTAGGGATAAATCATTAAAAAATGCATTCCATGTAGGTGCTTTTATAAACTTTTTAATGAATTCTAAAAATGAAATCAGAAAAATTACCCATCAAGCCGGTGAAATCTATAAAGAAGAAACTTTTACTGACTTCGGTTATGCCATGGATGGATTTAATCGATTTAATTTTGAATTTTCCATGGGGTACCGAAGAGGCATAAAAAAGAACTTACGAATTGGAATTGATATAAATTATCATATTACCAATGTGGTAAAAAATTATTCCTATTTTAACAGACAATACCTGAAAAGCAGTAAAGCACCATCTGTGTATGCGGGAATTGAATACAAATTTTAAATATTTTAATCGGTATTTTGGTTACTTATGGGTATTAATTATACTCTTGTGTATTTTTGTTTCATGTAAGCCCAAAAAATTTCCGGTAGATAATCAGATCCCTGATGATGATGAAATACTTTATTTTAAAGGAGAGGTGAATGGAAATTATACAGAAGTTATTTTAAATTCTCCGGATTATCAGAATAATGTTTCTATTCAAAAAGATTCATTGAATGTTTATGTTTACAGTTCTGGTTTTTCCAATTTGACATGTAGTACATGTAACGAGATATTTTTTGAATTCAGAGATAATCAGCCTTCCTCCCCTACATCAAACGGCAATTTCCAACAATGGATGTTCCAGGGAGCCGAATTTGGATTTTATAACATAAGTCACTCGGTTAAATTCGATACATCACATGTTCTGTCATTTAAAGGCTGGGGCAACAAACAAAATTTGACCTATACATACATTTTCGGTGATGGTGGAATTTCCTATGCCCCAAATCCGATCTATACTTATCATCAGCTACGGGATTATTTGGTTAAATTTTATACTTATGATCCGGCCACTCAGAATCAGTCCAGTATTGAAAATAAAATTAAACTTTCCAATCTGAAAAAAAATTTTTATTATTATATTAAACTGGATACGGTCGTTAGTTTAAATCAAATGGCAGTATTTTCTGCTAAAAGTATTTTTTCAGGAAATGATCCTTTAGTACAGTATTGGTGGAATACCGGCAGTGGTTATATACAAGGTTCTTCTAACAAGTCTATACAATTTTCCATGAATACATTGTACAAAATTTCACTTCGTGTGGTAAAAAACACCGATACATCAGAAAGTCATTATTTGTTTGTCTATAATAACCCATCCATTAGCCCAACGATCTTGACATCAAATTTCCATGTAAATTCTTATGTGATGATGGTTAACCAATTTTCTAATATGTTCCTTGGTCAAACAAATATCAGCATGAAATATAACAACGGAAAACTTTATCAGACTAAATATGCCGGTGATGCCAACGATAAATTTAAAATCAAAATTATTCATGTTCAGGATATTCCAAGCCCTATGGAAGGTTTTCTGGCAAAAAGAGTTAAGTTCAAATTTGATGCTGACTTATTAAGTATTGATAATAAAGCCGATACATTAAAAATCAGAAATGGTGAAGCTAAGTTGATTTTTCTCTATAAAAATTCAAGGCTCTGATTCCGCTTAACTTTTATTTAATTTTACTTAATGATATATAATTTGTAATCTTGCATTCATGAGATTTAAGTCTATCTGTTTTTTTATAATTTTATCCGGTTTCGTACATTGCCAAAGGTTAGATAAAAACAAAAATTATTTTATATCTGCTATTGGATTCTGGAATGTCGAAAATTTATACGATACTATCAACGATGTAATGAAAAACGATGAAGAATTTACCCCTGAAGGTTCCAACCGATGGAACGGAGAAAGATACAGAGTGAAATTAGACAGGTTGTCGGAAGTGATTGAACAAATGGCTACCGATGTTACTCCCGACGGGCTTGCCATACTGGGTTTGTGCGAAATAGAAAATGAAAATGTGGTGTGGGATTTGGTGCGGCATCCCCGATTGAAAAAAAGAAATTACAAAGTAGTACATATTGAAGGCCCCGATGCACGTGGCGTGGACCCATCTTTTATCTATAATCCTTCCTATTTCAAAGTAAAAAAGGCCGTCAGCTACCCTGTTAAACTTACCGATAGTTTGCATAAGACCAGGGATATTTTGGTGGTGAGCGGTTTTTTTGACGGAGAACCTTTAGTGGTTTTGGTAAATCACTGGCCCAGTCGCAGGGGAGGCGAAGCGGCAAGCCGGCCTAACAGAATTATTGCCGGTAAGCTTGCCCGTAGAATTGCCGACAGCATCATGAAAGAAGACCCCAAAACCAAAATTGCCATCATGGGAGATTTTAATGACGACCCGGTGAATGAATCCATCAAAAAATCGATTGGAACTTATGGCGATATTACCAAAGCCGTTCCGTCCGAATTTTTTAACCCTATGGAAAAGCCCTATAAAAAAGGCATCGGAACATTAGCTTTTCAGGACTCCTGGAACCTCTTTGATCAAATTCTGCTGAATCATCCCTGGATACCCGGAGATTACTCTACATGGCAATATTACAATGTCAGGATTTTCAACAAACCATTCCTTCGTTCCGATTTCGGTAATTTTAAAGGATATCCTTTCAGAACGTTTAGCGGAGGTGCCTATACCGGAGGTTATAGTGACCATTTTCCGGTTTATATTATCATAGCAAAAGAGAAAAAATAGCCCTTTCCCAAAATTTATTAATTTTTTTTAGTTGGCAGGAATATTGATACATTTGCCTTAAACTTATGCTATGAAAAAATCATTTTGGATGCTTCTGGCCGCTTTTCCACTCATGTCTTTTCTGATTTTTTTTAATTCCGGCAAAGTACCCGATGTGCAGGTCAAAAAACTCGATGGCTCAAAAATCAATACAGCGGAAATTATAAAAAACAATGGCAAGCCCGTTATTATTTCATTTTGGGCAACATGGTGCAAACCCTGCAAAAAAGAACTGGATGCCATTGCGGAAGAATACGAAAACTGGCAAAAAGAAACCGGTGTGAAGTTGGTGGCCATCAGTATTGATGATTCCCGTACGTCTGCCAAAGTTCCAACGGATGTGAAATCCAAAGGATGGAAGTATGAAGTATATCTGGATGAAAACCAGGATTTCAAAAGGGCAATGAATGTTAATAACGTACCCCATACTTTCATCATTAACGGAAAAGGGGAAATCGTATGGAGCCATAATTCTTACTCCGACGGTGATGAAGATCTGCTTTATGAAAATATAAAATTGGTGGCTAAAGGCCAAAAACCAAAGCATTGATAGGGATGCATTTTATATTTTTCTTTTTTTTCTTTTTTTTTTTTTCCCAAGAACCCCGCCACAAAAAGTGATGACTTTAACGTACATGGCAATTTCCAATTTGACGGGCAGTATTATGAACAAGATACTTTGATAGGTGCCCCGAAAGTGGATGAGAAAATTCTCTCGAATGCTTTTGGAAACCTGGTAGTGAGCAAGGGAAAGTTCAGCGCCGGTATGCGCTACGAAGCATACAACAACGTGATGATCGGTTTCGATCAAAACTACAAAGGACAAGGCATCGTAAACCGCTTTTTCCGTTATTCCGATAAATTTCTGGATGTTACGGTGGGGCATTCCTACGATCAGTTCGGAACAGGATTGATTTTCAGAACATGGTATGAGCCCGGATTACTTTATGATAATGCCTTAGACGGAATTCGTGTAATTTCAAATCCTTATCAGGGAATCACCATAAAGGGCCTGATGGGAAGACAGCGTTCCTATTTTTCTCTGGGGCCCGGCATTGTTCGCGGCGCTGATTTGGAAATAAACCTGAATGATTTGCTCGGAAAAAATATTGCCGACAGTTCCGGTAATACGGAGTTCAAAAGAGGGCTGGGCAAAACCAACTATACGATTGGCGGAAGCGTGGTCAGCAAATACCAAAAAGATGAAGACCCCAATTATATTTTGCCCGAAAATGTGGCGGCCTTTGCCGGAAGGATCCAAATTTCGAATGAGTGGTTGAATGTACTTGGAGAGTATGTTTATAAAATTAACGACCCCTCAGCCGACAACTCTACCGTTGCAGGGAATCGTACATTATATTCTTACAAATTCGGCGATGCCATGTTTCTTTCCACTTCAGTAGCAAAGGAAGGATTATCGTTTTTATTGCAACTCAAAAGGGTGGACAACATGAGTTTTCGTTCCGATCGCTTTGCGAATTTGCAAAATTTGCTCATCAACTATATTCCGGCCACTACGCGCCAGCACACCTACCTGATGCCTGCATTCAATCCCTATGCCACCCAATTGGTGGGCGAGGTGGGAGGCATGGCCGAACTGCAGTATAAAATTCCGAAGGGAACTGTTTTGGGCGGGCCCTACGGTACGGAAATCACCTTGAATTTTTCGCAAGCCAACGGCTTAAAGAAAAATCCCGTTAATGACACGCTCACTTCCTCTACACTATACAAAACCAATTATTTTGAAGCCGGCAGTTTATACTACTATGACGGGTTCATTGAGGTTTCCAGAAAATTCAGCAAAAAAATCAAAATGAATTTCATGGCGGGCCAGCAATATTATAACCGAAATATTCTTCAGTTTCAAAGTGAGAATGCCGGCTATCCTGCGATTGTGGCGAATTTTGTTGTGCTGGATATTACCTACAAATATGGCAGGCGCGGATCTGTGCGTTGGGAAGCGCAGGGCTATTTCACCCATAACAAAAAGAATCCCAATGCGGGCGACTGGGCAACGATGTGGGTGGAGTGGAACCCCAACGGGAAATTTTTCCTTGCCATTCTGGATCAGTATAACTACGGAAACCCTGAAAGCAAATTACGTTTGCATTATCCTTTGCTAAGCATTGGCTTTATGGACGGGCCGCACCGCATTACCATTAATGCAGGTAAACAAAGACAAGGGATATTTTGTGTGGGTGGGGTGTGCCGATTTGTTCCGGCAAGCAATGGTGTGGCCATAACATTATCAAGTTCATTTTAAGCAAGCATGGAAAATTTAAAAAAGAACATTGAAAGCGCATGGGATAACAGGGAATTATTGAAAGAAAAAACAGTTCAGGATGCCATTCATGAAGTGATTGAATTATTGGATAAAGGCAAGCTGAGAGTGGCAGAGCCGGACAACAACGGAAATTGGAAAGTTAACGATTGGGTAAAAAAGGGGGTGATTATGTATTTTCCCATCTGTCAAATGCAAATACATGAGGTGGGAATTTTTGAATTTCACGACAAAATTCCATTGAAAAAAGGATATGATAAGCTGGGTGTGCGTGTGGTTCCCCATGCACTTGCCCGCTATGGATCATTTTTGGCTCAGGGAGTGATCATGATGCCTTCCTATGTGAACATCGGCGCCTATGTGGATTCGGGTACCATGGTTGATACTTGGGCCACGGTGGGAAGTTGTGCACAAATTGGAAAAAACGTGCATCTGAGCGGAGGCGTGGGCATTGGCGGGGTGCTGGAGCCCGTACAGGCATCACCGGTGATAGTGGAAGACGGGGCGTTTATCGGAAGCAGGTGTATCGTGGTAGAGGGCGTAAGGGTAGGGAAGGAGGCCGTGCTCGGGGCTAATGTTGTGCTGACGGCATCCACTAAAATTATCGATGTAACGCAACCTGCACCTGTTGAATATCGCGGTTATGTTCCGGAACGTTCGGTGGTTATTCCCGGAAGCATCCCCAAAGAATTTCCTTCAGGTACTTATCATGTCCCTTGTGCGCTAATTATTGGTAAACGAAAGGCCAGCACCGATCTGAAAACATCGCTGAACGATGCGCTGCGGGAGCATCAGGTGGCTGTATAGAAAACATGAATTTGCCTCCCTATAAAAAGTTTCTTATCATTCAAACTGCATTTTTGGGGGATGTAATTTTACTTACATCTTTAATAGAAAAAATACGTTTCTTTTATCCTGAAGGAAGTATTACTGTTTTGGTTAAGAAAGGAAATGCCGTGGTGTTTGACTATCATCCGTTTGTTCATGAAGTTTGGGAAATGGATAAAAATGATAAATCAATATCTGCTTTATGGCAATGGATAAAGAAAATCAGAAAAGAAAAATTCGATGCGGTGATCAATGCCCATCGTTATTTCAGAACCGGCTTACTGACGGCTTTTTCCGGTGCCCGGCATACGGCTGGGTATAAGGAAAACCCCTTGTCTTTCATGTTTCATCATTGCGGAAGATTCAGAATTGGTGATGGAACGCACGAAATAGAACGCCTGAATTCGCTGGTTGAGGACTTTTTGGGTAACGAAATTCACAAGCCGAGGTTATATCCAACGGAACAGGATTGGGAGATAGTTTCTGCTTATGTCAGAGGCAAAGAATATATGTGTTTTGCACCCGGTTCGGTGTGGAAAACGAAGCAATGGCCACTGGTTAAATGGATTGAATTGGGGAAGAAAATAAAAGAAAACACGATTT
This sequence comes from Bacteroidia bacterium, assembly GCA_026415195.1. Taxonomy (GTDB): domain Bacteria; phylum Bacteroidota; class Bacteroidia; order B-17B0; family Aurantibacillaceae; genus JAOAHO01. The sequence goes on along the minus strand of JAOAHO010000066.1, from coordinate 740 downwards.
GCATACTTGGTTCAAATGCCGATGATAATCTGGGTACGGAAATCAAGAATGCGCTTGATGGATACAATAAAGAAGTAATCAACCTTTGCGGCAAATTAAGTTTGTTGCAATCGGCGGCATTGATGGCAGGGGCAAAGATGAATTATGTGAACGACAGTGCGCCTTTGCATATTGCTTCAGCCATGAATGCACCGGTAACGGCTATTTTTTGCAGCACGGTTCCGGAGTTTGGTTTTTATCCTTTATCGGATAAAAGTGAAATATGGCAGGTAAACGGATTATCCTGCAGGCCTTGCGGCATACATGGAAAAACAGAGTGCCCCAAAGGGCATTTTAAATGTGCTGAAGTGATATTTAATTGATCTTTTTCAATAAATCCAAAAAATCATTTTTTCTTCTTTGGCTTACAGGAATAATAGCATTGTTTTTAAGGGTTATACTTCCGCTTCGCTGTAATTCAATCTTTTCAATTTTAGTAGTATTAATAATATAACTGTTGTGTGTCCTAAAGAAAATATTTTCCGGGCTCTCTTTTTCTACCTGACCTAAGCTTTTTGATATTACAATTATCACGTTTGCGGAATGGATCTTGCTGTATGCACCTTCCCCTTCGAAATAGAAGATGTCGTTATATTTAATGAGTGATGTTTGGTTATTGTTATAGAGACCATTGCAAAACAAAGCACATTAAAAAAATCACTTAAAAACATAATTGGTTTTATCGAAAAGTTCATAGATAA
>JAOAHO010000065.1 GCA_026415195.1 Bacteroidia bacterium | reverse complement strand
CCTCTAAGGTAACTTAGAGTTATTTAACAACTTCTCTCTTTTTTATTTTATTTAGGACGCTATTGTACATAATAAAAAAATGAGATTTCTTATTAACACAATAAACCAGAACTAAATTTATGGCACGGGATCATAACCGCTTCCACCCCACGGATGGCATTGGGATATTCTTTTGATGCTTAACATTAACCCTTTGAAAACCCCGTGCTTTTTGAATGCTTCCAGAGCGTAGTGGCTGCAAGTGGGTGTAAACCGGCAAGCGGGCGGCATTAAAGGAGAGATACAAATTTGATAAAAACGAATAAGAAAGATAAAAGGAAATGTAGTGATTTTTCTAAGTAAGTTCATCGGATTGTTCCACGTTGGCTCGCATTTGATCTTTGAAAGCGATGATTTTATTTATTAATTCTTTGTTTTCTGTAGACAAAATCTGAACTGCCAGGATACCGGCATTCTTAGCGGCATTCACTGCTACCGTGGCCACCGGAACCCCATTTGGCATTTGCACGATACTGAGTAAACTGTCCCAGCCGTCAAGGCTGTTGGAACTTTTTACCGGAACTCCGATGACGGGCAATGGAGAAAGGGAGGCCACCATACCCGGAAGATGGGCTGCACCACCTGCTCCGGCAATAATTACCTTAATTCCGCGTTCGTGTGCATGCCGTGCATAATCCATCATTTTTAAAGGCGTACGGTGAGCCGACACTACCTTTGCTTCATATCCTACTCCAAAATCTTTTAAAATTTCGGCGGCAGCTTTCATGATTTCCCAATCGCTTCTGCTGCCCATGATGATCCCTACTTCCGGCTTCATGACAAATTAAATATGCAATGCTCTTTTTTCGGATGCATCCAGACATGCTTCTTTAATGCTCTCCGTAAATGTGGGATGCGCATGGCAAATGCGGGCAATATCTTCCGCCGTTGCCCTGAATTCCATAGCTGTTACGGCTTCCATGATCATATCTGCCGCACGGGGGCCTATCATGTGAACCCCTAATATTTCATCGGTAGCCTCATCGGCAAGCACTTTAATAAAACCATCGGTATCCATACTGGCCCTTGCCCTTCCGCTGGCCTTGAAAGGAAATTGCCCTGCCTTATACTTTATTCCTTTTTCTTTTAATTGTTCTTCTGTATATCCTGCTGCCGCAACTTCCGGCCAAGTGTAAACCACTGCGGGTATTAGAAGATAATTAATGTGGGGCTTTTGTCCTGCCAGCCATTCTGCAACAAATATACCTTCTTCTTCTGCCTTGTGGGCCAACATGGCCCCTTTTGTTACATCTCCAATGGCATAGATATGCGGCACATTAGTTTGCAGATGATCATTTGTGATAACCCTTCCTTTTTCATCGGTTTTAACTCCGGCTTTTTCCAAACCCAGATTGTCCGTATAGGGCCTGCGGCCAACAGAAACCAGGCAATAATCCCCCTCCAATTCCAATGTTTGTGAATTTTGCATATTTTCAGCTTTCACAGTAACTTTTTTTCCTTTCACATCCACGGCAATTACTTTATGCTTAAGGTAGAAATCAAACGAAAGATTTTTCTTTAAAATGCGTTGTAATTCTTTACTTAAAGCACCATCCATACCCGGAATGATGCGGTCTAAAAATTCCACCACCGATACTTTGCTGCCCAAACGTGCATAAACGCTCCCTAACTCAAGCCCGATAACGCCTCCGCCAATAACCATCAAATGATTGGGAACTTCCTTCAACTCCAGAGCTTCGGTGGAAGTAATGATTCTTTTTTTATCGATGTTGATCCCTGGTAATGAAGCCGGCTTGGAACCGGTGGCAATAACAAAATATTTTGATGTTAATTTTTCAGGATTACCTTTTTCAGGTTTTACTTCAAGTTCTTTGTCATTTACAAATGTTCCGTGTCCGTGAAAAACCGAAATATTATTTTTTTTCATCAAATAATTAACGCCCTCACAGGTAAGTTTAACCACCTCGCGTTTTCTGTTCATCATTTGTTCCAGATTCACTCTGGGCGACTTCACTTCAATTCCATGTTCTTTAAAGTGATGAACGCAGTTGTAATAATGTTCGCTGGAATCCAGCAGGGCTTTGGAAGGAATACACCCCACGTTCAGACAGGTTCCGCCCAAGGTAGGATATCTTTCCACCAGTGCCGTTTTCATTCCCAACTGTGCACAACGTATGGCACATACATATCCGCCGGGGCCGGAACCGATAACCACAACATCAAATGAATGCATAACCAATTCTGTTGTTCTCCATCAAAGGTAAGAATAAGTTTTGATTGCAATGCACTATTTAAAACTTCCTTCCCATTTGTCGTTCCAAATCGGCTTTTTTTATGCTCTCGCGTTTGTCGTGGGATTTTTTTCCTTTGGCTACGGCTATGTCGAGCTTTGCAAAGCCTCTGTTGTTGATGAACAACGATACTGGTACTATCGTAATTCCTTTTGATTGGGTGTCGCGTATGATTTTTCTGATTTCACTTTTATTCAAAAGCAGTTTTCTTTCTCTCAAAGGGGCATGGGTGGAATAGGATGCATTGGAATATTCCCCGATATATAAATTCTTTACGTATAATTCTCCGTCTTTCACGAAAACATAAGCATCATTGAAAGAAACCTTTCCTTCCCTGATGGCTTTGATTTCTGAACCTTTTAATACAAGTCCTGCCACATACTTGTCGATAAAAAAATAATCGAAGCGGGCTTTACGGTTTTCAAATCGAATATTTTTGCTCTCATGAGCCACAAGGCAAAAATACGTATTCCGAAATTCCCTGCTTACCACCTGACGCAAGTCAGCACGGACGATGATTTGAAAACCATAGAAAAATTGGCTGAAATCATTTGGCCCGAATATTACTCTTCCATCATCAGCCGTGGACAAATCCGATACATGCTCAGGAAAATGTATTCATTGTCGGTCCTACAGAACGAATTTCGGCGCGGTGTGATGTTTTTTATCGTCCATCATAAAAATAAACCCATTGGATTTATATCTATTTCGAAAAAAAGCAATCATTATTACTTTCTGCACAAATTTTATTTGCTAAAATCCAAACGCGGTAAGGGTTTGGGGTATTCCGTCTTTAATACATTAATACAAAATCTTAAAGCTGAACGGATACGCTTAACCGTCAACAGGCAGAATTATAAATCGATAAATTTTTATTTTAAATGCGGGTTTTGTATCGAAAAAGTGGCCGACTTTGATATCGGTAAGGGATACTTCATGAACGATTTCGTGATGTTATGGAAAAAGAAAAAAGCCCTGATGAATATCAGGGCTTTTATAGAAGCACTTGGAAATCCTACTGGTTAAGATTAATTCGTTTTTTAATGTCTTCGATGTAACCGCGGAAATGTTTGTCGGTTTCCATAAGGTTATTCACGGTTCTGCATGCATGAAGGACAGTAGCATGATCTTTTCCTCCGCAATGCATCCCGATGGTGGCCAAGGAAGCTTTGGTCAGATGCTTGGCAAAATACATTACAATCTGGCGTGCCTGAACTACTTCGCGCTTACGCGTTTTTGAATTGAGCGTCTCGATATTCAAATCGAAATAATCACACACCATTTTCTGGATAAATTCAATCGAGACTTCCTTAGCTGTATTTTTTACGAACTTTTCAATCATGGATTTAGCTAAATCCATGGTGATGGGGCGCTTGTTGAAGGTGGTTTGAGCAATAAGGGTAAGCAATGCGCCCTCGAGTTCACGAACATTCGATGTGATACAATAAGCAATGTATTCAATTACTTCTTTCGGCATTTCAATGCCTTCGTTGTAACATTTCTTTTCCAGAATCGAGATGCGTGTTTCAAGCGAAGGTGGCGTAAGTTCTGTTGTGAGCCCCCATTTGAAGCGAGATAACAAACGTTGATCCACTCCTGTGATGTCTACCGGAGCACGGTCGGAAGTCAAGACAATTTGCTTTCCCAATTGATGAAGATGATTAAAAATATGGAAGAATGTGTCTTGCGTTTTTTCACGACCACTGATGTACTGGATGTCGTCCATAATGAGCACATCCAGCATCTGATAGAAATGCAGGAAATCGTTTTGGTTGTTATTCTTTACGGCTTCAACAAATTGAGAAAAGAATTTTTCAAATTGTACGTAAAGAACATTTTTCCCGGGATGGTTTTTCTTTACTTCCAGCCCGATGGCTTGTGCCAAATGGCTTTTCCCCACTCCCGACGGGCCGTAAATAAAAATCGGATTAAACGAGTTGGCGCCGGGGTTACGGGCAATGGAAAGCCCCGCACTGCGCGCAAGGCGGTTACACTCGCCCTCCACAAAATTTTCAAAGGAATAGGCCGGATTAAGTTGTGAATCAATTTGAATTTTTTTCAGCCCCGGGATGATAAACGGATTTTTAATACCATGATACTGAATGTCCATGGGGGGTTGCACTTCCGGGTTCTTAATGTTCATATTCAGATTGGGAAGATTAACCGTGATAGGAGTTTCGGTTTTTCCCGATGCCCCGTCCATCAGTATACTGTATTCCAATTTGGCATCCTGGCCCAATTCTTTTTTTAATGCTTTTTTAATCAGCGGCAGATAATTTTCTTCAATCCATTCATAAAAAAATTGGGAAGGAACTAAAATCGTCAACGTGTTGTTGGTAATCTTAATCGGCTTTATTGGCTCAAACCATGTTTTAAAATTTTGTGGTGAGATATTGTCTTTAATAAATGCCAGACATTTTTCCCACACCGCTTCATGATTCTTTTCACTTTCCTTCACCATAGTTTCTTTTTTATTTAACATTCATTTAAAATTTTTTTTATATTTTTTTTCAGTTTACGTATATCTTCTTTTCAAAGTGTAAAATTACTTGCATGTTTGAATTGTGCAAGTTTTTTCAAAATATTTTTTCGGAAAAAATTTTCATTTACGTATTGCGTATTTCAAAAAAATAATTATTGCGATAAAATTTCCCTTTGCAAATTTGCAAATATGGTAATTTTTTTATAAGGGGAATAAAGAATTTCCAACACTCCCAACCAAATGCCTGCCCATCCGGCCTGACAAACATATACCGGCCTGCCTTTTTTGTTTTCAAAAATGCTTGCTTGTTCCAGAAACGTATGTGTATGTCCGCCGATAATCACATCCAAATGTTCCGACTCCCTGGCAATAATTTCATCCGACAATTGCCGGTTTTTATATTTATAACCCAAATGTGACAGGCAAATCACCAAATGACAATGCAATTCGTTTTTTAAAATCGAGGCGATTTTGTTTAATTCTGCAACAGTATCCAGAAATCTTAATCCTTTCCGGTTCACCCCGGGAACCAATCCATCAAGATTAATCCCCACTCCTGTCAATCCGATTTTCATCCTTCCCATCTTCAATGTTGTATATCGCTTTATTTTTTGGTGTGCATGCAAAGGTGTATCGGAAAAATCGTAATTACAGTTCAGAAAATGAAAACCGGCATGAGGCAATACTTCCACTAAATTTTCAATTCCCAAATCGAAGTCGTGGTTGCCGAAAGTGGAGGCATCATATTTCATGGCTGTCATCAGTTGCAGTTCCGGTTTTCCGTGAAAGAAATTAAAATAAGGCGTACCCTGAAAAATGTCGCCGGCATCCAATAATAGTACTTGCTTATTTTGCTTTCTGATTTCTTCGATCACGGCAGCCCTTTGCGCAAAGCCACCTTTTCCGGCATACGTAGGGTGGTCGTCGGGGAAAGGATCAATGCGGCTGTGTTGATCGTTGGTGTAAAGAATAATTAAGCGTTCAGCATCATCACGATCGTTGAATGCGGGAAATAATTTTTCTGCTTTTGCCAAAGGCAATGCTCCCACAGCCATCAAACTTTGCAATAAAAAATCTTTTCTTCTCATGGTTGCTCAATATATAAGGTGTCGGTTTGTTTTCTTTTGTGCTTAAGGTAGCGAATGATGGCATCGCGCACCAGATAATTTCTGCATTGTGCTTTATCGGAATTAATTTTCAAACCGTCACCTCCGTTTACCAAAAAATCACTAACCAACAACCTGAAAGCTTTCTTCTTATTAATGACATCCTCGGCACTTACTCCGCCCCTGCTGCAAACAATGAAATCTTTCTGTTTTAAAATTTCCTCGTTTTCCCTTAAAATATTTTCATCCGCTTCCACCAGGCATACGGTGTTGTCGAACGGCATAAGTTCAAATATTTTTTCCACCGTCAAATACCCTTTGGGCAATTCGGTTCGCAAACCTCCTCTATTCATCCAAACCACATAATCATGCTTTCCGAAAATACTGTCGGCAACAAACATCATGGCATCAGCAACCAAAATCCCCAGTCCGGGTCGTTTGCCTTTTTTATCCAATATTACCTTGTTATATATTAAGGTGTCGGATAAATGTTTTTTTAATTCTTTCCTGTAAGGTTGAATGATGCCGACGAATTTTTCAGATGCTTCTATTTCCTTATTGATTACATTCGGCTTGTTTTTTATTTCTTTGATTTGAATTTGCGTTTTGCATGTACAAAACAAAAACACCATTGGCAAAATCAAAATTCCTAAGTTTGCACTGTATGCCCTTCTTTTGTTTTTCACATGGCAAAAATAATTTCGCATTATTAATTAAAGGTAAAAATTTATGTTGACATCCGAAACATTTATCCGCGTACGTTACGGCGAAACCGACCGTATGGGTTATGTATATTATGGTGTTTATGCATTATATTATGAAGTAGGTCGGGTGGAAGCATTCCGAAAACTTGGATTTTCTTATAAAGAATTAGAAGAAAGGGGTATTCTCATGCCTGTATTAAATTTCAGCATTGATTACAAAAAGCCCGCATTGTATGATGAACTGATTTGCGTGAAAACTTTTGTGAAAGCATACACCGAAGGACCAAGATTTCCGTTCGATTACGAATGTTATAACGAGAAAAATGAATTGCTGAATACCGGCAGAGTAGTGCTTGCCGTTCTAAACAAAGAAAGCGGAAAACCCTGCCGGCTTCCCTCATGGTTCACCGATGAACTGAAAAAGCATTTCAATCCCTGATTTTTCGTACTTTTGGAAGAATTTTAACTTTTTTCATGACAACCGCTGTTAAGCCCCAACGCCCCATTCAAATGGTGGATCTTGCCCTCCAATATCACCATTTGCAACACGAAATTGACGAGGAAATAAAAAAAGTATTGCAAAGCGCAGCTTTCATTAATGGCCCTGCCGTGCAGGAATTCAAAAAAAATCTGGAAGCATTTTTGGGTGTAAGAAATGTTATTCCCTGCGCCAACGGAACGGACGCCCTGCAAATTGCCATGATGGGCCTGGGCCTGAAGCCCGGCGATGAAGTAATCACGGCTGATTTTACTTATGTAGCCACCGCTGAAGTGATCGGCTTGCTGGGCCTGACGCCTGTACTTGTTGATGTTGACCCCGATACCTTCACCATTGACATTGAACAAGTAAAAAAGAATATCACTCCAAAAACCAAAGCCATTGTCCCGGTGCATCTTTACGGCCAGTGTTCCGACATGGAACCCCTGATGAAAATTGCCAAGGAATTTGGCTTGTTTGTAATCGAAGACGTGGCTCAAGCCATTGGTGCAGAATATTTGTTTTCCAACGGTAAAAGAGAAAAAGCCGGAAATATCGGCCATGTGGGTTGCACTTCATTTTTTCCGAGCAAAAATCTGGGATGTTACGGCGACGGCGGAGCCATGTACACCAACGATGATGAATTGGCAGCGAAATTGAAAATGATTTCCCATCACGGGCAAAGCAGGCAATATGTGCACGACGTTTTGGGTGTCAATTCCCGTCTTGATTCATTGCAGGCTGCCATCTTAAACGTGAAACTAAAATACCTTTCCGAATTCAATCAAAAAAGAAAAGAAGCCGCCGACCGGTATGATGCTTTATTAAAAGGCGTCAAAGAAATTACATGTCCGAAAAGGTTTGAAAAATCAACCCATGTTTTTCATCAATATACCCTCCGGCTGGATGAAAAAATTTCCCGTGACGAAATGAAAAAATATCTGTTGGAACAAGGAATTCCCACTATGATTTATTATCCCATTCCGTTGCATAAGCAAAATGCTTTTAAGAGCGAACGTTATGCGAATGCGGAATTTCCCGTTACGGAAAAATTGTGCCGTACCGTTTTGTCGTTGCCCATTTATCCTGAAATTACCTCCGAAGTTCAGGAATATGTGGCCTATCATATCAAACATTTTATTTCCCGATACGCGTCATGAAAATTGCCGTCATTGGAACCGGTTATGTGGGGCTGGTAACAGGCACCTGCTTTTCAGAAGTGGGCATGCACGTGACGTGCGTGGATGTGGATGAAGAAAAAATCAACACCCTGCGAAGAGGCATATCGCCCATTTATGAACCCGGTCTGGAAGAAATGCTTCGGAGGAACATCGAGAAAAAAAGAATTCTCTTCACCACTTCCCTGGCAGAGGGCATCGAAGGAGCGGAAGTAATTTTTATTGCCGTGGGCACTCCTTCCGACAAAGACGGTTCGGCCGACCTCAGGTATGTTCTTCAGGTTGCCACGGAAATCGGACAAAACCTCAAAAGCCGGGCTGTAATCACCACCAAATCTACGGTTCCCGTGGGAACTTCAATTAAAGTAAAAGAAGCCATACGTTCAGCACTCCAAAAAAGAAATGCCGACATTCCTTTTTCCATCGCTTCCAACCCCGAGTTTTTGAAAGAAGGGGCTGCCATCGACGATTTCATGAAGCCCGACCGCATCGTCATCGGTGTGGAAGACAAAGAAGCTGAAAACGTATTGCGCCGCCTGTATCACCCTTTTGTCCTTAACGGCCACCCTATCCTGGTGATGGATATTCCGTCGGCTGAACTGACCAAATATGCCGCCAATGCCATGCTGGCCACCAAGATCAGTTTCATGAACGAACTCGCCAACCTGGCCGAGCGCCTAGGCGCAGACATCGAGAAAGTGCGTGTCGGCATAGGTTCCGACCCGCGCATCGGCTACCACTTCATCTATCCCGGCTGCGGTTATGGCGGCTCCTGCTTTCCCAAGGATGTCAAAGCCTTGGAACGCATCGCTCGCGAGGTAGAGTATTCCGCCGAACTTCTCAAGGCGGTGGAGGCCGTCAACGAACGACAGAACCGGCGGT
>JAOAHO010000064.1 GCA_026415195.1 Bacteroidia bacterium | reverse complement strand
GGATTACCCGAACTCGACGCAATTGAGTTTTTGAGCCTTATCAGGGAGAAAATGAAAATCCTGGAGCTGCCAGAGGATTTTTTAAAACGTCCGGTCAATGAAGGGTTTTCCGGTGGAGAAAAAAAGAAAAACGAAATTTTTCAAATGGCCATCCTCAGGCCTACGCTGGCAGTATTGGACGAGACCGACAGCGGCCTCGACATTGATGCCCTTAAAGTTGTGGCCGAGGGCGTGAACAAATTAAAAAACAACAACAATGCCTTTCTTGTTATTACCCACTATCAGCGCTTGCTGAATTACATCGTGCCCGATGTGGTGCATGTGCTGACCGACGGAAAAATCGTAAAAAGCGGAGGAAAAGAACTGGCGCTGGAACTGGAAGCCAAAGGATACGATGAATTTAAAAACTCATTAACCACTGCCTGACCATGGCTGCCTCTGCAATTACCTCCATCCCCCGCCCTTTTGAAGTGGCTGAGTGGCTTTCTGAAAAGTCAGGGAAGTGCACTTTTCTGAATGACGATGATTTTCGTTCGCTGATGGAATTCCTTCATGCATCGCACTTTCCAAATACCAAAAACGAAGAATACCGCTTTTTTCCCATTGAAACTTATCTGAGAAAATCCTTAAAACCGGATTTAACATCGGAACAAACGGATGTGGATTTGAGCCGACTGCCTCAACATCCGGATGCCATCAACATTTATCTTCTAAACGGAAATCCCATCGGAAATTTGCCTGAAGGCCTTTCAGGCATATCTTTTCATTCGTTTAATTCGTTAGCAGATCAATCATTTTTGAAATCCGTTCCTTTTATTGTTCATAGCCCGGATGTTTTTCAGGTTATTGCGTTGCTTTACCCTTCGCATGGCCTTGGCATTCACATCGGCGGCAACATTGAAAAAAAGATCTGCATCTGGAATGTATTTACTTTGCCTCAGCATGGAATTTCCGTCACGAATATTAAAACTGTTTTGGAAGAAAATTCGAATGCGGAAATTTTGGAGTATTTCATCAACTTTTCTGATTTACCATCACCTGTTTTTCAAATTCATTTTCATGAAAAAGAAATCAAAAATGGGGCAAGGTTAAAAAACTATCTGGTTCAAAATTTGAATTCCCAAACCTATTTGCATTCTTCTTCATGGCACCACCTCTATGCCGGGGCATTTTCAGAACAAACCGTATTCTCATTGCAAGGCGGAATGATAAGAAACAATCATGCCATGTTGCTTCATGAAAGCCACGCAAACGGAAAAATGTACGGATTAAGTATCGGAAAAAACAAAGACATCATTGACCATCACACCCTCATCAGGCACTTTAAGGAAAATGCTGAAAGTTATGAATTCTATAAAGGAATAGCTGATGATTCCTCTACTTTGGTTTTTAACGGTAAAATTTACGTTGACTATCATGCCCAAAAAACCAATTCCTATCAGAACAGCAAGTTTCTGATCATGGGCAACCAGGCCGCCGTTCATGCCAAACCCCAGTTGGAAATTTTTGCCAACGATGTTAAGTGTTCTCATGGAAGCGCCACCGGCAGGCCCGATGAGATGGCATTGTTCTATATGCAATCGCGGGGCATCAGCAGAAAGAAAGCCCTGGAACTTTGGGCTCAGGGATTTTTTTCGGAAATTATGGAAAAAACCGAAGATACTTTCACCCTGAATTATGTTGAAAACCGATTACATGCATAGTGCGGATTTGTTCATCCCTCTAAGGGCAGATTTTCCCATTTTATCAAATAAAATTATTCATCATGACTTAGTTTACTTCGACAATGCAGCCACCACCCACAAGCCAAAATGCGTTATTGATGCCATTCAGGAATATTACACTAAGCATAATTCCAACGTACACCGCGGCGTTCACACCCTCAGTGCCAATGCTACCGTACTGCATGAAAATTCCCGTCAGGCATTTGCCCGATTTCTGAATACACATTCCGATGAAATCATTTTCACCTCCGGAACCACGCATGGAATTAATCTTGTGGCAAGGAGCTTAGGATGGAAAAAAGGAGATGAAATAATCCTTACTGAACAGGAACATCACAGTAATATCCTACCTTGGCAAAAGATACGTGATGAATTCGGAGTTAATTTGAAAATCCTTCCGTTGAACGAAAACCTTCGCCCGCAATGGGAATTGTTGCCTGAAATCATTACTGAAAATACCCGGCTATTCACTTTTGTTCACACCTCAAACACCCTTGGAAATATCAACCCTGCAAAGGAAATCATCCGAAAAGTGCGTTCATTAAACCCCCACATCTTGGTTTTGCTGGACGGAGCACAATCAGTCCCTCACTTTAAAATTGACCTCAACGACATCGAACCGGATTTCTTTGTTTTCAGTATGCATAAGGCCTACGGCCCTACGGGTTTTGGAGTACTTTATATACAAAAAAAATCACAATCTGAATTAAACGCCGTATTTACCGGAGGCGGAACCATTAAAGAAGTTACATGGGAAAAAACCGAATATGAAAACGGCCCGTTGTATTTTGAACCCGGCACCCCACACATGGAAGGCGCATTTGCTTCCATGAAAGCTTTGGAATATCTGGAAAACATCGGAATGAACCGCATTTTTGAGCATGACAAAAGGTTAACGTCCTACGCCATTGAAAAAATCAAAGAAATGGAAGAAGTGGAATTGTATTCCGAAGGTGAAGATATTTGCGGCGCCGTTTCGTTTAATGTTAAGGGCCAACACCCTTATGACGTCGGCGTGCTGCTGAACAATTACGGCATTGCGGTCAGGACGGGGCATCATTGTACCCAGCCCCTGATGAAAAAACTCGGAATTCCGGGTACCGTCAGGGCTTCGTTTGCCCTTTATAACACCATTTCGGAAATAGATTATTTTATAGATAAGTTGAAAAAATGCATCCGCATGCTGAATTAATGAGTAATTTGACGATATATATGGCTGCTTCATTAAGTGAAAGGGAAAAAGCCCTGGAAGAAGAATTTTCCCTGTTTGGTGATGATTGGGAACTGAAATACGAACACATCATTGATAAGGGTAAAAAGCTTCCCCCAATGTCCGAAGCAGAAAAGAAGGAACATTGGCTGGTGAAAGGTTGCCAAAGCAGGGTTTGGCTAATACCCGGGAGAAACGGAAATTGTTTTAATTTTCGTGCCGACAGTGATGCGATTATCACCAAAGGAATAGTTGCCATTATACTTGAATTACTGAATAATCTTACTGCTGATGAAATTTTAAAATTCGACGGTAAAATTTTCGAACGCATCGGGCTGATGCAGCACCTCTCGCCCACCCGTGCAAACGGGCTGGTGAGCATGATCAACACCATCAAAAACTATGTCCAACCCAAAAGTTAAAACTTTATGCCGGCCATCATCATCACCGAAGATACCGAACTGATGCAAAAAGTGATTGATGAAATCAAAACCTGTTATGATCCGGAAATCCCCGTGGACATTTGGGAATTGGGCCTTATTTATGAACTTCATCTGGATAAAGAAAAAAACCTGAAAGTGGTGATGACCCTGACCTCGCCCAATTGCCCTGCTGCGGAATCGTTGCCTGCGGAAGTGGAAAATAAACTTAAACTGGTGCCGGGCATACAATCGGTGGAACTGAAGTTAACCTTCGACCCGCCCTGGGACAAGGGCATGATGAGTGAAGTGGCCCAACTGGAATTAGGGTTTATGTAGGGAATATGGAAGAAATCGTAAACAAAGTGGCCCAAAGCGGGCTGATCAGCTTAGACCCCGAGGATTATCTAAAGGGAAAAGAATTAGCCGTCCTTGACATGTCCGTTTTTCTGTCAGACGGTATTTTAAAAGAAAAAAATTTCAGGGAAGCACTGCAACATTTTCCTTTTGAAAACTTTACGAATAAATATGTGTGTATAAAAACACCCGAGGATGCCATTATTCCGCTATGGGCATATATGCTTATTGCAAGCAGGGCGGGAACGGCGGCAGGATTGCATTTCGGAGACGAACAATCCCTGAAAGAAAAGATCATCCTGGAAGCATTTTTACATGATCTGCATAACGGGAAATTTAACGGGCAACGGGTTGTGCTGAAAGGTTGCGGAAAAGAAAAACTCAGCCCGAATATTTACCTTATTTTTACAAAGGAACTGGTCAAAGTGGTGCAAACGCTCATGTTTGGCGAACCCTGCAGTACGGTTCCCGTATATAAAAGAAAATCAATATGAAAATTGTCGTAGAACGCAAGGAAGAAAAATTTGTCTTGGAGGCCCGTAACGAACAAGGCAATACCCTAATCATGGATGCCGACGAAAAAATCGGCGGAAAGGGCAAAGGGATGCGGCCCATGCAACTGTTGCTTGCCGCTGCAGGCGGATGCAGCAGTATAGACGTTTTACTGATCCTTTCCAAACAAAAGCAGGAAGTAAAATCTTATAAAGTGGAAGTGGAAGGGGAAAAAGAAAAAGTGGAAGATCACAGTGAATTTCGGGACATACGATTGTCTTTTTACCTTGAAGGCAACATAGATCCCCAAAAAGCCCTGAATGCCGTTCGCCTTTCTGTAGAGAAATATTGCTCGGTGTCGAAAACGCTTGAAAAAACCGCAAAGGTGAGTTATGCGGTGTTTGTGAACGGGAAAGAAGTGAAATGAAAGTGGATCCGGAGGGAGTCGAACCCTCGTCCAAATAAGCCAATCGCGGGCTTTCTACATGCTTAGGCAGTGTTTGCGGGGATTGTGGTAAGTACATCTGCCAAACTCACACACAATCCGGGCATCTTTTTACGGCCAACGGAACGGATGCCGGCATTCCGTGTCGCGCATGCATGATGAGCAGAAGATCCGCAGCGGCATGCGAGGGCCGCGGTTTCTGCCGCCGTTATATGTTAAACGGCGTAGCTGCTAATGCCGAAGCGATTAGGCAGCCATGGCGTAAGAAGCTTCGCCATTTATGGTTTGAACCTTCAGATTAAAGAGCCAAGGAACAACGCTCTGCATGCTTACCCGTTTTTGGTCTTACTGTCAAAACCAAATACGGACCCAAAATTTCAAAGAACCGATTTTCTTAATACAAAATTAATGCCTTTTTAACTACCTTTGACATAATGACAAGGTTTTTTACAACTTTTATAGCTGTTTTTGCAATTACATTGCACGGCCAGGAAGCCAAATGGAAGCATTTCAAACTCAAATCCACCAACCTTGGAGGGTGGGTGGTAAAAGAATTTGCCGGAAACAAAACATGGGACGATACCAAAAACGAATGGTGTAAATGTGCTGCCTTGTATTTTACGAAATCGTGGAACGGGAAAAAGCTGAATGTTTTGGTCTATCCGATTGCCGCTTCCCCCGATTCTGTGAAATATACGTATGCGGGTAAGTTTGTTTTTCAACCCGAGGAAAAATATGAACAGATACGAAACAAAAATTTCTCATTTCGCAAAACCAAATCCTATCTTGTTCATTCAGCGGAAAATAAAAAATATCCGTGCATTCGTTACATCACCAAGCCCGAAAAACATTCCTACATCATCTATGCCTGGGCCGAGGATCCGAATTTGATGGACGGTGACACGGAAAAGGAATTATTCTCTTTAATCAATTCCTTTGAATTGCTTTGATTTTTACTGATTGATTGATCAACAAATCGTACCTGAACAGTAATGTGTTAAAATCGTACTCCAAAATATACAATTCTGCAACATACTTTGTTTTCATTCTTCGTGCAATGAAAAAGCCGGCCATGGAAGCCGGCTCCTTAACAAATTAAGAATATATATTAGTGTTGAACGATGATTTTTCCGGTTTTCACGGAACCTTTATTGCCTTTAATCCTCAGGATATAAATTCCGTTGTCGAGCAAAGAAGTATTCAGATCAAACTCATTGATGCCAGCCTTCGTTTGCCCCAAAGGTTGATTTAAAACCAATTTCCCCTGAATATCAAACAATTCGGCATCCATTTTTTCTTCGGTTTGAGTAAAAATCCTTATGGATGCTGATTGATTGGCAGGATTGGGATAAACCAACAATCCGTTTTCATTTTTAATAAAATTATAGTGCTCGACGGATTGTATGGTTGGGTTGTAAAATTGCTTATTTATCCACGCACCTGCTCCGTTAGTTCCGGCATAAATGATTCCTGAGTTATAGGCGGCCCATGCGGGAAGCTTTTGCTGGCGTAGATCCAAAATCTGTATTTCGGGAAGTGAATTATTATTGACGGAAGACCACGATACAGAAGAAGCCGTAATATCATTTGTTGCATAAACTCCTTTACTGGTACCGATTAAGACACGCTTATTATCCGTTAGTTCAAAAAGCGAGCAATAAGTCATAAGATTAGTTGGAAAGTTTCCGGTCTTGTCAACAAAATTTACTGTTGCATCTTCCAAAAGTAAATTGTTCACGCCGGAAGCATAGTATATTTTCGTATTTCCATTTCCATCAACGCCGGTTAAAAGTATGGCGTCACTATTATCGCTGACAGAGATTGATGTAATCTGCGTGGTGAAAGTTTCAAGGTGAGTCGTCCTGAATGGCGATAAAGTATTGGTAAAATAGGTAAAGTTATAATTTGAAGCTGAAACGCTTTGTTTTATACCTCTTACAGCTCCTGTATAAAATGCACCACGATAATCCTCCAAAGTAAAATCATAAATTTCCGGTCCGATATACACTTTATATAAGCTATAGGTAGTGGCTGTAGTAGCATTCGGAGTAGATAAGAAATAAAGCGACCTGCCATCAGGAGCCCATTCAATTAGACGAGGGAATCCTATTGTGGTTAGGGTTCCTGCATTAGAAGTAGTGGAGTTGGTAGTGATGGCACCTGAACAGCTTACTGCCTGCAGTAACATGGGATCGGTTGTTTTCAGAGGCCTTTTGCTTACCAGAATGGCATTAGAACTGGCAATGGCAAACCGAGCTGAAACCGGAACATTGAATTTAACAACCGGGTTCAAGGTAGGATCAGAAGCAGCTACGATTGATGTGGTAGATGGATTGGTAAATGACCATACTGCACCGTTCGTTAAAATTGTCGAGTCTTTAAAAGAGTATCCCGGCACTGCATTACTGCTTACTTTTATTTTAGCTCCGGGATTATATTTATAAAAGACGGTAACCCCAACGCGGAAATATTGATAGTTACTGGTGTTCGTTATTGATGCCAAAGGAGTATGGGTAATTTTGAATTTAATCACATCTGCATTACTGTTCGCATTATAAGTTAGGTTATTGTCATTGTTTAACACGGTAGAAGTTAAATTTGTTAAAGTGTAGTTCGTTGACGTAACCGTGGGTGAGGTATTGTTAAATTCCATAACAGCCTTAGTGTAAATAGTGGGATTGGTTGCAACATTCAAGGTATTAATACTTGCCACTCCAGATTGGCTACAATTTAAAATAGGTACAGTAAAAGTTCTGATGATCACCTTATCCACAATTGCCGAACTTTGAGGCTTGGGAAGATTTATGGTAAATGTGGTTTGAGTTGAATTGGTCAGGGGCACCTGGATACTCACCGAGTCGTTGTAAAATAAGATAGGATCTGTAGGTTGAATGGTATTATTGCCAATTACTTGATTATGTCCTTCCCATAACTTTATGGGAGAACCGGTTAAAGAATAATTGTTATTGGAATATTCTGCCTGAATAATACCGCCACGATTTGTAATACCACGGAAATCCGGAAGCGACCAAACCGGAGGAGGATTGGAAGAACCGCAAACGGTTCCCTGATGGAAAACATACAAAATACTTGGTTCTGTTTGAGTAAAATCGGTAGTCACATACAAACTGCTGGTGGGAACCGACATGTATGCCAGTTTTGGACTTATATTGGAATTTTGAACGTTTAAAATGTCGCCCGATAAAAACTTTTCTTCTTTACTGACTTGTGGATAATTACCAGAAAAATACAATAATGCATTACCAAGTGTTCCTGCAATAAAATCGGTATTGGGTGTAATAGTATTACCTGAAGTTTGGAACGAAGGATTTCGAATAATTCCAATAGAATTTATTTGAGTGGTATTAATACCCTTATAGAAAGGCTGGAATGATAACAATCCATCAACCGACCTGAATAATCCTGCTTCCGTAAGGATATAATATTTGGAAATGGTATTACCGTTTACTTCAAAATCAATATCGGTAATACCTTCATGTAAGTAAAGTTGAGTATTGAAGAAAAAAGGACTTCCATAGGTGGTCCAAGTGCCATATAAAGGCGAATTTGACGTTTTTTTCCATTCTTGCAAAGTGAAGCTACCGATCAAAACTTTGTTGGGATCGAGCGGATTAACTCTGCAAACACTGTAAAAAAGCCCCTGTTTAAGTTGGCCGTTGAATGACATGGGGTCCTGTTGAATTGAACCCAAATGAGCGAGTTGCCAGGAAGATCCGCCATCGTAACTAACAAACAAACCGGCCATAGAGGGACCAGGCGTATTCTGATTATTGGTACATGAAGCATAGATGATATTACCGTTATTGGCAAAATCAATTTCAATCCTTCCGAAATTATTGGAAGGCAAAGCGGAATTGGAAGGGGTAATATCAGCAAATCCGCTGGCGGAACCTCCGTTTGATTTATAAAGTTTTACGGCTGTGGCGGGTCCTGCCGTAACATACAGGTTGCCTGCCTGGTCATATTCACATGTATAAGCCATATCCGTGTTAGGTATGGCGCCGCTGCATTTTGTCCAGGTGTTGCCACCATCCGTAGTTAAATATGCGCCTTTGTTGGATGCAATGCAAATGGCCTGGGCGTTAGTCGGATGGCAGGCAATACGGGTTATTCTGCTGCCCAAAGCATTGCTATCAGCCACAAGGGTTAATAAATTGGTAGAAGTATTTAATTTATATAAGCCGGTTCCGGGAAGGGAAGTGGCTTTTTGGGAACTCTTAAGGAATCCTTCACCGGTGGCTGCATAAATAGTATTATCGGCCGACTGGGCAATGTAACTGATGTTCCTCACAGGGTCCTGAAGGTTCACCTGCGACCAGTTAGCTCCGTAATCAGTTGATTTAAAAAGGCCTGAGGTTACACTTCCCAGGTATAGAGTCTTTTTTGATGGGTCGGATTTGTCGATCAACATGGCCCTTGCCCTACCGGCAGATAACACGGGGCCGGCGGGGATCCAGGTATAAGTGATTTGGCCGGCGACATAACCTAACAAAGTAAAAAAAGCAACATGATTTAGCAGTTTATTCATAGTAATTTTTCAATATTTTAACAAAAGTACAAATTTGTTTTGAAATGAAATTCTTCAATGTCCCATTACCTGATTTTTTATCAACAAAAAATCAATTTATTAACTTTGCGAACTTTTTTATGTCGAATTATTTTGCACATCCGACGGCTGTTATTGATGAAGGTTGTGAAATCGGTGAAGGTACTAAAATTTGGCATTTTTCACATATAATGCCCAACTGTAAAATCGGTAAAAATTGCAACATTGGCCAGAATGTGGTGATATCACCGGAAGTTATCATTGGAAATAATGTCAAAATCCAAAATAACGTTTCGGTTTATACGGGAGTGATTTGTG
>JAOAHO010000063.1 GCA_026415195.1 Bacteroidia bacterium | reverse complement strand
GGATTCAGCCACGACGGTTGGGGCATAGGCACCGGGGGTCAATTTCGCATCGAACTTTCAAAAAGGGTAAACACCGATTGGTTTGCCGATTATATAGTAACCAGCAAAAATCCAGATATCAAGAGCGAATATTATCATATCGGCTGGTCGGTACTGTTTTATCCGCTTGAAAAATTCCGGTTTCCCGATTACCGCCTACAACCCTTTGTGTTGGCAGGGCATTGTTTTGATTATAACAAAAAGGCCGTGATTTCGATGCCCGAAATTAGTGTTGACCGGTGGGGTTCGGCTGTGCAGGCAGGGTTAGGGACTCATTTTCACATCAACGAACGCACCGATATAACACTCATGGCACAATATATGATTCACCTTACTTCGGAAGTGGATATTCATAAGAATTCCGATGGGCAATATGTAGCGCACAATCATAGCCACGGAGGCCTTGAAGGCCATATGTTGCTTACCCTGAGCATGAATTATAAAATTTTTAAGCTTTGGAGAAGAAAATAAAATATTTTTTGTTTATAGTTTGTTTTTATGTCTTTGCACAAGAAAAAGATATTATTCGCCCGGGCCTTCTGGCATCCCGGCTAACAATTTCGCCATCTTATTTTTTTGCCCGTAATATATCTTTGTTTTATTTGCACGGAAATCTGGAAGGATGGTTACGGCAGGGAGTTTCATTAAGCGGGGAAGGGTATTATTTTTTGGGCACATCCGGAACAGAAAAAAATTTTTTACAACATCATCACGGGGGCTATTTCGGATTACTGTTTCATAAGGTTGTAAAAAACAACGATTTTTATATTGGTTTTCAACCCGGTATTTCCTTTACACAATGGGCAAAAGATACCGCCATGAACACATTATTGAACCCGCGTTTGCAGGTTAATCCCATGATTTCCTGTGTAACCGGGTATAATCTTTATTTCTATGATTATTTTCATTTTTTTATCCAACTTAGGTATAGGGACGGCTTCCATTTATCCGACAGGCCTCTTGGCCTTTCCGAAATTATAATATCGGCAGGGCTGGGCATGAACCTGAATTTGCTGAGAGATTGAATATTTACTATATTTGTAAAAAAAAGATTATGAAAAAGATTTTTACTACGGTTTTTTTATTAATGCTTGCTGGCGTAAAAGCACAATTACCTTCTCTTTCATTTGAAGGTACATGGCCTGCAAGTCCGTTTAACGCCGCTCCGGACCCATCAGGGTGGGTAACCACAAATGTGCTTACTTCTCCTTTTATCAGTTCTTCCAATGCCACTACTACCACGCAACACACCCTGGCCTGTAACGGAAATGCCTCCATGAGAATTGAAACCAAAACTTTTGTTACCACCGGCATGTTGTCAACCTATATTCCCACGATTGCGGGGTTTGGTTTTGCAGGCCAGATTGTAACGTTTCCATCGGTTGCTTTGCGTGACGGTTTTCCATATAATTCCAAGCCCACATCCGTTTCATATTGTTACATTGCCCAACCCCAACCCCAGGATACGGCCGGTGTGAGGATATTACTGTGGAGATATGCCGGTACAAGAAATTACATCGGCTTTGCCGAAAAGAAATACACCACTTCCAATAATTCATTAGCCAATGAAACCCTAACCATCTCCTATACATCTACCTTAACCCCCGACAGTATGGGTATTTATGTGGCCAGCAGCTTTAAGTTTCCTACTTCCGGATTTACCATTCGCGACGGCGCCAAACCCGGAAGCATTCTGATACTGGATAATATTACCTTCAACATATCCGGATTAAATGATTATTCATCTAATATCAAATTCAATGTATTTCCAAACCCGGCAAATCAATTCCTTTTTATCCAATCGGATAATATCCAAAAAAAGAACGCTGTTTTGGTGGACCTGACGGGCAAGGTTATTTTTAAATCTTACTTTGAAGACAGGTTGAAAATTTTAACGGAAAAGTTTGAAGAAGGCCTTTACATCCTTCAAATTACCGATGAAAACGGTAAGCCCTTAGTTAACAGAAAAATCAACATCGTCCACTAATTTTTTCTTTCTATGGGTATTGAAGAAAAAATCAATGCCGACATAAAGGCGGCCATGCTGGCCAAGGAATCCAAAAAGCTGGAAGCATTAAGGGCCATTAAGTCGGTAGTGTTGTTGCTTAAAACATCTCCGGAAGGCCTGACGGAAGAATCTGCCATCAAGTCGCTTCAAAAGGAAGTAAAAAAAAGGCAGGAAAGCGCAGATATTTACAAACAACAAAACCGCCCCGACCTGGCGGAAGCTGAACTTTATCAGGCAGAAATCATTTCGCAATACTTACCAAAAGCATTAAGCCCGGAAGAACTGGAAGCCGAGGTGAAAACCATCATTGCCGAAACCGGCGCCAAAACGGCGGCAGAAATCGGGAAGGTGATGGGCGCGGCAACCAAAAAACTCGCCGGAAAAGCCGACAATAAAGCCATTTCAGAAATAGCCCGAAAACTGCTTTCGGCCTGATGGGATATACCCCCATATCCGTTGTTATCATTACTTATAATGAAGAAAAAAACATCGGGCGTTGCCTCGAGTCGGTAAAAGAGATTGCCGATGAAGTGGTGGTGCTCGACTCCTTTTCCACCGACCGTACGGAAGAAATATGCAAATCCTTCGGCGTTAAGTTTCATCAACATTCATTCGACGGGCATATAGAACAAAAAAACCGGGCCATTACCTATGCCTCCTATCCGCATATATTGTCATTGGATGCCGACGAGGCAGTTGATGATCTTTTGAAAGAAGAGATTAAAAACATAAAAAATAATTTTGTCAAAGACGGATATTACATTCCCCGGTTAACGAATTATTGCGGCCGGTGGGTGAGGCACAGCGGATGGTATCCCGATTTGAAGCTTCGGTTGTGGGACAGCCGAAAAGGCCGCTGGGGGGGCATTAATCCGCACGACAAATTTGAACTTTTCGAAGGCGATAAAAATACGGAACGGCTTAAAGGCAACATCCTCCACTACAGTTACTACACCATTGAGGATCATTACAAACAAGTGGAGTATTTTACCAACATTGCCTCACGTGCCTATTTTGAAAAAAAAATTTCCGCTCCATGTTATAAACTGTGGGTTAATCCCATCGCAAAATTCATTTCACACTACATTTTGAATTTGGGTTTTCTGGACGGCAAAGCGGGATACGACATTGCCCGGATATCGGCCTATGCCACCCGCCTCAAATACAAAAAACTTCGCGCGTTGTATGCTGGCATCAGGCATTGATATACGGGAAATACAACATGTTTGCATTTCCCGAACCGATGCCATCGGCGATGTGATTTTGACCATCCCCTTAGCCGGATACTTAAAGCAACTTAAGCCGGATCTAACAATCACCTTTTTGTGTTCCGATTATACCCAAGACGTGGTACGCTGTTCCACGCATATCACCGAAGTTCTGACGGTGTCGCGTTTGAATGATATTTTCCGCGGCACGCTTCCCGATGCCGTGATTCATGTTTTTCCCCGTTTGGATTTGGCAAAATTTTTCTTTGATCAAAAGATTTTTTACCGCATTGGCACCTCTCATCGCTGGTTTCATTGGATTTTTTGCAACCGCCGCGTGAATTTTTCGCGCAGAAATTCTTCTTTGCACGAAAGCGAGTTGAATTTTCACCTGATCAGCCCTTTCGGCTTGAAAATGCCGCCAAAAGAAGCAATAAAGGATCTTTACGGGTTTTCCCTACCTTCCGGCTATTTTGTTCCGCATGAAATAGAAAAAATACTCCAAAAACCTTATATCATACTCCACCCGCGATCACGAGGCAGCGCCAGGGAATGGAGCGAAGAAAATTTTATCACTTTGGCCATGCTTCTGCATGGAGCAGGATATCAGGTGTTGGTATGCGGAACGGATAAAGAAAAGCAATTCCTTCAAAACTTGCCCAGGCAGGAATTTGTAATCGACCTGATGGGAAAATTAAGTTTGAAAGAGTACATTGCTTTGATCTGTGGTGCCGAGGGCCTGGTTGCCGCCAGTACGGGCCCTCTGCACATTGCATCCATGGCCGGCATAAAAGCCGCAGGGCTTTATCCTTCCCTCAGGCCTATGCACGCCGGAAGATGGGGGCCCGTCGGAAAAAAAGCCTGTGCTTTCTTTTTTGAAAAAGAAGAAGGATGCCAAAAATGTATAAAATCGCATACTTGTGAATGCATAAATCGCATTGAACCTCAAAACGTTTTTGAATTTCTTGTATCATGAATGAACAACGAAAAGTGGCATGGATCACCGGGGCATCGTCGGGAATTGGAAAAGCCCTGGTTGGGGTATTTTATAGGCAAGGGTACAATATTATCCTATCATCCCGCCGTGAAGAAGCGCTTGAAAAAGTTGCTTTGGAGTATGGCATGAAGAAAGATGAATATTCCTTGTTGGCATTCGATTTGGCCCATACATGCCCGAATTCTGGTGAACTTGCCAAAAAAGCAGTTGCTTTTTTTAACCGCGTGGATGTTTTGGTTTTAAACGGAGGCATCAGCCAACGAATGAACGTATTTGACACTGACGAACCTGCATTAAGAAACATCATGGAGATAAATTTTCATGCTTCGGCATGCCTGGCTAAGGCAATGTTACCTCATTTTACGGAAAGGAAAACCGGACAAATTATTGTGATGAGCAGTATTGCCGGAAAGTTTGGATTTTATCTTCGCCCGGCATATTGTGCATCCAAACATGCCTTGCACGGATATTTCGACACCTTTCGCCTGGAGACCGAGCCCTATGGCATAAAAACACTATTGGTATGCCCGGGAAAAATCAAGACAGAAATTTCAAAAAATGCCCTTACAAAAGGCGGCCAACACGGAATCATGGACGAAAGCCACGCCAATGCCATGAGCGCTGAAGAATGTGCACAAAAAATATTTTCGGCCATGCAAAAAGGGAAAGAAGAAGTTTGGATTGGAAGAAAGGAAATTTTATTGGTTTACATCAAAAATTATTTTCCCGCATTGTTCAGAAAAATAATCAGAAAGCAAAATCCTTATTGAGTTTATAACACTTAAAACAAATCATACCCGCACAGGTAACAGGGTATGTTTCCGTTCATAACTTTTAATCTTTTCTTGTGCCTCAGGCCAATCAGGGAGTATGCGCTTTCCGGGATAATCATCCATGCTTCCCATCCTTTCCAGTGATGTTTGATGCGGCTGCCAAGTTTTCTGAAAAAATCTTCTTCATCAGCATTAAGGCGAATGCCATAGGGCGGATTAAGATACAGTTTACCCGATGAAGCAGGAGGCACGATGTTAAAGAAATCCTTGTGTTCGATTTTTATCACATCTTCCAACTTCGCCGCACGAACATTGGCTTTGGTTTTTTTCAGCACTTCCGGGTCATGGTCGATCAGCAAGAAAAATCTGTCGTCGGGTTCAAGGATTTTTTCTGTTTTACTTTCGAGAATCTTATTCCACAAATCTTCATCAAAATCCGGAAAGTTCATGAAAGCAAATTGTTCCCTGAAAATGCCACGCGGAATTTTGAGGGTTTCCAGGCAACATTCGATGCCCAGTGTTCCCGAACCGCACATGCCGTCAACAAAAAAGCGGTGCCCTTTTGGGTCGGATAATTTAATCAGGGCAGCGGCCAGCAATTCGTTTAATGGGGCATGCCCTTGTTGTTTTCGGTAACCCCTGCGGTGCAACACATCACCGCTTGCATTCAGAAAAAGCGCGGCTTTGTTATCCTGCACATGCAGATAATAATAAAAATCGGGGGAAGTTTTGTCCACAAAAGGTCTTCGGCCTGTTGCTTTCCTTATGCGATCGCAAAGGGCATCTTTTGCCCGCATGGCCCCATACATGCGGTTTTGCAACCATTCCGATTCGCCCACACATTCAAATGCAAAAGTGTTACGCGGCGTAAGCCAGTCCTCCCAATGAAAATCATACAGGCATGCGTAGTATTCTTTTTCATTGCCGCAATTAAATTCCAAAATAGGAATTAACACCTTAATGCTCAACGCCGACATCAAATGCAGCTTGTATAAAAATCCTCTGTCGCCTGTAAAAGATGCTCCACGTTGAAATTTTAAGATGTTCCGTGCTCCCAGTTGCAAGAGTTCTTTGGTCAAAAGATCTTCCAGGCCTGCAAGCGTGGTGGCCCGCATTTCAAAATCGCCCTCGTAGCCGAAGCGGTATGCGGAGGTTTTAATGTGCAAGAGAGTGCAAGCTGTCGTTCAGTATGTTGAGGGCCTCGGCAATTTGTTCTTTGGTTATACAAAGCGGAGGGGCAAGGCGGATAATATTGCCGTGGGTGGGCTTGGCCAGCATGCCTTTTTCTGCCATTTTCAGGCAAAGGTTCCAGGCATTGATGTTTCCTTGTTCCTCAATTACAATAGCGTTCAACAGGCCCTTTCCGCGATGCTGTTCGATAAACGAATATTTTTCTTTTAAATTTTTTAAACCTTCCTTAAATTCCACCCCTCTGAGGCGGGCATTTTCGGCCAGTTGTTCTTCTTCCAGGACTTTTAATGCTTCCATTGCCACGGCACAAGCCAGCGGATTTCCGCCGTAAGTGCTTCCGTGTTCTCCGGGCCCTATAACCAGCATGATTTCATCGTCGGCAAGGACAGCGCTTACGGGTAACACTCCACCGCTCAGGGCTTTTCCTAAAATGAGGATATCCGGTCGGACGTTTTCATGATCACAGGCCAGGCGTTTTCCGGTTCTTCCGAGGCCGGTCTGAATTTCATCGGCAATCCACAGCACTCTGTTTTCGGAGCATATTTTTCTGATTTGCCTGAGGTATCCTTCATCGGGTACAATCACTCCTGCCTCTCCCTGAATGGGTTCCATCATAAAAGCCACCACGTTCGGGTTTTCCTTAATAACATGCTCCAAAGCAGCAGGGTTGTTGTACGGTATTTTCAAAAAACCGGGCATATACGGGCCAAAGCCGGTGTAACTGGTGGGATCGGTGCTGGCAGACACGGCAGCCAGTGTTCTGCCCCAGAAATTGTTTTCCGCAAACACCACCAAGGCCTGGTTTTCCGGAACACCCTTTACCTTATATCCCCACTTCCTTGCCAGCTTGATGGCCGTCTCACCGCCTTCCACTCCGGTGTTCATGGGTAAAACTTTGTCATACCCGAACAGGCCAGTGATGAACTCGGCATATTCACCAAGCAGATTATTATAGAATGCACGCGAAGTGAGCGTCAGTTTATCGGCTTGTTTTTTGAGCGCTCCGATGATGCGCGGGTGGCAATGCCCCTGATTTACGGCGCTGTATGCCGATAGAAAATCGAAATATTTTTTTCCGTTCACATCCCACAAAAACACCCCTTCACCACGTTCCAGGACTACCGGAATGGGGTGGTAGTTATGTGCATTAAATCGGTCTTCTCTTTCGATGTAAAATGATGTAAGGTTTTCCGTCAGTGTCATCACGCTGCAAAAATATAAATAATTTGCGGTAATGCCCGATGTTTTGATTTTGACTATATTCATGCTTTAATCCGCATCAATATGTATTTTCAGAGTTTTGGGGCTGCCGATACCGTTACGGGCTCCCGGCATTTGATAAGAAGCCTCGACGGTTCGCATACGATATTGCTGGATTGTGGTTTGTTTCAGGGCGAAGGAAACAATACCGGAGAGTGGAACCGCCACCTTGGCTTTAATCCAAAGGAAATTGATGCCGTGGTGCTGTCGCACGCGCATATTGATCATTGCGGGGCATTGCCTGTTTTGTTTAAGCAAGGATATGCCGGCCCCGTCTATTCTACATCCGCAACGCGTGATTTGGCGGAAATATTACTATTTGACAGCGCGGAAATCCAGGCCAAAGATTTGGAATACGTAAACAAAAAAAGAAAAGAAAAAAATCAACCTCCGCTGGAACCGCTCTACGACACGGAAGATGTAAAGGCAACGCTTTCATGTTTCTGTACCGAAAAATTTCATCAAACGTTTAGTTCAGGCCCATTTGAAATCACTTTTATTCCTTCCGGACACATTCCGGGCGCTGCTTCCATTTTGATTAAGGAAAAAGAAAAATCCCTTATTTTTTCCGGAGATATCGGAAGATATAAAGACATGCTGATTTGTCCGCCCGGGCAGCCGCCCTTAGCCGATTTTCTTATCATGGAAAGCACTTATGGAGGAAAATTTCACGACGACCCGGATGATGTTTTGGAAATATTCAGAAAGATTATTCGCAGGGCATGCTTTGAAAAAAAGGGGCTTTTGATAGTGCCCGCATTCAGCGTGGGAAGGACGCAGGAAATACTTTTTATTTTGAACAAGTTGTACAATGAAAAATTTTTAGGTACGAACCTTGCTGTTTTTGTGGACAGCCCATTGGCATCCGATGCCACCAAAATTTTTCATGAACACCGTTATTCTCTGAGCCATGAAGTGCAGGATGTGCTGGCCTCGGATGCCACCCCGTTTACTTTTCCTACTTTAAAATTTACTTCAAAGGTGGAGGATTCCATGAAAATTAATGTTATGCCGGCGCCTTTCATTGTGCTGGCATCATCGGGCATGATGGATGCCGGGCGCATCAAGCATCATCTGATACAACGGCTTCCCGATGAAAAAAACACCGTGTTAATCGTGAATTATACCCCTGAACATTCTTTGGGAAGAAAATTGCTTAATGGCGAGAAGGCGGTGCGTATCTTCGGAAAAGAAGTAGAGGTAAGGGCAGAAATTTTATCTTTGGATTTTATGAGCGCCCATGCCGATCAGAGGGAATTATTGCAGTGGGCACATCCCTTATTGACCTCAGAAAAGTTAAAGAAAGTGTTTTTAGTTCACGGTGAAAAGGAAGCGAAAGATGCCTTTCAGCGTGTTATCATGGAAAAGTATAATAAAAAGGTGATCCAACCTATAAAAACGAAAACTTATGTCCTTGAATGAAGCATCTGTTTATACCCTAACGCTTTCCCCCTGTATTGATAAAAGCACGAGGGTGGATAAGTTTTTGCCGGAGAAAAAACTTCGTTGCGATCATCCCGTTTTTGAACCGGGGGGCGGGGGTTTGAATGTTTCAAGGGTGCTTTCCCGTTTTGGAATTAAAAGCACAGCACTGTACATTTCGGGCGGATATACGGGTAAAATGCTGGATGAAATGATTAAGCGCGATCGTTATCATAGTGTTAGAATTCCTTCGGCTTTGCAAACGCGCGAGAATTTTATTGTTTATGAAAGGGCATCTCATTTGCAATTTCGCTTTGGCATGCCCGTGAATAAAATTTCAAGGGTAGAACAGAAGGAAATTCTTCAAGCGCTGGAACCCATGAAAGAAGGAGGATGGCTTGTGATAAGCGGTTCGGCTGACGAGGCCTTGCCGGCAGGTTTTTTTGAAAAAATATTTAAAGCAGCAAGGAAAAAAAACATCAGCATATTTTGTGATACTGATCGAGTTACGCTGAAAAAAATTATCCCCTTGCGCCCCGATTGGATTAAGCCCAACCGAAGCGAATGGCTACACTTTTTGAACAGGAAAGCATTAAGCAAAAAAGAATGGATTGCAACTGGGAAGAAAAAAGCAATAGAGTATGGCATTAAGATGGTGATATCGGACGGGGAGCAAGGGGCATGGTTTTTTTCGGGGAAGGGTGAGGGATATTTTTATCCATCCCCTTCGGGAGTGAAGGTGAGGAGCACGGTGGGGGCAGGCGATTCCATGGTGGCGGGGATTATCATATCCAAAATAAAGAATGAAAAAGATGAGGATGCCGTGGCCTTTGGTATGGCTTGCGCCACATCTACGGTGACGAATGCCGAATCGGAATTTTGTAAACCATCGGAGGTAAAATTATGGCTCAGGAAAATTAGTTACACACGGCTTTGATTTTTTTGGAGAATTCACAAATTAGTAAAAGTTTTAAAAATTAAATCCTCCTTGAATTCATTCCATCGTAGATTTAAACTTTTATTTCTTGTTACCTTTTTTAGAAAAAAGAAAGCAAAGAATGAAAAAAATCATTCTTCAAAAGCTGCAAGGAAAATGATGAGTAAATAAATAACTCAACACAATTTATATAAAGAAATTAAAGATAATCGGTGGCTAAGTAGGGCGAAGCTCGTATCGATCTTACCGGTGGTTGAGTAGGACGCAGTCCGTATCGAAACCACCGCCAAAGAAAACACCACCCGGTGTTTGATCTGGGCATTTGCCCGTATCGAAGCCACCGCAAGTTTCCGATTTTTATTTTGGCGTGTCCCTTCCGCTATCGCGGAAGGGCCGGGCTGCTTCGGGCTTCGCTGTCGCTTCGGCGCTTCCTGCATGCGG
>JAOAHO010000062.1 GCA_026415195.1 Bacteroidia bacterium | reverse complement strand
GTGTAATACCCCACGGCCATATACTATCCATGCATCCGGGGATTCGGTTTCTTCCACCCTGAGAGCAAGGTTTTTTTCGGTTTCCTTTTCAAGGCGTTCTTTGATATGACGTGATGTGACAAACTTACCGTCTTTTCCGAAAAAAGGAGAATTGTTAATGGTGAACAACATGCTCATGGTGGGTTCATCCACTGTGATGGGAGGAAGCGGTTCGGGATTTTCAAAATCGGCAATGGTGTCGCCTATTTCAAATCCCTCGACACCCGTGAATGCACAAATATCTCCCGAACCAACAGAAGTAACTTTATGCTTACCAAGCCCGTCAAATACAAAAACTTCTTTTACGCGTGAACGAAACTGACGTCCGTCACGCTTGCAAACCGTTACGGGCATATTTTCTTTCAACTCTCCCCTGAACACTTTCCCTATGGCTATTCGTCCTAGGTAAGATGAATAATCCAAAGAACTGATTTGAATTTGTAATGGACCGTCCATCTTTTTGGGAGGAGGAATTTTATGCTTGATGATTTCAAGCAAATAAAAAATATTATCGGTGGTTTTTTTATAATCATCCGACATCCAGCCCTGCTTGGCCGAACCAAAAATCACTGGGAAGTCTAATTGTTCTTCCGTTGCCCCTAACTGACAAAACAAATCAAAAACTGCATCCACCGCCTCTTCCGGAGTGCAATTCGGCTTATCCACTTTGTTCACAACCAGCACCGCCTTTTTTCCTGCTTGAATGGCTTTCTGGGTAACAAAACGGGTTTGAGGCATTGGGCCTTCAAAGGCGTCCACCAAAAGGAGCACCCCATCGGCCATGTTCATTACGCGTTCCACTTCTCCTCCAAAATCGGCGTGCCCCGGAGTATCAATGATGTTGATTTTTAAATCTCCGTAATTTACCGCCACATTTTTGGAAATAATCGTAATCCCTCTTTCCCTTTCCAATTCATTATTATCCAATATCAATTCTCCCGTTTGCTGGTTTTCCCTGAAAACTTTACACGCATGAAGTATTTTATCTACTAAGGTTGTTTTGCCATGGTCAACATGAGCGATGATGGCAATATTTCTGATGTTGCTCATAAAAAAAAGGAGTGCAAAAATAATGAAGTTTAGATTGCTGAAAGCAAAGAAAATAAAGCGAAAAGGATTAAGTTTTAATTAAGAATTATGTCTTTGTCAGATATAATTTCCACGTCAAATCCTAATTTTTTGATACCATCCAAAACTTTGTTACCATCCCCCACCACCAGATATTGAATGTTTTCGGGCTTAAGATGTTTCCGTAGCAATTCATTTGCTTCTTCCTTCTTCATTGTTTGCAAAATTTTAGCTTGTTCAACCATGTATCTTTCAGAAAGGTTGTATTCCACTACCCTGGTGATAAAAGCTAATTTTTGTCCTATGGATTCATACTTCAGGGCTTCAGACTGAATCAGGGCAGATCGTGTAAAATTCCATTCGTCATCAGTTAAACCGTTTTTCAAAACATCCGAAAGAATGGTATTGAAATCGCGAATCACACTGTCGGTAGCATTCCATTTAAAGCCTCCTCCATATTGAAAGTATCCTTCATACTTATCACCGGAAAATCCGCCCCGGCTTCCGTAAGTCCATCCTTTTTTTTCACGCATGTAATAATTCAGCCTGCTGTTGAAAGCCACACCAACGGCATAAAATGCAGCATTTGTTTTAAAATATTCTCCGGTAGCATCAAAGGGCATACCCGAATAAACCATCCGAATTTCTGACTGTGCGGCGTTTTTCTTATCGAAAAAATAAATTTTGGGTTTTACGAACAACACTTCAGATTTGTTATAGGTTGGCCATGTTAGAGCGTTTTTCAGGTTTGTTAAAAAAGAAACTTTTTGCTTAAAGTCATCAAAATTGATGTTACCGCAATAAATCACTTTCACATTATTTTGGCACACCACTTCATTATAGAGTTTTTTTAAA
Source organism: Bacteroidia bacterium (assembly GCA_026415195.1). Taxonomy (GTDB): domain Bacteria; phylum Bacteroidota; class Bacteroidia; order B-17B0; family Aurantibacillaceae; genus JAOAHO01. The sequence goes on along the minus strand of JAOAHO010000062.1, from coordinate 9,066 downwards.
TCTTCAAGGGTGATATTGTTAATTGTGGATGTGGTCCCAATATTGGGCAGGTACATTCTGGTATTTTCTTTATACTTCAACTTGTTGGTAAGTATGTTTGCCAAATATGATGCATTGTTAAGGTTATTGGTAATTTTTTGAAGTATGTTTGCTTTTTCTTCTTCAAATTCATCGGGCTTAAACCCTGGTTCAAACATGATTTCTTTCAAAATTTCTATGGTTGGATCAATTTTATCTGAAAAGCAAGATACATGAAAATTTAGATTATCTTCTGTAGAATAAACAGTGATATTACTACCTAATTCACCCAATTTTTTTTCAATTTCATCAACGGAATTTTTGGCAGTGCTTTTATTGAGCATAGAAGCCAAAAGATTTAATGAACCGGCTTTTTCCGGATTTTCAAAACGATAGCCGTATGGAAAAATAATATTGAATTCTATTTTTGGCAATTCATTAAAAGAAATGCCCACCAGTTTGATATTTTTTGAAAGATAAGTTTGCTGACTCACGGGAACCGACACCGGTTTTGGAGGTCCTGCCTGAGGCATCTTTGACCGATCAAAATTATCTTTCGGTGGTCTGTATGATAGGTTTTTATATTCATCCGATTCTTTTTCAATAATACGAGCAGGCATTTTCCAATTATCGGGGGCAGCAATCAGATTGTTTTTTCCTTTGGGTACAACACTAAGTATTACAGCCGGTTTGTTTTTTAAATATTTGTAATAAACATCCATCACGTCTTTTGGTGTCAACGAATTGACCATCATGGCTTCCTGGATAATAAACTTGTGATTTCCGGCATGCGTTTGAAAATAAGCGATGATTTGCCCTTTTCCCATAATGGTTGAAAGACGGTCGATCATGTCAGATCGATATTTTAATTTGTATTCCACCAGATCCTGTTCGGTCGCGCCGCCTGATTTTTCCCATTCTTCAAGGCATTGATAAAAATCTTTTTCAATATCGGAGAGTTTTGAGTCGGGAATGGCCCTAATGGTAAGGTGCAAATACCCGTCTAGTTCGCGTTTATAGTTAAATATGCTTGCCGACATGGCTTTTTTTGTTTTTATGAAATGCCTATACATGGGTGATTTCTCTCCGTCAGATAAAATATGGCATAGCGCGTCCAAAGCATAGGATTCTTTTTGGAAACTTTGCACTGCAGGAAAAGCCATATTAAGCTGGGGAAGTTTGATATTGTCTTCATAAGAAATATATCTTTTTTCTTTTAGACTGGAAGGCATAGGGGGAAGATTTTTTACTTCAGGCCCGCGAGGGATGGATCCGAAATATTTTTTTACCAGTTCGAAGGTTTTATCGGGATCTACGTCACCTGCAATGGTAATGACTGCATTGTTCGGGCCATACCAACGTAAATAAAACCTTCTTAAATCATTCACATCCACGCGGTTCAGGTCTTCAATATATCCGATGGTACTCCAGGAATAAGGGTGCCCCTGAGGATAAAGAGCTTCTCCTATTTTTTCAAAAACCAAACCATATGGCGCATTATCATAACGTTGCCCCCTTTCATTTTTCACGGTTTCGCGTTGTATTTCAAATTTCTGTTGTGTTACGGAGTCCAACAGAAATCCCATACGGTCGGCCTCGAGCCAAAGTATTTTTTCCAACTGATTCACCGGAACCACCTGAAAATAATTAGTTCTGTCGGTATTGGTAGTACCGTTCATGATTCCACCTGCTTCCGTAACGATTTTAAAATGTTGGTCGTCGGCTACATGTTTGGAACCCTGAAACATCATGTGTTCAAAAAAATGAGCAAAGCCACTTCTTCCCTGCTGTTCACGATTACTACCTACATGATATGTTACATCCACATAAACGATGGGATCGCTATGATCTTCATGAATTAACACTTTCAGACCGTTAGATAAACTATATTCTTTGACAGAAATATTGAATATAGAATATTCTGAAACAACTTTGCCAATAAGCATTGCTCCACTTTTAATCAAATTTTTATTGTATTTAAATGGCATTTGCTGTTGGCCAAATAACTGGGAATGCTCCATAAGAACCAACAACCAGATTAATATGATTTTTCTCATGTTTTTTTTGCTAATGTATTTATTTGGTTTGGATAATAAAAATATTGTTAAGTTTTATTAACATAACAAAAAAGCCCTCCATAATGGAGGGTATATTGTTAAATTAGTAATGCTAAAACTAAAAACTATCGGGAAATCAAGAATTTGCCAAATGCTTTTTCTTCACCTAGAGAGTTATACACTTTGTAAACGTATAAACCATTACTAAGAAATTCTACACTAAAGCGATTGTGGACAGTTTGTTTGATGGGGAATTTTGCAATTTCCCTACCCAGTGCATCATATATTTTAAGATTTCCTCCAATGTTCTGAGAAGAAGTGGAAAAATTTATGAAATCATTGGCAGGATTTGGACCCAGACGCGTATCAACCAATTCTAAAACTGGAGCCGTAATACCTGATACGGTAGTTAGTGTTAAATCATCCATCCAAAGGGAAGAAAGATAATTCAAAGAGGCTGAACCCGTTTTATTTGATAAGGGCCAATAGGATGAATAAGCAGCAATCCAAAGTGTATCTGGTATTAAATTGCTTGTTCCACTTGCAATGGAATTAATAAAGCTGAATGTATTAATAGAGTTTGGTATAACAAAAGTTGCATCTTTAACAAGAATTTGTTGACCACCTAAAAACTTTGTAGTTTGACAAATAATTAAAGCTGTATCTTTATTAGTAGGTGAACTAATAATATACCTGAAATAACCTGAAAATGATTGAATATTATGAGAAAAAGGAATGCCATAGAATCCCACATTTGCCGAACTGGTACCTGCTGATCCTAACCAGGCCAATCCCTCAATATCTGAACTGACAAAGGTGTTATACTGATTTTGAATTCTTATAGAGGATGTACCAGAATTCTTGTTTACTTGATCTTGATGATAAGTTGATACTATAGTATAATTAGGTAGCCCAAACAATAAACCTATGTCACCATAACCACTCCACGAGTTAGCCTTACCGGCCGTACTTCCTGAAGTTGACCAATTTTCAAAACCATTATTGGGGATAGTAAAACTTTGGGTATGATAAATATTTATTGAAAATAGAACAAGTAGAGTGTATAAAAAAGTTAAATTTCTTTTCATAATTCGTTTTTATTGCAATAGTATAAATTTTTTTAAAACTCAAAGCTTATTTTAAGTTAATTAATTTTAATTGGATAATTTTTTCTGAAATATAAAACAAAATATCATAATTTTGTGCTATTATGTATCCTGAAGAACTTGTAAGGCCCATGAAAAACGAACTTATTTCATCGGGCTTTGTGGAATTGTTAACACCTGAAGTGGTTAATGAAGAATTTAAAAAAAGTGGAACTCTACTGATGGTCATCAACTCCGTATGCGGATGTGCTGCCGGAGCCTGCAGGCCTGGTGTAAAATTGAGTTTGCAGCATCCAAAAAAACCGGATCGCCTTGCTACTTCTTTTGCCGGATTTGACATTGAAGCCGTAGCGGAAGCCCGTAAGCACTTCCTGCCCTACCCCCCCAGCAGCCCTTCTATTGCCCTTTTAAAAGACGGAAAATTGGTTTTTTTTATGGAAAGGCACCAAATTGAAGGAAGAACGGCCCAACAAATTGCCGATATATTAAAAACCGCTTATGATGAATACTGCTAAGACATTCTTTATTACCATTATTCTGCTACTCCTTTCTTTAAAATGCGGAGAAAACAAACAAGAAGAAAAAAATCCTTTGGCCGACTCTCTGATGAACGTCAATACAGAGCTTTCCGGTAAATTGAGTGAAAAGGAGGCTGCCCTGATGGAATTTATCAACTCATTTAATGAAATTCAGGAAAACCTGAATGCCATTAAAGAAAAAGAAAAAATCATCACCAAAAGCACCAGTGGTGAAAACATCAGCAATGCTGAACGGATAAAAGAGGACATCCAATCCATATATGATTTAATGCTGAAAAACAAAACCCGTATTAATGCCCTTTCTGAAAAACTGAAAAACAGTAACCTTAAGATTGAAGGTTTACAAAAAATGATAGCAAACCTGGAAAAAACCATTGAAGAAAAAGACGCTGAAATTAATCAACTTAAAAACAAACTTGAATCGATGAATATTGAACTGATAAATATTACCGCCAATTTTGAAGATGTTAAAAAAGAAAATAAAGAAAAAGAAATCAAATTAAAAACTGCCTATTACGTTATTGGAACTGAAAAAGAGTTGAAAGAAAAAAATATAATTTCCAAAACAGGCGGATTTATCGGAATAGGAAAGTCCACTACCGTTAAATCTGATTTCAACAAAGAATACTTTACTGAAATTAACATCGATAATGTTCAGGAAATTGCCTTAGGTGGAAAAAAATGCAAAATCATCACAACACATCCCTCATCCTCCTATGAGTTGTTAATGAATGGAAAAGTGGCCGAAAAACTGGTCATTAAAAATGCTCAGGATTTTTGGAGCGTCAGTAAATATCTGGTAATCGTCATAAACTAAATATAGCTTTTCCCTATATTTGCTCATGGGCGGGAACAAGCTGGTTATTTTTTCTGCTCCATCAGGAGCCGGTAAAACAACACTTGTTAAGCATGTACTGAATACCTTTCCCGATCAATTGGAATTCTCGGTTTCGGCTACATCCCGCCCCAAAAGAGGTGAGGAAATTCACGGAAAAGATTATTATTTCATCAGTACCGAAGAATTTCAAAAAAAAATCGATAATGATGAATTTTTGGAATGGGAAGAGGTTTATAAGGGAGTATTTTACGGTACATTGAAATCGGAAGTAAACAAAATATGGCAAAAAGGTAAAACCGTGGTTTTTGATATCGACGTGGAAGGCGGACTGAACCTGAAGGAAAAATTCGGCCGGAATGCCCTGGCCATATTTGTAATGCCGCCCAGCATCAAAATACTGGAAGAGCGCTTGAAAAAAAGAAATACCGATTCTCCTCAAAGCATTGAAAGAAGAATTGCCAAAGCTGAAAATGAATTAAAAACCGCTCAACTTTTCGATGTTTGCATCATCAACGAGGATTTAGAAAAAGCTAAAAAGGAATCTGAAAAAATAGTTTTAGAATTTCTGAATAAACCTATATAAAAAACAATATTAACATTCTGATTATAGATTAACTTGATAAATTAAGGGTAATTAATCTTTATTTGAGATTTTTTGAATTTAGTTTAAAATTCATTTCGGATAACAATATACATCCTATGCAACAGTCTCATCCTTTTTAAGAAATAACCATGTATCTTTCTTGCAAATCACTCTTTTGGCCCGCCCTTTCAAAGGTCGTTCTTAATGCCATTGTTTAATTTCAACTTTAAGATTGTCTTAATAAACTGCTTCTATCTTCCTTAGACAATACATCATGACATAATTCCCAAAAAAGAACATTGCATAAAAAATAAAAAATTAATTTTAATACAATTTATAAAAAACCACTTTACTTTAACCCTGTTACATTTATGAATGAACTGTTTTTCTTATGTCATCAAATTGCTTTTCTATTTCTAAGAAAGTAAAATCAGGCATACATTACCCGGTGCAGAAAATGCTTTATCCAAAATTTTAAAAATTCTCTCCGGGTGTATTTTCCTTAACTTCTATGTAGGAGCCTTTTCCGTAGATGTAATACTCCGGATTGTCCATGGCCATAACCCTTGGAGACGGCCAGTAGAATTTACCAGAATAACTTGCCGTGGCACGAAGTGAAAACTCATATCGGTTACCTGATATGGCATTGAAGTAGATTACGGCCTTATTATCCTTCAACTCAAAGTAGTCGGCACCACTAATTCCACCGGCATTGATTAAATCGGTAGTAGTGGTGGCCCATTCCCAACCTGCCGGCAAAGGAATTTCAAGGGCAATATGGTTTAAATTCTGAATGCTTCCTGTGTAGGTTACTCTAATATTCACATATACATCTTTCCCTTGAAGAACCTTTTCCCCCGTAAGATTCTGATGACCACCATTCATATCAAAATCCAAATTAAAACCATTGGATGCAGGAGTTTCCATTCCCGGCTTGTTCTTGCCAAACCAAGTCAGCGTTCCGTTCAGCTTTTGTTTTCCCGTATTTTGCAGTTCAAAATTCACTGATCCGTTCTTTTGCAATATTTTGCTTTTGCTCCAGGCAAATACGTTTCCTTCCGCTTGTGTGGTCTGGTTATCCCACAAGGCTTTGAATTGCACGTTGCCTTGCCCTCCAAACTTTTTCAAATAAGCCACGCAAGCCGACAATCCGAAAGCTAATTCAAACGACGAAACCCAATTATCGAAATTTATTCTTTTAGCCAGCAAATTATAAACCTCCAATGCCTTCTGTTCATTGCCCGTCAGTACATGATAGGAAAGTTCCATGGCCATAGCCTGTAAATCGGAATTATAGCAATACTCGCGATCGGCCTTAGGCCTTACACCTTGTGATGCATATTTTTTTATTTGTTGTTTGGCCATAGTGTGAAACCCAGACTGATAGTAAGCCAGCGCAAGGAAATAGGCACTTAGGGCATCCGACGGAGCCTGCCTTGCCAGGGCATTCATGGATGCAATATCAACTTCATTGAACAACGATAACACCCATAACCGAAAAGCTTGCATCGAATATGCACAAGATGAAAGTGTCTTGGCATCCGTATACCAAAGTTTGGATTGAGTTTTGTTATATTGCAACAATTTCGATTTTAAATTTGAATAAACCGTAATATTTTTCCATTCACACCATTTCAGGAAATACAAAACATAAGCCGAGATCCACGGGTCAGTTGCGGATGCTCCCGGCCAGTATCCCAGCCCTCCTTCGGCCGTCAGATAAAAGTTAAGTTGTTGTTGGGTGTGTAAAATCCTCGAGACCAATTCGGTGTGCTGTTTTTTGTCCAACATCAATATTTCCGATAAAGCCATGAGGGATATGGCATTGGAAGAGAGTTGTTCGGCACATGCATATGGATATTCTTTCACTTGCTTCATCCAGTATGCGAATGGAATGGGTGAGATTCCTGTCCATTCAGCCTGTACGGTGCTCTGATGCGATGTTCCGAAAAACGTCAATGTTTTTTTAAATGATTTTCCTGCATCCACACTGAAGTTTTCTGTCTTTCGCTCCACAGGTGTTGCCAGGATCACCGGCAGGTCGATGCTCCATTCCGATTTTTCGTTGCCGTATTCGGCCCTCACGGTAATTTTCATGGAGCCTTCCTCGGTTGCTTTCACACGAAAAGTTTTCAATTCCTGTGATTCTGCATTTAAGCTGCACAGGATTTCACTATTTCCGGTTGATTTTCCGTTTCCTTGGAGTATGATATTAAGTTTTATGTTTTTCATGGGCTTACTTCCCGTAAATACCCAAACCGGAACATCAAATTCATCGCCCATGGAACAAAAGCGAGGGGCCTGTCCCAAAATCATCAGATCTGATTTAACCGGAGTGGTTTTTTCCGTGCTGCCGAATTTTGCATCTCCTTTGGCCACTACCATGGTCCTTAAAGATCCGATGTAGGGCGGCAATTGAACGGATAATTCCTTGTTTTCTCCCTTTTTCACTTTAATCGGGCCCACAAAACGGACCATCGGCTTAAAACGCTTCACTCCGCTTCCATCATCCGACATCATTTCCATATCACCTCCCACATTCAAAATACGTTGAATATCGGCATTAAAAGAACCCAAAACTCTGCTGTAATGATCCCAGGTTCTGTTCACATAAGCTTCCACAGCAGAAAAGTACGCCAAAGGATCGGGTGTTTTGAATTTGGTCAGATCCAATAATCCTTCATCCACCATGGCCACAGTAACTTCCATTTCTTTTCCGTTTTTCTCTGAAATGCTCAGGTTCACCTTTTGTCCGGGCTTCAATACATCGGGCATTTTCAGAACGGGTTGCAGGACTGCATCCGGATCATCCGCCTGCAAGCGTGCCAGTCCATACAAACGCATGGGCAGGTTGTTCGACCGTGTTCTTGGTTGAATAATCGAAACATACACATAAGCATTTGGAAACATTTCAGGAGTAATGTTTATCACATAGTCTTTAGCGTTGGCAGCTGTAACCCACTCGGAAGAAATTATACCATTACTATTTTCAACAGTAAGCAATACCTTTGCATTATCGGGTGCAGGCACATACACATGGGCTTTGTCTCCCACCCTATAGCGGTCTTTATCAAGCTTCAGATACACAATTTCCGACATTTGATTTCCCTCGGAAAAGCGCGACGTCCAGTTGGCCCAGTCCACATACACTTCACGGGAAGCCACATGGCCGCTTTCAGGGTCACGCACGCTGATTAAATATCTTCCCCATTCTTCATTTGAAAAATCCAGTTTTTGCATGGCCTGCCCGTTTGCATTGGTCTTTACGGTGTAGGATGCCACGGGTTCTAAGTAAGTATCAGAATGATATTCCGCATCACCGTATTGATTTTTCTCCCACCACCATCTCCATTCCAGTTTGTGTAAAGTGAAGATTAAACTTGAGTTCGGCTTGGGCTTTCCGTCAGGCCAAACCGATGCCAATTGGATAAGGTGGCTTTTGCCGCACTCCAGATATTGATAGGCGTTGTTGTTGGGATTAAATGGAAGCTTAAATCCGGCATAGGAAGTAAAGGGTGATGCCTTAACGGAAAAAGCATCGGAACTGAAACCACCACCTCCTTCAAAAACCCTGATTTTGAAAAGACAATTCAACATTCCGGGAACTTTGTCATTCAGGTTGATCTGGAACGGCCAAACCGTATTCCCTTCTTCATCAAGACGCCCGGATCCAAGGGATAAAGAATATTGAAATGCAGGAAGGGTTAAATTGGAAAAGCAGAAACCCGGAAATTTTTCAAAACCCTCATTGTTGGAAGTAAGGTAATACTCAATGTCATAATTTAAACCGGATGCCTTGGCGCCAGCCAGCCATTGCGCATGAATGGACAAGTTATGTTGACGATAGACTTCAATATAATCATCACGGTCAGTTTTGGCAAGTATTTTAAGACGATTGGGCACTATAGCATCTGTCTCTTATACA
>JAOAHO010000061.1:10975-11408 GCA_026415195.1 Bacteroidia bacterium | reverse complement strand
TCTTTTAATTATTCTTATCGTAAAATTAACTCAAGTGACTTTTTAAACAAAGAATTAATTAGTGAAGGTATATCTTTTTATAATTTTTTATTAGATATATTTAAAATTTATGCATTTATCAGGGTGACATCTGATTATAAAACATTTTTTAAGGAAGAATTTGAGTTAAGGGGTAAAAAAAATGATTTAATAACAAGTGAGGATATAAAAAATGTTTTTATAAAAATGGGCTTTTATAAAGCTTATGGAGAATTTAAAAGAGAAATAAAATATTTATTCAATCTGATAGATATTAATTTGATTAGTGACGAATTCATTAATGTAGCTGAAATTTTAGATAAAAATTATAAAAAAAGTGATTTTAATGAAAGAAATTATATAAGCCATTCAGGGTTAGAAAAAAACTCTGTTTTAATAAGAAAGTGTACTGACA
>JAOAHO010000061.1:0-10965 GCA_026415195.1 Bacteroidia bacterium | reverse complement strand
ACTTTAGTGAAAAATTCAATAAATCATTTAATATTTTTAAATATGAACTCTATAAATTATTAGATGTGATTCTAGATAAAGATAAGCCCCAGGGAGAATGGAATGAAATAAAAGCAAAGGAAGCATATCAAATAAATAATATATACAATCCAAGAAATTATGTTAGTCATTCAGGTCTTGAATATAATTCAGTAAAAGTAAAAAAAATAGATAATTATACTTTTATTATATCTTCTATTTTAAATGAAAAAAATTATCCGAAGATTATTGATAGATTAAAATAATGCTTATTAATTTTTCCAATCACCCTTTTTCTAATTGGCCTCAGAATCAGAAGGAACTTGCCCTTAATACTTATGGTGAAGTTGTGGATGTTTTATTCCCGAATATTAATCCGGATGACGATCAAGATGAACTGCTTCTATTGGGAAAAAAATATGTCTCGGAAATCAAATCTTTAATTCAAAAACATTCAGAAAATGTTGCCATTCACATTATGGGAGAACTTACCTTCACATATATAATGGTTGCCCTGCTTCAAAAGGAAAACATCGATTGCGTGGCGTCCACAACCAGAAGAATTACAAAAGAAATTAAAACTGATGACAAAATAATCAAAACAAGCGAATTTCAATTTATCAGATTCAGGAAATATCCACGGATATGAAAATCATATTCCTTCAATTTTATTTTAAAAATGTTTCAAAAGTTGCTCTGGCAGTACTGGATCAGAACGATAAAAAGCAAATTTTTCTGACAAATGACTTACTGGATGAAAATCTTTTAATTGAACAATTAAATGTATTGATAAATAAAGAAAGCACTACATTGTTTTATCTTGTCTCAGAAAAATACCTGGAACAAAATCAAAAGTTTAAGGATATTGTCAAAAAATATAAAAAAGCTTATTCCCTGAATCATGATAACGTAAAAAAATATTATCATCTTACAGGAAAAGAACAGTCGGATGTGCATCACTATATTACGATGTTGCACGAGAAATTATTCAGAAAGAATTTAAATAACCTGGAAAATTTGCCTTATGAATCCAAGATAGAAATCCTTAACAAAATAATCGGTGCGGTAAATTTTGAAGAAATTATTACCGGGCAAATTGAACTTCACCCTGAGGTAAAAAATTATATAGAAAGCATACATGATTTTAATTTTTCCATAGAGCAGAAATTATCGCTCAATAAATTTTATGATTTTATAATTCATGACGGAAGCGCCATTTACTTGCTAACGGGGTCGGCCGGAACAGGAAAATCTACCCTGGTTAATTATCTGCTTGATTTTTACCGGAAAAAATTTGACAACAGTTCATATAAGTTAATTACACCAACGGGAAAATCGGCAAGGGTGCTTGAGAGTAAAACAAAAGTCACATGCCATACACTTCACAAAACCATATATACCTTCAGGCAAAACATAACGGAAACTAAGCCCCAAAGCATCAGCAGGCATGAAATGTCCGGCTCTAAAGAAATACAATTGAGCTTGTTCACCGAATATGAATTATCTCATATCGACAACATTGAAATCGTAGAGATACAAAGCTTATCTGAATCCCCTCACAGTGTTCATTTTATAGTGGTGGATGAAGCCAGCATGATGAGCGATTTCGAACATGAAATTCAAGTGAAAAACGAAAAAGAAAGAATGGAAAAAAATCATAAAAAACTGGTTAACTGTACGGGATTTCACCTCTATGATCTTTTAAAATACATGGAACAAACCAAAATAAATGTAAAAATTATATTGCTTGGCGATCATTGCCAGCTGCCTCCTGTAATTACGGGAACTTCGAAAAAAATACTCGCACTGGATGCCGATTTTATATCAAAAAAATACAGTAACTATAAATTGTTCATTTCACATTTAACCGAGGCACACCGATTTGCCAATGATGAAATCTACCTGTTCAGTATATTCCTCAGAAACAAAATAGAAAAATCCGGTTCTGGTGTTTTTCATGCAAATAAAGTAATATTCAAACAACTTGTAAATGAATTTCACCTGTTGAATACAAATGTTACGCTTCCGATAATTAACGATATTGAATTTTTTTTCAATAAATATATCGATGATTTAAAAAATAATATTTCCTGTATTATGATTACTCACAGAAATGCATACTCGAATTATATTAATTATTCCATTAGGAAAAAACTTAATAAAACCAGGGCATTAGAAAATGGAGATAAGTGTATATCCGTGAAAAATAATTATAAATATGGAATTATGAATGGAGAACATTTTGAAATTATGTGCGTTAATGATGTAATTTTCAGAGAAGTATTGAATTTTTATTCAAGAACTTCACACATTATACCATTCTATAAAGCCGATATCAAACTTGAACAAACGGGCGAAATCTTCAAAGATGTAATACTCACTTTTCAAATTGATGATTTATACTATCCCATAAACCTTGGTCCGAATGAATCTGTTGTCGATACTAAATTAAAATCCATGACCAACATTAATTATCTGATAAAACAGGAATTCAAATCAAGGATGAAGTATGAATTTTTTAAAAAGCTGGTTAATGATGTTGCCAATTTTATAAAGGAAAATAATATCAAACACTTTAACTTAGACGACATCAGAGCCGTAATAGTAAAATACGATATCACCAAACCCGAAGATTTATGGAAAATAAAAATTACCGATATTACAAAGGATTTTAAAGAGTTGCTAAATAAATACATACTCGACCGCATCAGTAATGATCCCTTTCTGAACTCTTTAATTTTTATGCATAGTTATTCCATTACGTGCCACAAAGCACAGGGAAGTGAATGGGAAAATGTTTATGTTACGGATATTTCCAAGAACGACATAAAATGGCTTTATACGGCCACGACACGCGCAAAATCAAATATTTATTTTTACGATTGCGACGAAAGGATACCTAAAACTCAAAGGCCTTTTATGCCAATTTCAAGAATATTAAAAAATTTTCAGGGGATTATACGTAAAATAAATGAAATTCGAATTTTATCTACAAAAGAATTTTTAGAAGAAATTAAACTGGCATTTTGTTCAAATCATAATTCAACGGAACATGAATACTCATTGTACTCTGATAAGGATACTAATCTTATCACTTTATTAATTACCGAAAACGAAATATACTTCTCTAGGGAGAATTTATTTGAAAAAATATCAGTTGATGAAGTATTAGAAAAAATCAAAACATCAAAGTTTGTAGATTTAAAAATCGAAAACGGTAACGTTTCGCAGATTTTATAGGAAATAATCAAGCTAAACTGAACAATATTTTCACCAATCCCCCAGCGCTTCTCTCAGGTCGGAGTCGCTGAGGTCGTCAATGTCCAGGAAGCTTGACGGATCATTAAGGGCCTCCCACATGGGGTCTTCGGTGAAATCATTCTCGTTGTTTTTTATTTCTTTTTCTGACATTTTAATTTTACTTGCTTCCCGATAATAAGAAATGAAATTTTCAATAATGCCCCTTAATTTTTTGCTTAGTTTGTGCGGATGACTGTAATATTTAATGCGGCGGATTAAGGTGAAGTCCATTTGTTCAAAGCCAATTTCACCCGTAAGAATTCCTTTTTTTATCTTTTCAATTGGCCAGAAAATCATCCCCGCTTCATAAAGCACCTCATCCATACAATTAATTCGGTAATCTTCCTGAAATTTATCTTTTGAATAATTTATAAATGCCTTCAGCAGTTCCCTGTCTTCTGTTTGGATGTGTTTTATTAATCTTCTCACATTTTTTGGGTAGTGATTATACAGCGCTTCATCTAATATTATATCTGACTGTAAAATTTCCTGACAAAGTTTTTCAAATACATAAAACAGATCGTTATCGTATATATCATCTGTAAAATAATTTTCCCACCTATCATAAAGGTGCATCTTATAGAAATTTAATGCCCTCATCACTGATTTTGTATATCCCATCAGCGACTCGCGCAGATTGGAAAGGTTATCAATTACCACAACCTCATTAAATTCATCCGGGTGAAGTTTTTTTAAGCGGTGTTTCATAAATTATTGTTTTAGTTTGTTAATTAATGCATGGTGTAATTTCATGTATTGTTCAGCATCACCTGATTTAATCAGGTGTTTGTTTTTGCTTTTGCTTATGGAGGCGTCCATTTGATCAATGACTCTTTTATCGAAATCTGTCGGATAAAAAAGCCGGCGCTCATGTAAAAAATCAAACCATGGCCGGCCTTTAAAATAGTATAATGAAGTTAGCAACGGCAGGTAATGCCCCATCGGTAAGCACGCCAATTCTTGTGAGATAAAATTAAAAATGGAATATTGAGGATCAGCATATCTGTAAAATTTTTTTCCATCCGACGTGCGCTCTGTCATGATGGGGGCATTCAATCCCCAGGGTGCCTTCATGAAGGCCAGGTCGTAATAAATTTGCCTCAGGGAAATCCGGTTTGAACTGCCCCCTCTATGCGTCAATGCTTCATTACATGCTTTTAAAAGATCCTCAATGCCGTATGTTCTGCCCTTATCTCTAAGGCAACGATCGAGAATCATGTAACGCATTAAGGCATTTTTATTAACAGGCATGTGAAGTTTTTTTCCAAATATACATGCACACGATGCATTCTTTTTGCAAATACAAGAACCTTAAATTGGTTGGAAGCAAAATACATTTACTTCAACGGATGATCCACTCAACAATTTCAGGAAAGTGAAATTTCATGCCAACGAAAAATTCATGGCTTTCCATGAACTAATAGCTACCAAAATAACAACGTATTTTATATACTTATCTGAAAACAAAATGCAAACAATTTGCATTTGTGAAAAAATTTAAATGCAAAAAGAGTGCATGGGGGTTATGATAATTTTGAAAAAAATTATTATGAAAAAATATTTTAAAATTCAATGGCTGATTTTTCTGGCTACTGTTTTACAGGGATGTGCCTATATTATCACCGGCAATACAAAGAAAGTTAAATTTAACTCTAACCCGCCCGGAGCAGTAGTTTACCATAACGGTGAAAAAATTTGCGAAACACCATGTGATCATTCTTTTAAAGAAACCACTTTGATTGGGAGCAACTACACAAGAGAGTATATTTTCAAAAAAGAAGGTTATGAAGATGCAACTGTAATTTTACGATATAACTTTAATCCTTTTGTAATAATGAATGTTTGCATGCCTTTAGGATTTCCGATTGATTTTTTTACCGGCTCACATTTGAAATTGCAAAAAGATGAATTTAATGTTGAATTAATTAAAAAGAAATGACTTGATTTATTTCATGTTTTTTTGCCAATCGGCAATTCTGGAATTAATCCTTTCCGCCAAAGCCGGGGGTTCCATAATTTTCAGAAAATGAATGTAGGGCATCAGGTGGTTGATGAATTCTTCGTTGATGATTAATTCCAACTGAATAATCCGCCATCCGTTCTGATCCTGCCCTTTGTTTTTTTGCGAAGGGTGGAAAGGCCTTGTCAGGATGTATTTTTCAAATTCCGGATGGATGCAAAGCCGTACGATCTCCGGCTTTACATGCTTTTCTTTGGTTACCCCCACCACATCATAGAAGTAATCCTTGAGGTTTTCGTGCTTTTGAATGTAGCCCTTCTGATGCAAGGGCTTTATTTTACGAACCCTTTCAAGCCCCAATACCCAGTAGGCCGATTGTTCCGTTTCGTTATATCCGATGGCATACCATCGGTTCATGTAGGCCTTCAGATAGGCAGGATGAAAAATAAATTTTTCAACTTTTTTACGATGATAGGACTCATATTCCACTTCCAGGGGTGTTTTGTTGGATATGGCGGAGAAAAACTGCCCGAACCATGTAAGCCCGGAATAGTCATAATTAAAATCGAACTCCACGAAGGGTTCTTTTTCCTTGAGTTTATAGAACTTAGCGAGTTCCGGCAATTGATTTTTAATTTCTTCGATTGGTGCAATACCATCAAACACCTGCAAAAATTCCACCATCGTTCTGGAAAGTTCCACCACATTTTGTGGCAGGAATCTCCCCATGATGGAATAATGCAGGTCGGTATAACGGTAGAAAATTCGGTTGCGTTCGGCACGATAATTTTCAATGGGAGCGCCAAAACCCTCCTCGCTTTTCATGAACTCAATGTCGTTATATATGGTTCTTTTGCTTACGGAAGCATCTTTAATGCCATGCTCCGAAAGCGCATTTGAACAGGCCTCCATTAAATCCTCAATATAATATTCCTTTCCGAAATCGCGAAGGCAACGATCAAGGGTGATGATGCGAATAAGGAGGTTTTTATTCACCGGCATAGATAATCTATTGGTTTATAAAAATAGAAATATTTTCACCATCGCACGGCATTCCCTTTTTAAACACCCATCTTTTAAAAAATAAGCGCATTCTTCCTCTGCCATCAGCATGATAAAACTTATTTTACATCGGAATGCAAGGGATGTTGTATGTGATCCCCACGCCGGTCGGAAACCTTGAAGATATAACCCTCAGGGCGCTTCGCCTTTTGAAGGAATGTGATGTTGTGCTTGCGGAAGATACGCGCGTTACGCAAAAATTACTCACACATTATCAGATACAAAAACCCTTGTTTGCCTATCATAAAGACAACGAACACGCCCAAACGCAAAAATGGTTAAGCCGCCTCATGGAGGGGAAAAAAATATGCCTTGTTTCGGATGCCGGAACACCCGGCATTTCCGATCCGGGTTTTTATATAATCAGGGCATGCCTTGAAAGGCAGATTCCTACGCAGGTTTTGCCCGGCCCTACGGCATTTGTGCCGGCCCTGGTGAACAGCGGATTGCCCACGGATGCGTTTACGTTCCTCGGCTTCATCCCCCATAAAAAAGGAAGAAAAAAATTTTTAGAGAGCGTCGCACAATCGCTTTACACCTCGGTGTTTTACGAATCAACACACCGCATCAAAAAGCTGGCTGTGGAAATGCTTCAGTCCCTTCCGGAAGGCCGAAAGGTTTGCTTTGCGAAAGAAATCAGCAAAATCCATGAAAAATATTTCCGCGGTTCCGTCGGGGAAATATGCCGGCAATTGATGGAAGAGGATGAACGCGGCGAGTGGGTGGTGATGGTGGAACCGAAAAAAAACAATAAACATGAGCCCCAGTAAGCGCATAGGATTACCTCCGGGAACCATTGTCTATACCGGAAATAAACCGGTGGACAAAGTATGCTTTACCTTGATGGAATATGATGAATGTTCATTCGAACTGATAAAAAGCGAAAATTTTGATGTTATTAAGCCCTATATATGCAGGGATGAGAAAAAAGTGTATTGGCTGAACATCGACGGCATTCAGCGTACCGATATTTTGGAAGAAGTCGGAAAATATTTTCAAATCCACCCCCTGACTCTGGAAGATATTGCCAATGTGAACCAACGTCCGAAAATGGAGGAATACGAGAACTATGTGTATGCCGTGATGAAGATGATTGACGTGAAGGAAAATAAAATTTTGGTGGAACAGTTATCGCTTGTTTTGTTGAAGGGGATTACCGTCACTTTTCAGGAAGACGAAGAATTTGACGTGTTTGAGAGCATACGCTCACGCATCGAACAAGGCAAAGGCAGAATCAGGAGGATGCGGGAGGATTATCTTTTCTATGCATTGATGGATACGGTGGTAGATACCTATTTCCACGTGGCCGAATACATCAGCGATAAGCTGGAGGAGTTGGAAGAGGAAATTTTTAATGAACAAACCTCGGGCCAGATTCATGATATCTACGAGACCAAAAGGGAAATACTTTACATTAAAAAACAACTCTGGCCCGTCAGGGATATGATTTCAAGCATGGTCCGCACCGACCATCCGCTGATAGGAAAAAATATCCGCATGTATATCCGCGACATTCAGGATCACATGTATAGGATCATCGAAACCATCGAGAACGAGCGGGAACTCACCAGCAGCATACTGGAAGTGTATTTGTCGCAGAATTCACACCGGATGAATGAAATCATGAAGGTGCTGACATTGGTGTCAAGCTTATTCATTCCCGTAACTTTTGTGGTGGGAGTGTATGGCATGAATTTCGATTATATGCCCGAATTGCGCATGAAATATGGTTATTTTACGGTTTGGGCGATCATGCTGGGGATGATCGGGCTTCAGATTTATTTGTTCAGAAAGAAAAAATGGATTTAGAACATTAGATAAAATTACAGATAATTTTACTGATTTTTAAAAATTAAAATGTTGATTATCAATTAATTAAATATTAAAAATGTGGAGTAATACTCCACAAATTTTATTAAATTTGTGGAGTATAATTCTTTATTTTTGTCATCATGTTTTTTGATCGTGCATATGCCCTTCAGAAGCTGATCAGCAAAAAGCGGGTCTTGCTGATCTACGGCCCCAGGCGTGTGGGAAAAACCACCCTGGTGAAGCATTTCATAAAGCAGTCCAAATTGCGCTGTAAATACGATTCGGGTGATTTTGTTCACACGCGCCTGCTTTTTGAAGAAGCCGATTTCCGTAAGTTAAAGGAATACATGGAAGGATATGACCTGCTTTTCCTTGATGAAGCGCAGCAAATCCGCAACATCGGACAGGCCTTAAAGTTAATGGTAGATGAAATGAGCGTATATGTTATTGCTTCGGGCTCTTCTTCGTTCGATCTTCGCCATCAGGCCGGAGAACCCCTGACCGGCAGGAAGCGCACTTTATTGTTATATCCCATGTCGCTGATGGAACTCAGAAAAAAATACAATCCTCATGAACTCAGGGAAAAACTTCCGGATCTTATGACTTATGGCATGTATCCGGAGGTGCTGGTGGCCGCAAGCAAGAAAGAAAAAATGATGATCCTCAATGAAATGGTCGATTCTTATTTATTGAAAGACGTTTTTGCACTGGAGCGGATCAAATCTCCGGCACATTTTGTGGATTTATTGCGCTTATTGGCCCTGCAAGTCGGGCATGAAGTGTCGTTGCACGAATTATCCAGGCAAATCCATGTGGACGTGAAAACCGTAGGCCGATATTTGGACCTGCTGGAAAAGGCCTTTGTAATCAAAAAAGTTGGGGGATTTTCTTCCAACCTCAGGAATGAAATAACCGCCAAAGCCAAATACTATTTTCTGGATACGGGCATCCGCAATGCCCTGATTGCTTCTTTTCAACCCTTGAACCAAAGGAGTGATGCCGGGACATTGTTTGAAAATTTTGTGTTTTCGGAAAAGTGGAAGCAAATCACGTATAAGGAATCGCCGGCCACGTTATATTTCTGGCGCACCCATCAACAACAGGAGATCGACATGATCGTCAAAACCGGAACCAAAATCCGGGCTGTGGAAATCAAGTTGAACCCCAAAAACCGAAAATCAGGTGCGTTAAAAGCATTCAAAGAGGCCTACAAAAATGCCGAAACATCCATCGTTCATATGGAAAACCTCTTATCATTTGTTGTTTAAAAATTTGGAGTCATACTCCACAAATTTTAATAAAAATGTGGAATTAAATTCCACAAATTTTTTAACTAAATGTAATATTGTTAAGCCCATTATGATTACGGGAACTCTAAAACACACAGGTACAGGAAAATTTTATCGGAAGCCCTTACATCAATCCCATGGGGGTCTTGATGCCTTTTTTGCCGTTGCATTTTCGGGTTTTATGGCCTGATTGACAAGCCAGCATAAAAGAACAGATAATTATAAATATAAGAATTTTTTTTAGATTTTTCATAAAAAACTTTATATCGTAAAGTTATAGAAAAAAATGAACGTTCTTATACGTCAGTCAAATTTTCCTGATTCAATAATTTTTTGATTTCGTTTTTTAAAACAGGCAAATGTATGATGATGATACTCCAAATTTGAGTGCTATCTATTGTGTCATAGCCATGTGTAAGCCGATTGCGTAAATTTCTTTAGCCCCCAAAGCGCAATTCAAATTGTGTCATAGCCATGTGTAAGCCGATTGCGTAAATCCACAATTTTACGTGCATTAGAAATGTTAAAATCCGGGTTAATCTTTAAAATTAAATTCATGGCTTCCCCAAAGGTAATTAAATTGCGTTCAATGGCATCCTGTAACATGGGGTTTGAGTTAAAATACTCAAATTTTTTGTTTTCCGATAAATAATTTTCTATTAACTCAATGGAAACTAAAATATCATGCAGTAATTTTAAAACCTATGAATCGATCATAAATGCATAATTGCTTTTATTTATTTCATTTAAAAAATATAAATTTTTTATAGATCTTTCGGTCAAAACATCAACATGTCGGCCCAATAATCCTTCCAACTCATAGGTTAAGTTCCATAGATGCTCACCGGCATCTTCGGGGGGTAGTTTTTCATCAATACTCACCAGAAAATCTATGTCGCTTAGATCATTAAAGTTGTTTTGTACGGCAGATCCAAATAAATATGCTCTGGTAATAAAGTGATTTTGTAAAAGGCGGATAATCTCGTCCAGGTGCTTTTGTACGTTAGGGTGTATCATAACAAACAATTCAAACCTCCACTTCCGTCACAATGCTTGGGAAGATGCGAACGTTTCCGCTTTCTTCCTTGCGGAACTGGTAGGTGTATTTGTAGTGGCTTTCCAGGCCCGATTTGTTGGGCAATCCGTTAATCATCATGATATTGCGTGAGCGGGCAAACGCCAGCAATTCTTTCAGGTAATGGGCGGAAATTTGACCCACTTCATCGATGATGCAGTGGACGCGGAAATCCTTGCTGCTGCGGTGTGAACTTTCTTTGATGAATACATGCAGCAATGTAATATAAATGATGGCCTTTACGAGGATATCCGTTCCGGTGCTGCCGATGCTGTCGATGCGGTGCGTCCATCCGGTTTCGTTCATACCTTCTTTAATGTTGAACTTCAGTTCAAACAAATCCTGCAGGCGGATTTCTTCCTGTTCCTGTTCTTTGATGGCGGCGCGCAGTTGTTCCAGCAGGCGTACGGCTTTCATGCTGATTTCGCGCTTGCCCTGAGTGGCAAAGT
>JAOAHO010000005.1 GCA_026415195.1 Bacteroidia bacterium | reverse complement strand
GAAGCGGTCGTACATTTTTTCACGCATTGAATACTATACTCCAACAAAACAAGGATTGCGACGATTGAGGAAAAGGCCAAGGCTCAAAAGGCCGACATTGAATACTATACTCCAACAAAACAAGGATTGCGACACTTGGCCTTCCCACGCTTACGCATGGGATCGGCATTGAATACTATACTCCAACAAAACAAGGATTGCGACATTTAGCCCGCTCCCAAGCAAATCACAACGAAATTATTGAATACTATACTCCAACAAAACAAGGATTGCGACTCGGCCACCGGTACTCCTCGAATGATATCTCGTGGAGATTGAATACTATACTCCAACAAAACAAGGATTGCGACTCGAAACTTATTTCGTGGAGGGTAACTGAGTCTATTATTGAATACTATACTCCAACAAAACAAGGATTGCGACTCTTTTGAAAACGTGGGGTTTTTCAAAACCCCACCATTGAATACTATACTCCAACAAAACAAGGATTGCGACTAAATGCCCGCCCCTGAAAGCAAATCACAACGAAAATTGAATACTATACTCCAACAAAACAAGGATTGCGACCCAGATGGCTCAATCTCTTTCACTATTTTCCCCTCATTGAATACTATACTCCAACAAAACAAGGATTGCGACAGTATTGTCTGCCCGATTTCCATTTCAAGAAAGTATTGAATACTATACTCCAACAAAACAAGGATTGCGACTTTAGCCCTTCTTTCCCTTAACTCTCTTATTTCCGATTGAATACTATACTCCAACAAAACAAGGATTGCGACTCTATTCCGACACGGAATCCATCCGCGTCGAAATAATTGAATACTATACTCCAACAAAACAAGGATTGCGACGTAGCCTTGAAAATTTCAGTANAATATGTTGTCATTGAATACTATACTCCAACAAAACAAGGATTGCGACACGAGAATCACACTGGCCAAGTATGCCTTTGGCCAGAATTGAATACTATACTCCAACAAAACAAGGATTGCGACCAAGCCTGCTAAATGAAAAAATTAATTCAGCACCATTGAATACTATACTCCAACAAAACAAGGATTGCGACCGGGCATGAGCCCCTTGTCAAAAATAACAAGGAGCTATTGAATACTATACTCCAACAAAACAAGGATTGCGACCATTCAACCCAGATGCGACAGTATAAACTTTGTATTGAATACTATACTCCAACAAAACAAGGATTGCGACAGGCGCCCACAGAACTGGATCAAGCCCGGAGTAGCAATTGAATACTATACTCCAACAAAACAAGGATTGCGACTTAGCAGCCTTTTTGGCTTCTATGGCTTGCCTTATGATTGAATACTATACTCCAACAAAACAAGGATTGCGACTCTGCTCCTCTAAGGTGACGAACTCGTTAGGTTCATTGAATACTATACTCCAACAAAACAAGGATTGCGACTCTTCAGTCAAATCCATTTCCAGCATCATTTGGCATTGAATACTATACTCCAACAAAACAAGGATTGCAAAGAAAGCCATTTTAGCCCCTTGTTTAATTAGGGCTAAATTGATTTCCTTAATCCAATAAAACAAGGAATTCAACAGTGTGCGTAACCCCGCATTTGTAGAATAAACCTTAATTGATTATTTCAGTCCTAATTAACAAAGATTACAAATTTTCTTATATCTTTGTCTTGTTTTACAATTGCAACAACTATATAACTTGCTTTAATAAAACAAGAATTAGGGCTTCAACCAAAAAATAACAAAAAACAAGAAGCATGGGCCTGATCAAAAGAATAGAAGAATTTATTATAAACGATAATTATATTTATATTTCTTTACCTTACCGACCTAACCATAAAATAGTAGAACTTGTGGCCAATACCGCAAATCTACAAGAATGCATGGAAGATAATGAATATGTAAATATAGATGTATATGGAACAAAGATTATATTCCAGTGTTATCCACAAATAATGGAAGACATAGAAAACAAAAGCAATAACTACGATCGAAATATACTTAATTGTTTTTTGGCTGCAAGTTTGACATTTAAAAAAGAAGTTCATAATTATATGTTTTCCATTAACAAACTAAACCTCAATCAAGAAATATTTAATAATTTGATTGAAATTGAAGAGCTTGTGGTAACCGTTAATGACGACGGGATTTATATAGATTATGAAATTAGCTGAAAAGGAATCCTTCAAACCCGATTATGGGAAAATTTAAAAAATTATAAACATGTAACTGAATTTACTCAATATGAAATCACCCGAAACACTCTTTTGGCTGGCTATACTTTTTAAATATAAAGAAAAAAGAAATACCACCTATTATAAAATCAGATATGAGGAAGTACTTAAAAAAGTAAAACTTATGCCTGACATAATAGAACTTGAAAGTTTTAGTAAGATTGGATCTACTGTATCTGTTATATTAAAATGTGAACCTGAGGCCAAACTTATAACTGAATCCAAATATTATTCAGGTGATAACAGAATATCGTTACTATTTACAAATGCCGAAATACAAAATATTATTGATATTCTTAATTGTAAATATAAAAACAACCCACTTTTTAATTCATTGTTTAACTTCTTCCTTGATTACTATACCTTTGGGGATGAAATCAGGGACATAGAAAACGAGGAATTTCTTAAAATACTTGACGAAATTGATAATGATTACATGCAGATAAATTCTGTTTGTGTGTTAACCGGTATAACAGAGTTTGCAAGGATATGCCTTGAAAATGATCTTGATGTAGAAGTTGATGATCCTAACGTAATACGTTCATACAGGCAATACAAAATAAAAAAAGTTTTTCAAAATCTTTTTCAAATATGCAAATAGTCGCCATAGATGTAGAAGTATATAACGATGTAGAGTTCTTTTTATATGAATAATATAACAAGCCCGCAACTTAATACTTTTATCCGCAGATAAAGAAATGTTCAGCGATCCTTTACGCTGCAAGTTCTGACTCTAATTAACACCCTTCGCATTAAAATTTACTTTGTAAGAAATGATAAAGAATAATCACCTCCCCTGCCGCTTCCAAAGTTTTGGTGTGAAACTTAGAATTAGATTGTAGGAATAAAAATTTTTAATCCCTCTCCTTAAAATACGGTATCTTATTCGTCACTTCCTCGGTGAATTTGTCATCCAGCCGGTCCAGAATGTCGTTCATCATTCTCAGGGTACTTTTGAAATCTTCCTGATACAGCATTTTGTGCCGCGCTTCTTCATATTCCAGTTCACACAAGCGAAGCTTCCTTTCATGCTCCAGTTCCATTTCCTTCATCTCTTCCCTGTGCCGGTTTTCCATGGCCACAAGGTATTCCCTGCTGCGGCGGTTTTCTTCCTGCATGCGCATCTCCGAATCCAAAGCATCCTTTTCCTCCTTGTGCTTGTTCATTAAACTTTCCAGGCGGCGGCGCTCCTCCTGTTTGGCAACTTCATTACGGTAATATACCATGGCTTCATAAGGGCCTTTCATAAACAAGGCCTTCAGCAACACCGGAAGCACATCAAACAATATAAATAACAAACTCAGCATCTTGTCAAATATGTATAAGGGCTTGCTAAATCCCAACAAGCCGCCCGTAATTTTTTTCAGATAAACAAGCCGTTCCGGTAATAGCAAGTTCATGCTTTGGTTAACCATGGTGTCCATGGCATTGCGGAATGCCTGGCTGCGGGCATTCTTAAGTTGCATAACCGAATCGCGCTTGCGCTCAGTTTCTTTCACTCTGACAGCCAAACCTGCCCTTTCAATTTCCAGTTCTTCCATTTCCGATTTTGTTTTCTTTCCACTGATGCTCAGTGCGCTGCGTTTGTTCCCATCGCGATCAATATATGTATAATAAGAACTGCGGCTGTTAATCTCGCGCTTTAAAGCTTCCATGCGTTGTGCTATTTCATTTTTCCTTTTCTCAATTTCGCCCAATTCTTTTTCGAACTCGGCTTGTGCTTTTTCAAGGTGGGGCATCGTAAATTCCTGTTTACGAAGGGAATCCGCTATGGCCATTTTTTCCTTGTAGAATTCCTTATGGATGCTGTCGGAAAAAATATACAACTCCATGGGAAGAGACAACAAATAACCAATACAGAACGAGATAAATATCCGGAATATGA
Source organism: Bacteroidia bacterium (assembly GCA_026415195.1). Classification (GTDB taxonomy): domain Bacteria; phylum Bacteroidota; class Bacteroidia; order B-17B0; family Aurantibacillaceae; genus JAOAHO01. The sequence goes on along the minus strand of JAOAHO010000005.1, from coordinate 77,766 downwards.
AATTCCATATTCTTTTAAAGCTGTTCAACTCCGGGTTTACGGATGATGACAAAACCATGAATACGTCAAACCAAAATATCATAAGCGCCAAAATCAAAGACATAACAAAGGCAGGCAGGGTTCCCAAGCCATAGAAGATCAAACCCGTGGTGGCAGCAAAAGTATTGTACACAAACAACATGACAAGGATAATGCCCAACACTTTCATTTTTTTCCAATCCCGTTCCGGGCATTGCGAAAGCAACTCAAAATCGGGATGCGTAATGGAAATGAAAAACCTTTCCCACTTTCCGGGCTTGTACTGATCCGGCATTGGTTGATTTGTTCCGTTCAGCGGAGCTCCGTTCATGTATGCGGGTTTGTTGTTCATATTTTTTCTGCGTCTTGATAATGTTTGGTATTTTCTTGTTTAAGGCAGGCGCGCAATGCCCTGAACTTATCGTTAAGGAATTCCCTGAATTCCTTAGTGTGCGGAAAATCCAGGGGCTGCACCCTGATGAATATTTTCTTTTTTTCCACACTCCCGTCAAGACCATACACCACCACTTCTGCCCGCTGCGTTTGTGAGGGTTCAAACAACACGCTTTTTTCTTTGAATCTGAAAATGTTGCCTCCGGCAGTATGCAACTCGGCCTCCCTCATCCCTTCCACCTCCAGCTCTATCTCCAGCAACATCCCCTTCTTCAACAATTGGTTGCGATAAGGAAATAACGTCCTGAATACCTGCCCCAGGATAATCCCTGCATCTATCCGAATGCCTTTCAGTTCCAATGGCTTTCCCACAAACGGCATCTCCATCATCCCAAAAAACTCGGCAAGCGCATGATGCAGGATATCCGGATGATCGCAGGCATGTATCATCACCAGGTTTTCAAAGTTTTTGCTGTTGGCAGCATTCGTATAATTATACGAACCCGTTAACAACACTTTACGGTCGGAAATCAGCATTTTGTGGTGCATTACAAATTCATCGGGCATGAATTTAACGATAACCATACCCGGATGGCGGCACTGCAATTCCTTCAGTTCCACGGCAATTTCATTCATGAATACTTCTTGCTGCTCGCCGTTTTCAAGGTTGGAATCAAGCACGATGTGAATTTTTACATTTCTTTCTGCCGCCTCACACAAGGCCTTAAGAATGTTTTTATTCAAAAACCTGTACATGGCCAGGTTCAGCTCGCTTTCTGTTTGGCCTATCACATTCAGCACCACTGCCTCGGGATCTGTTCCCGCAAATCCCTGACGATGCGGATTGTTGAATGCTATGATGCTTCGCGGCTTTTGCATCTCTTTTTTAAATATGTGTTGTCTGTGTCCCTTCATTTTTCTTACGCAATTTACGCCCGGATTATGCAACCATTTTGCAGACACTTTTTCAACTTAAAATTTCGTCAGCCCATCTTCAGAATTTATGCCGATATCACCATCAACCACCCGCACCACATATACACTTTCGTCTGTCCCCCAATCCGGGTTATAGCGTTGAAACATACTGATTTCGGCCATAGCTCCGCTTTGAATCAGGGATGTCCATTTTTTCAAATCATAATGATTAAGAACCAATTGATCGCCTTTAATCATCTTCTTAAACCTTCGCACATTATTTTTACCATCCAACTCTATTTCCGCATACAAATTCAGAATGCCGCCCCAAATGCCCGGCTGCCCGTTTAAGCCATTCCTGCCGAAAAACATCACTATGTTTCCGGATATGCCGATTTCCAAATCGAAGAGTTGAATTTTTTCATTGGCATTTTCCCCGCCATTATCTCTCTTTTCCTCTTTCATCCTTTCATGGATAAGCTCGCGGGCAAAGCGGTCAATGAAATAATTTTTGAAATGATTACTGAGGTCAATAGGCAGGTTCACTAAAAGTTGGTTTTTACGCTTCATTTCATCTGCTCCTGCTTCATCTCCCTCAGATAATTCATCCTTCGGATCATAAAAATTTAAGCTTTTCAGTATAAATCCCAGGCGTTCAATCACACGGCTGAATTTTCCCCGGAAAACTTTTTTTCTGAATTCCTTTACCAACTCCATCGAAGGATTTTTAGCTCCTAAATCATCTCTTAATAACCGCAACCAGTAATCATTACACTCTATGTCGCTGAAAAAACCCATAAATTTTTCTACTTCATCCGGCTTATTATCCAATTCTTCTAAGTAATCTGAAAGCGTTTTCTGTTTTTCAGGGTACACATCATCATAATCAAAGAAAAAGTCGTTAACCAAAAAAGGTTGATCCTGAAAAAATGTATTTAACATGTTTTGAACCTGCCTTTGCGGTATCCCGCTTAAATACAAATACACTTGTTTTAATTCAGTAATCGAAAACCCGGCTTTTATCTCCAAAGATGGTTTATTATTTATGATGATTTGCCTGGCTATTCCCTTTATCCCGGGAATTATGTAATCTAAGGCCTCTGCATAAGGTGATACTCTAATACATACCAAAAACTCCAGCACAACTTCATTTTCCTTATGATATATATCCCCGGTGTTAGTTAAAAGATTAAATGTGAATGGAAGGAGTTTTCTTCCATGATGCATATCCTCCATCAGTAATAAATCATAATAGTTTAGCATTCTCTTGGGCATCTCCATCGAAAGCTTTGCCGTAAAATAGGCCGTCCAAAAAAGCGTCTCGGCCACTCGGTCCTCCTCAAAACCGATGGGATCAAATGGAGGAGTTTTTTTTATATTTAATCTTCTGTTTATAAATGAATCAACATCACAATAGCACATTGGAATAGTTGATTCTTCTTTTTTCAATTCATTTTTTTTCATAGGCAATACATTATTTTATCCTTTTGTGGCTATTAAGCCCGCCACAGGGCTGGGGGGAAAGGGTATTTACTATAACCGCGGCCCTAATTTTTTTACTTCGATGATATATTACCTTGGCCGCTTTCTTTCTTTTCTTATATTACGGCTTAAATCCGCCGTTGTATTTTGTAATCAAATTTAATCTTAGTTTGTGCAATTTATTTGCAAAGGCCATGAAAAGGGCTTTTATGGAATATCAGGATTTTTGATCTCTTGATGTGCTGTTTTTTTTACATGGCAAAAAAATTCCATCCGCTTTATGGAAAAAAAACGTGCCGCTCATCTTTAAGATAAAAAACATGAAAACCGATGCCCGGATTTTTCAGGCCAATGCCCAAATGATTTTCCTTTTGGTGGGCGCAGGGGTTTTGCACTGGGATGTCAGGCCCTTGTGGGCATTGGCTGTAGTGGCCGTTTGCCTGTTCACCCAATGGTTTTTTGATGTACGGATAACGCACAGGCCCTTTAATATGCCCAGCGCCCTGATCACGGCTTTCAGCTTATGCCTCTTATTCCGTGCCGATGCCCTTTGGGTACACCTCCTGGCGGGCTTTCTGTCCATTGCCTCCAAATTCATCATCTCGCACAACCACAAACATTTTTTCAATCCCAGCAACTTCGGCATCTGCTTCACCATACTGCTCACCGGGCAGGGCTGGATTTCCCCGTCCATCTGGGGGCAGGAATGGAAATGGGTATTGCTCATCCTGCTTTGCGGCTTCACGGTATTGTTTTTTGCCAAAGTGCTCCATGTGACCCTGGCATTCCTGTTCACCTTTGGGCTGCTTCATGCCGCACGCCTGCTTCTATACATGAATTGGGATTTCGATGTATGGCTCCATATCTTTTCTTCAGGCAGCTTGTTTGTGTTTTCCTTTTTCATGATCACCGACCCTGCCGTGCTTCCCAAAGGCAAACTCCTTCAAATGGGATTTGCTTCACTGACGGCATTGCTGGCATGGTATTTACAGGCCTTTGCTTTCATACCCACCGGGCCCCTTTGGGCTTTGTTCATCATCAGCTTCTTCCTTCCTTTCCTTCATGCTTCGGATGCCCGTCTAATTCCATCTGTTAAGCTTATCATGTTAAACAATAAAAACAAAAATTTATGAATAAGCGTGTTTTTTCTTTTCTGCTGGGCATGGGTTGTGCCCTGAAAACATTCGGATTTTGCGGCTTCTATGTGGCCAAAGCCGACGCTTCCCTTTTCAACAAGGCCTCGCAGGTCATTCTGGTACGCGACGGCCTGCACACCGTCATTACCATGCAAAGCGATTTTAAAGGCAATGTGCGCGACTTTGCCATGGTGGTGCCCGTGCCGGTGGTGCTCGAACGCTCGGATATCAAAGTTATCAACGGAAACTTGTTTCAGCAATTAGATGCTTACAGCAGCCCGCGTCTGGTGGAATATTGGGACAATAACCCCTGTTATTTCTACGAAGCATATCCGCCTTCTATGGGTATGGCTAATGAAGCCATGAGCAAAAGTGCTTCAGGCCCGGCAGATGCTGATGAAGCGAGTAAGTATAAAGTTACCATCAAAGCCCAATACCAGGTGGGGGAATACGACATCTTAATATTGGACGCCAAAGAAAGCAAAGGGCTGGAAGCATGGCTGATCGACAACGGATACAAAATTCCCCGCGGGGCATCCGAAGTGCTGCATCCCTATATCCTGAGCAACATGAAATTCTTTGTGGTGAAAGTGAACCTGGATAAAGTTGTAAACGAATCACAAAATCTTCGGCCTATCCAGATACGCTTCGAAAGCAGGAAATTCATGTTGCCCATTCGCCTGGGCATGGCTAACGCAAATGGAGAGCAAGATATGATCGTTTATGCCTTCACGAGAAGCGGGCGTGTGGAATGCACCAACTACCGTAATGTGGAAATACCCACCGATAAGTACATACCGGAATTTACACAGGATATATTCGGAAAATTTTATGCCGACCTGTTTAAAAAGACAGTTAGGCGCGAGGGAAAGAACAATATTTTTCTGGAATACGCCTGGGACATTAGCGGATGGAATAATATGAAATGCGACCCGTGTTCCTTTACGCCGCCCTCCGTTCAAATGTTAAGGGAAGCCGGTGTGGACTGGATCCGTGACGGCCGTTGGGGCGGTTATGAAGGCGAGGTGTTCTTCACCCGTATGCATGTACGTTACGATCGCGAACATTTTCCCCAGGACCTTCAGTTTCAGGAAACAACCGACAAACGAAATTTCCAATGCCGCTATGTAATCACGCATCCTGCCCTTGGCCCATTCGACTGTCGGGAGGGAAAGGAATATGAGCGGGAAGTGTACAAGCGCCGCGAGCGGGAATTGCAGCAACTGGCATCCCTCACCGGATGGGACGTATCGCCCTACACCGATTACATTCGCAAATGGCAGGGCTTCAACATCAACGACTATCCGCCCATACGCACGGGGTATTTTCATAAAAAGCTTATGAAACGTGATTCGGTAATCCTATGCGGCGGATCAACCGGCACAGACACCACGGAAGCATGGAGTACTATATTAACTTCAGAAGACAATGATCATTGCGAAACGCCATACATGCAAACAATCGATAAAGAAGAAAATTCATCCGGACTTTTGCATTATCTTTTATTATGCACGGGGCTGATGGTATTGTTGAATGTATATTTATGGTTTTGGTTCCGAAAGAAATCCTTAATTCAAAAAAATTAAAACCCCATCCCGGTGGCTGAGTAGGACGTAGTCCGTATCGAATAATCCGGTGGCTGAGTAGGACGAAGTCCGTACCGAAGCCACCGTCAAAGAAAACACCCCCCGATGGCTGAGTAGGGCTTTAGCCCGTATCGAAGCCACCGGTTACTAAGTAGATCGAAGCCAGTATCGAATAACCCGGTGGCTGAGTAGGACGAAGTCCTTATCGAAGCCACCGTCAAAGAACCCCCCCGGTGGCTGAGTAGGGCAAAGCCCGTATCGAAGCCACCGCATACATCATGTTCGTTTCATAAATTTACCAACATGAATGGCTATGTGTATATCCTGCTATGTTCTGACGGAACTTATTACACAGGAAGTACGATAAATATTGAAAAAAGATTAAAAGAACATCAATATGGTATTGGCTCTAATTACACAAAAAACAGATTACCCGTTGAACTGGTGTATTTTGAAGAGTATTCAAGAATTGATTATGCATTTTATCGTGAAAAGCAAATACAAGGATGGAGCAGGAAAAAGAAAGAAGCATTGATAGAAGGGCGGTATGAGGATTTACCAAAACTTTCAAAAAAAGTTTGGAGAAAAATAATACATCCTCCTGATATTTGAGATTTATTGATACTTTTTGTATAAGCCATCGGTGGTTTCGATACGAGCTGCGCTCTACTCAACCACCGCAATACCATTAAAAAAATTACCCGGTGGCTGAGTAGGACAAAGTCCGTATCGAATAACCCGGTGGCTGAGTAGGGCTTTAGCCCGTATCGAAGCCACCGAGACAAATAAGCCCCTAAACCAATTTAATTTTTTCCATCAACTTCTTCACGAATTCATCTTTTAGTGAGCTATCATTATCAAAAGACAAATGTGCACACGCATAAAAGGGTTTTCTTTTTTCCAGCAACGACGTTAGTATTTTGTGAAGGGCTTCCCCACTACTTTCCAATAAAGGCCTTCGTGAATTTTGTCCTGAAATCCTCTTTTCCAAAGTTTGTACGGAACATCGTAAATACACACATTTTGTCAGGGAAAGCAACTTCTCACGGTTTTCCTGTTTTAAAACGGTTCCCCCTCCTGTCGATAAAACATAAGAACCTTGTTGATTATTCAAAAAATAATTCAACGTTTCCGACTCTTTTATTCTGAAAACCGACTCCCCATCTTGCTCTATCCATTCCGAAGGGGATTTTCCCGTCCTTTGCAGGACAAGTTCATCCAAATCATAATAAGTAATACTCAGGCGTTCTGCCAATGCCTTTCCCAAAGTAGTTTTGCCCGATCCCGGCATGCCCCATAAGGAAACGCGAATTTTTTCAGACATGTAAATAAAATGCTCCGTATCAACGGGCCTGATCCCTGGCCCATTCTTTTGCAAAATAACTTAAAATCACCGACGCTCCGGCACGGCGTATGCTCAGTAAAATTTCATCCCTCACCTTTTTTTCATCTATCCATCCCTTCATGCCGGCGGCTTTCACCATGGCATATTCGCCGCTCACATTATAAGCCGCCAGGGGTAATGTCGTTATATCCTTAAGCTTTGAAATTACATCCAGATAACTCAATGCCGGCTTCACCATCAGAAAATCGGCGCCTTCTTCTTCATCCAGTTTGGCCTCCCTCAGGGCCTCGCGGGCATTGGCAGGATCCATCTGATAGGTTTTCTTGTCACCAAATTTCGGAGCGCTGTCCAAAGCATCTCGAAAAGGCCCGTAAAATCCGCTCGCGTATTTGGCCGTGTAACTCATAATAGAAACATCCTGAAATCCCTTTTTGTCCAGTGCTTCCCTAATGGCTTTCACCCTTCCGTCCATCATATCGCTCGGCCCGATGATGTCGGCCCCGGCCTCGGCCTGCACCAAAGCCATTTTTACCAAAACCTCCACCGTCCGGTCATTCAAAATTTTTCCGTCTTCCACTATACCGTCGTGCCCGTCGGAACTGTAGGGATCCAAAGCCACATCCGTCATAATCACGGCCTCGGGTAATTCCTTCTTTAATGCCGAAATGGTCCTCAGATAAAAATTATTTTTTCTTAATGAAAACGAACCGGTTTTGTCTTTCAATTTTTCTTCGATGCGCGGAAACAGGCAAAAGGCCCTGATTCCGTAACGCATGCACTCCTCCGCCTCCTTTAATAACAAATCCGTCGAGTAACGGAAAATACCGGGCATGGAATGTATGGGTTCTTTGATTTTTTTTCCGTCGGTAACGAACAACGGATAAATGAGATGCTGAGGCCCAAGCGATGTCTCGCGCGCCATGGATCGTATGGCGTCGTTCTTACGATTTCGGCGCGGACGGCTCAACATTGGCGGTATTGATTTTTAAAATTTCAACAATCTTATTAATAACATACTCCACTTCTTCGGCATTATTATATCGGCTGAAGCTGAAACGGACGGGCACATATCCCTGCGGAATCCCGATGGCCGACAAAACATGGCTTCCCGTCTGCGAACCGCTGCTGCAGGCGCTTCCGGCGCTGGCCGCAATGCCCGCTATATCCAGATTAAATAAAAACATTTCCTGATCCAGCTTCTCCGTGGGAAGCGAAACGTTCAATACGGTATAAAGCGATCGTCCGGGATCAGTTTCGCCATTGAAGCGGACTTGGGGTATTTTTTCCAAAAGCCCTTTCATCATGCCATGCTTCAAAGACAAGATATGTTCACGATGTTGGGTTAGGTTTTCATAAGCCAGATCCATGGCTTTTTCCATACCGAGTATTCCAAGCACATTCTCGGTGCCCCCGCGCATGTTGCGTTCCTGGGATCCACCGTGAATAAAGGGCTGAAGGCCGATTCCTTTACGAACAAACAAAAAACCCACACCCTTGGGCCCGTGAAACTTATGGGCTGAAGCCGTGATAAAGTCCACGGGTATTTTCTGAAGGTCAAACGTATAATGCCCCATGGTTTGCACGGTGTCGGAATGAAACAGGGCCTGATATTTTTTGCACAATAATGCCGCTTCCTCCAAAGGCAGCATAGTGGCAATTTCGTTGTTGGCATGCATTAAGCTGACCAAAGCAAGAGGGCCTGATTTTAATTTTTCTTCCAGTTCCGCAAGGGATATATTTCCTTTTTCATCCACCGAAAGCCACTCCGCTTTCGCCCATCCCATGCGTTCTATGTAGCGCACCGTATGTTCCACGGCATGATGTTCGATAGGAGAAGTGATGATGCGCTTTATGCCCAGGGATAATACCGATTGTATCAAAACAAAATTATCGGCTTCAGTCCCCCCCGACATGAAAAATATTTCACCGGGTTGTGCATTCACGTAAGAAGCGATTTTTTTACGTGCTTTTTCAATGGCAGAACGCACAGGCCTTCCAAAGCCATGCACCGAAGAGGGATTGCCGAATAAATTATTCATGTGTTCCGCCATGAAGGTGATTACTTCGGGCGCCATGGGCGTGGTGGCGGCATTATCGAAATAAACTTTCATCAGTCAATAATTAATTCTTTCACCACGGCACCAATGTCCTGTATGAATTTCTTTGCCAGATTGTCGGCCATGGATTGGCTGGTGCTTTCGGTGTAAATCCTTATGATGGGTTCGGTGTTGCTTTTTCGCAAATGTACCCATTCGTTATCAAATATGATCTTTACTCCATCTTCCGTAATGGGCTTGTTCTTTTTGTATTTTTCACAAACCCTCTCCAGAACTTCATCCACATCCCATTCCGGTTGTAATTCAATTTTGCTCTTCGACATGTAATAATTCGGGTATGATTTTCTGATTTGCGAGGCCGGTTTTCCCTGTTCAGCCAGAAAACTAAGCATAAGGGCTATGCCTGCCACGGCATCGCGCCCATAATGCAAATCGGGCACAATAACACCTCCGTTCCCTTCTCCGCCAATGATGGCATTCACTTCCTTCATTTTTTTCACCACATGCACTTCTCCCACCTTCGAGGCAAAATACTCTCCGCCATGCCTGGCTGTAACATCAGCCAATGCGCGCGAACTGGACAGGTTACTGACGGTTTTTCCGCCTTTGCCTGTTTTGCCCAATACATAATCGGCTACGGCCACCAGGGTATATTCTTCTCCGAAAAATTCACCGTCTTCACACACCAATACCAACCTGTCCACATCCGGATCAACGGCTATGCCCAAATCCGCTTTGCGGCGCTTTACTTCTTTCGACAGGTCGTTCAAGTGCTCAGGTAAGGGTTCCGGATTATGAGCAAAATGCCCGTTAACCTCTTCATGTAAAAAATAATAATTTTTTATTCCTATCTCTTTGAATAATTTCTGAAGGACAAGCGAACCGGTGGAATTTATGGTATCGCACACCAGCGTAAAATTTTTTTTCTTGATTGCGGATGCATTGACCAATGGATGGCGGAGGATTTTTTTTACGTGCAAATCCATCACATCTTCCACTGCTTTATATCCCCCTAACTTCAGGACATCGGCATATTCAAAAGTGTTGGCTTCAGCCAATTCCAAAAGTTTCTTTCCGTCTTCCTCGGATATGAACTCCCCGGATTCATTTAACAGTTTCAAGGCGTTCCAGTTGTAAGGATTATGGCTGGCCGTGAGTATGATCCCTCCGTGACATTCATACTCCGTTACACCCATTTCCACCGAGGGCGTGGTGGATAGCCCGGCATCAAATACGTCTATTCCCGACATGCGAAGGGTGGACACCACCAAAGATGAAACTACTTCACCGCTGATTCGCCCGTCCCGGCCAACCAATACTTTTATTTTTTTTATGCGGGGATACTTCAAACGTAAAAGATGGGCAAAGGCCTGGGTATATTTGACAATATCGGGAGGCGTCAGATTTTCCGAGATTTTTCCTCCAAGGGTTCCACGAATTCCCGAAACACTTTTAATCAGGGTCATAAGAGTTAACGGCAGGCAAATTTAATAAATTCCGCGAAGCGCTAAAATTAATTAAAAATTAAAATTTTTTACAGTTTTAATAAAAAACTTTATCTTTTCCGCTTCCACGTCCGGATAAACTCCATGTCCCAAATTGCAGATATATCTTTTCTTTCCAAACCGCCTTAACATTCTTTCAGTTTCTTCTTTGATTACCTCCTCCCCTGCATACAAAATACAAGGGTCCAAATTCCCCTGAAGGGTTATCCTTTCTCCGGCAACGGTCCTTGCCAGCACAGGGTCTATGGTCCAATCCAATCCCAAAGCATGCGGGCCTAAAGCAGCAAGCGCCTCTAAAGAATGATGAGCATCCTTACAAAACAAAATTACGGGAACCAAGGTCTTTAGTTCATCTACCATGGTTTTCAAATAGGGAACAACAAATTTCTGATAATGATAAGGGCCCAAAACCCCGGCCCAGGAATCAAAAATCTGGACGGCATGTACGCCCGCTTTCACCTGATCTTTCAGGTATGATATGCAACTCATTGTAATTTTTTCCAATAATTTTTCGGAAGCACCCGGTTCGGAAAAAAGCATTTTCTTGGCTTTGGAAAAGGTTTTGCTTCCTTTTCCTTCCACCATGTAGGCAAAAAGTGTCCAGGGCGCACCGCAAAAGCCAATTAACGGCACTCTTCCGTCCAGTTTTTTTAAGGTGTGACAAATGGCTTCCATGACATAACCATATTCATCCCCGGAGGCAATCTTTAACTGATGTATATCGTGCTCTGAACAAACGGTTTTAGGGAAAAAAGGCCCTTTGGTTTCTTCCATTTCATAGGGCAGCCCCATGGCTTCCGGTATCACCAAAATATCACTAAACAAAATAGCGGCATCCACGCCCAAAATATCCACCGGCTGAACCGTCGCTTCTGCGGCATATTGCGGCGTTTTTACCAACCGAATAAAGCTTCCTGCCTGCGCACGAAGTTCCCTGTATTCTTTTAACGTTCGGCCTGCCTGACGCATCAGCCACACGGGCGCCCTTTCTGTATCCCTGCCTTCCAGGGCATCCAAAAATAAGTTGTTTTTTAACATTTCAATGGAGTATCTTTTTAAGTTTATTAATATTTTAAATTACAACCAACGAATTTATGGGTTGTTTGAAAATTTTGCATTGACCGGATATTTCTTCATTTCTTCATGATAAATATTTTCGTTTTCTTCATCGAAGCAAACCAAAAGAATCTTATCAAACGCATCGGGATGTTCATTAATAAAATCGAAAATGGTTTTTAGAGCTATTTTTGCTGCTTCTTTTTTTGGAAAACCATAAATGCCGGTGCTGATATTGGGAAAGCTAATGATTCGGGCACCTGTTTCAACTGCACGCAACAAAGAGTTTCTGTAGGCCAGCGCCAGAAGTTCCCTTTCGTTTTGGTTTCCGCCTGTCCATACCGGCCCCACAGCATGAATAACCTTACGCGCAGGAAGCTTGCCCGCGCCGGTTACAACCGCTTCACCCGTAGGGCATCCGCCTTGCTTTTGGCGTATGACATTAAGTTCTTCCATAATGGCAGGCCCTCCGGCACGGTGGATGGCCCCGTCAACGCCTCCGCCTCCCGCAAGGCGGGAATTGGCTGCATTTACCATCGCATCTACGGGGATTCGGGTAATGTCGCCCCTGATGATTTCCACTTTAGTTTTCATCATAGCGCTGCAGGGAATCTCCGTTCCATTTCACCAGCACGGGGCAAATATTTTCCGTCAGGCAATATTCCACATCCCTATCCAGGTTCAAATGCCTTAAGCGATTCCTGTGCGAGGATACTTCAAGGAAATTCATCATGTTGTGTTCTGCCATACGGTACAAATAAACCGAAGCAATGGCAGAATCACAAATAGTTTTATAACCGCCATTTTCCACAAGTTTTTCCGTCAATGCCCCGGCAAACAAACTGTCTTCCAGATTAAATTTGTCTTTCCATCCTGCACAAAGCACCAGTACGTCCTCTTTCAACTTAATAAGATGCTCTGAAAGCACTTCCAGGTTTAAAAAAGCCCCGGCATATACGCCCTTGCAATCTTTTGCTGCCATGATGGCCTTAGTGCCGTTGGTGGTCGTCAGGACAATGGTTTTACCTTCAATTTCGGGCTTCATGTATCCGAAAGGGCTGTTGCCCAATTCAAAACCCTCGGCCACCAGGCCGTCACGCTCGGCTGCCGCAAGATATCCTTTCTTTTTCCATTCCAGGGCTTCCTGCACCGTCCGAACCGGAATAATTTTTTCTGCTCCATGATAAATGGCCGTAACGATGGCAGAAGTCGCCCTTAAGATATCGGCCACCACTACCACCTTGTTTACATCATGAAACAAGGGATAAAGCGCTGGGCTGAAGCAAACCTCCACCGAAGGCATGAACGTTATTTTTGTATAAATGGAATTTTCACCACTTTGGCTTTATGCGGTTTTTCACGGATAAGAATAAAAATTTCCTTATCAGGCACGGCAAATTCTGCGGACAGATAAGCCAAACCAATTCCTTTTTGCAACAAGGGCGATTGCGTGCCGGAAGTAACTTTCCCGATGATTTTTCCGGATGCATCGGCTACATCATAATCGTGGCGGGGTATTCCGCGTTCTTCCATGACAAATCCGCAAAGTTTTCTTTTCAGTCCTTCGGATTTTTGTTGTTCCAGTATTTTTTTTCCTACAAAATCCCCCTTTTGCAATTTGGTAATCCAGCCCAGCCCTGCTTCCAAAGGAGTGGTGTCATCGGTAATGTCGTTCCCGTAAAGACAAAATCCCATTTCTAGGCGAAGCGTATCGCGGGCTCCAAGGCCAACGGGTTTTAATCCGTCGGGTTTGCCTTTTTCAAGTATGGCCCTCCATATTTTTTCTGATGCATCATTGGGAATATACAATTCAAATCCGCCCGCACCCGTATATCCTGTGTTGGACAAAATGATATCTTTTACTCCGCAAAAATCTCCGACCTTAAAATGGTAATAGGGAATTTCGGAAAGATTAACGGAAGTTAGTTTTTGCAGAATTTCAGTGGCTTTAGGGCCCTGAACCGCAAAAAGGCAAAGCTCGGTGCTTCTGTCTTCAAAATTGATTTCTTTGCCCTGCGCATAATGCAGGATGTGTGCTTTGTCTTTTTCAATATTGGCAGCATTCACCACCAGCATATATTTTTCGGGGGCCAGGCAATAAACAAGCAGATCATCCACAATGCCCCCTTTTTCATTCATCAGGGCCGAGTACTGAATTTTGCCCGGCTCCAACCTGGATGCATCGTTACACGTTATGTGCTGAATCAGCGCCAGGGCATCTTTTCCGCTGATAAAAAATTCTCCCATGTGGCTCACATCGAAAATGCCGGCATGGTTCCTGACACAAAGATGTTCGTCATTCACGCCGGAATATTGCACGGGCATTTCAAAGCCGGCAAAGGGTACCATTTTGGCCCCCATCTCCAAATGCACATGATGTAAAGGAATTGGCTTGAGTGTGGTTGTTTCCATAATCATTACAAATATAGGAAATAATAAATATCCGTTCCGGTAAAGCCCTTATCACGTCAAATCCTTTGCAGTATGCACAAATTCTCGATGTGCGTGGTTTGCGGAAACATATCAAAGGGCCTCATGTAAGTAAGGCGATATTTTGACGAAAGTATTTCCACATCCCGTGCCTGTGTGGCCGGATTGCAACTGACATACACCATCTTTTCCGGCAATACTTCCAACAACAACTCTAAAATTTTTTTGTCCATACCGGCACGGGGCGGGTCACAAAACACCACATCAGGACGAGATTTTGAAAGAAAATTTTTTTCGTAGAGCACCTTTTTAACATCTCCGGCATAAAATTCTGCATTGTGGATCTGATTGATGCGGGCATTTTCTTTGGCAAATGCTATTGCTTGTTCCAGGATTTCAATACCTATTGCCTTTTTACATCTCAACGATAGCGGTAAGGTCAAGGTTCCCACCCCGCAATACAAATCCCAAACCACCTGATCTTTATTGATTTCGGATTTTTCCATGGCTTCATAGAAAATCTGCTCGGCTACCTCCACATTCACCTGAAAAAAAGACAGGGGCCCGTAACGATAAGTCAAGCCGCATATTTCTTCTTCAATGTAATCCTCTCCGGTATGGTAAACCGGTGTTAAATCGAACAAGGTATCGTTACCCTTAGTATTGTGATAAATCCAAATCCCCTTAACGGCAGGAAATTGATGCATCAATGCATTGCATAAATCTTTTACCCTGTTTTCATCAAATTCAAAAAAGGAAACCAATAAGTAAAAATTACCTTTTCGGTTCGATCTTATAATCAATGAACGCGGTCCCCCTCCCTTTTTCCGAATGTCAAAAAACGAAATGTTTTGCTGAATGAAATAATTTCTGATGAAGTTTCGGATAGCATTCGACGGATCCGCCTGTAACCAACATTGGTGTATATCCAAAACCTTGTCAAAGCATTGCGGGCGGTGAAAGCCCAGGGCATATTTCCTTTCCATTTCCTGTCCCGACCGGATTTCCTCGGGCGTCAACCACCGAACCGAAGAAAAACTGAAATCCATCTTATTCCTGTAGTAATACATTTGCGGCGAGGGAGCAATTTCAGCAAATTTTTCGGGTACGATTTTTCCGATGCGCTTCATCACTTCGAGCACGCGCCTGTTTTTCCAGGCCAGTTGTGCGGCATAGTCCAGATGCTGCAAGGTGCAACCTCCGCAATATTTGAAATGACTACATGGAGGTGTCACCCTCCCGGCCGACGGCTCAATGCAACGTATGCATGACGCCTTAATAATATTTTTCTTTTTTCCGGTAATTTCTATTTCACACACATCTCCGGGAACGGCGCCCTGAACAAAGAAAACCCTATCATCGGTTTTTCCGATGCCCTCGCCCTCTTCAGTCAGATCGGTAATGGTAATCTTAAGCGGTTCCGATGCATGCATCGCACAAATTTCCAAATAATTCCTTTGATGTGAATGGCAGGGCTTTTCTTACCTTTGCGGCATGCCGCGTTTTGCTGTAGTATTGTCGTATGACGGAACGGCCTATAACGGCTGGCAAATTCAGGACAATACGCCCAATACCATTCAGCAAATTCTGCAAGATAAAGCAAGAATCCTGTTCCGTTGCCCCATTGAACTTATTGGTTGCGGAAGGACCGACACCGGTGTGCATGCCGAAAATTTCGTGGCCCATTTCGATGTGGACGATGCCTCCTTCATTACTTCCCTGGCCGACCCCGTTTATAAATGGAATGCCCTTCTTCCTGATGATATTGTAATCCACGACCTTTTTGAAGTGCAACCGCTTTTTCATTCCCGGTTCGATGCCGTGGAAAGGACCTATCACTATCATTTACATCAAAGGCCCAATCCTTTCATCCGAAGGTTCAGTTACTACCAATACGGCCGCCTCGACTTTGATAAAATGAACATGGCCGCTGAAACTTTGTTGAAACACAAGGACTTTACAAGTTTTTCCAAACTGCACACCGACAACGACCATAATCTTTGCGACATCCACTATGCCCGCTGGTTGCCGCTGGGCAATCATAAGTGGAAATTTGTCATTCGCGCCAACCGGTTTCTCAGGGGCATGGTGCGATCGGTGGTGGGGACCCTGCTTTGGGTGGGCAAAGACAAAATTACCGTGGATGAATTTGAACAGATCATCCTTTCCAAAGATCGCATGAAGGCCGGGCCCAACGTACCCGCACATGGATTAATTTTAACGGCAGTGAAATACCCTTTTGAACTTAAACCCCTTGAAAAATAAATCACTGATCATAAGATTAATTCGTGAAATGGCAAATTTTCCGGGCCTTCTGGCCACTTCGATTTGCCTTTTACTGCTGAATACTTCGCTAACACTCATTCGTCCTTTGTTTATAGCTTACCTGTTGAACCATTATTTTAATACCTCTTCCGATCTGCTGGTAAAAGGCGTCAGTATTCTTATTTGCTTGCTTGTTATGGAAAGCATCCTTTCCTATTTCTCTTCGTTAAGCATTGCGCGCCTAGGCCAAAGCATCATTTTTCAGATACGCAACAAAACCTACTCGCATATTTTGAAAATGCCTTCTGCATATTTCGACAAAACTCCGGTGGGCACCATCATCACCCGCAATGTATCGGATATTGAAGCCATGAATGAAATTTTCTCACAAGGCATTTTGCAGATAGGCGGAGACATCCTGATGATCTTCCTGATGCTTGTGATCATGCTTTTGAAAGATATACGGCTGTCGTTATCGGTATTGTTGGTGTTGCCCCTGCTGTTCATCGCTACGGCTTTTTTCCGCCGCGGAGTAAAAAAAAGTTTTCAGATGGTTAGGGATGCCGTGGCGGGCATGAATGTATTTGTTCAGGAACGCCTGAACGGTATGGCCTTATTGCGTCTTTTTAATGTGAGTTCAAGGGAAATGGAAAGGTTCAAGACATTGAATGCCCGACACCGGGATGCCAATATCAAAACCATATTTTACTATTCCGTTTTTTTTCCTGTGATGGATATTCTGACTTCAGTATCGTTTGCACTATTGATGTATTTCGGTTTTAATCTGAAACACACAGGACAGGTGGGCCTGGGTGATCTGACTTTTTTTATCATGATGGCTCAGATGCTCTTCAGGCCTATCCGAATGCTCGCCGATCGATTGAACACCTTGCAAAGCGGGCTTGTCGCCGCCGGAAGGGTGTATGATTTACTCGACAAAAAAAACATGCTTCAGGATGTATCCCAACCCTTACCAGAATTTCCCGGATTAAAATCTTGCATTACATTCGAACATGTGTCTTTTTCTTACACGAAGGAAAAACAAATCCTTAATGATGTGTCTTTCCAATTGGAAAAAGGAAAGAAACTAGCCCTTGTCGGGCCTACAGGATCGGGAAAATCCACCATTGCCCAATTACTTAGCGGAATGTATTTGAATTATGAAGGCATGATCAAAGCTGACGGAAAGGATGTGAAAGAATGGGATCAGGCATCGCTTCGAAAAAAAATATTTTTAGTATTACAAGACGTGTTTTTATTCAACGACACATTATTTGAAAACATTCGTTTTTACGATCCGTCCTATACCAAAGAAGCCGTCTGGAAGATAGCGGAAGAAATGGGCTTAAGAGAATTTATTTCATCGTTTCCGGGCGGATTGGATTATCGGATACAGGAACGCGGCAGCGGGCTTTCCTCGGGGCAAAAGCAGCTCGTGGCCCTGATGAGGGCAAGGTTATTGGAACCGGATGTTTTCATTTTCGATGAGGCCACCTCTTATATGGATGTGGAAACCGAAAATCTTATGCAGAAAGCCATGCAGAGCATTCTGAAAAACAAAACCGCGCTCGTTATTGCACACCGGCTCTCCACCTTAATGGCCTGTGACGACGTTCTGGTTATGGAAAACGGCAGGGTAATTGAATATTCCCCGTTGCGGGAAGCCATGCAAAACCCCAATTCCGTCTTTCGCCGCTATTGGGAAGAACAGCATAAGCAAACGGATCTGAGTAAAGTTGTTTAAACACATTTGTTAGTTAAATGCTTTTTATCTGATACCGCAGGCACGGTAAAATGCTAATTTAACGGCGAATATGGCTCCCTATTGGATCATAATTTTTATTGCGGCTTATTTTTTTATTTTATTTGGAGTAGGTTATATACTTTCAAAAAAATCTGCTTACGGAGCATATTTCAATGCCGACAGAAATTTTTCATGGGTACTGGTTACTATCGGCATGATCGGCGATTCGCTCAGCGGGGTAACCTTTATTTCCGTGCCCGGTAAAGTATATTCCGAGGGCTTTCAATACATGCAGGTAGTGTTGGGATACGTGGCCGGTTATTGGATTATTGCGGAAGTGCTTCTGCCGCTTTATTACAAACACCAAATTATTTCCGTTTATCAATGGTTAGGCATCCGATTCAATGCTTTTGCACAAAAAGCGGGGAGCGTTATTTTCATTATATCACGTTTGGTTGGGGCATCTGCAAGATTGTATTTATCGGTATTGGTCTTTCATGAATTTATCATAAAAAAAATTTTTCCGCAGCACGTTCCTTTCCTGATAACGGCTCTTGTCTTCATTGGGTTGATTACCTTTTATACCAGAAAAGGGGGCCTGAAGGTCCTGGTTTATACCGACACTTTTCAGAGTTTGGTGCTGTTCATTGCATTAACCGGTTGCCTTGTAACACTGGCATGTTTTCTGCATTCGGAAAGGTTAAGTTCATTGTTTGAAGGCATAAAAAATATAAGATTGATAAATCTCCATATTCCTGAAGCGCATTTCTTCATGAAAGATTTTTTTGGGGGAATGGCCATTTGTATTGCCATGACGGGGCTTGACCAGAATATGATGCAGAAAAACCTGAGTTGCCGTTCGTTAAGGGATGCCGCCTTGAATTTAAAGGCGTTTTCTTTGGTAGTGTTGACAGTAAATGTTTTGTTTTTATTGTTGGGTTATGGTTTGGTAAAATTCTACCAAAGCGCCGACTCGGGAATTTCCAACGGCCCGGCCGAAAGCGGTTCGGATTTTTATTTTCCGAACTGGGCACTGAACCATGCACCGGCAATGGGGATGATGTTGTTTGTGTTCGGTCTTTGTGCCGCCACTTTCAACAGCGCCGACAGCGTTCTGACTACATTAACCACTTCCTTTTATGTGGACATACTGAAAAAAAATATTGAAGACGAGCAAAAAGTATCCCTGAGAAACCTCATTCATTTCGGCTTTGCCATCCTGGTGTATGTTTGTATGGCTTTGTTTTATTTTCTAAATGACAAGGCCTTGATTGATACGGTGTTGTTTTTAGGCGGTGTCACTTACGGCCCCCTTTTGGGATTATATGCCTTGGGTATTTTAACAAAAAAGCATATTAACGGATTTGCTTTGTTGATTGGGATAACGGCAGGAATGAGCGTTTCTTTGGGTTTATTCTATTACCTAAAGGCAAATACACACTTCTACAAAATGGGGGTGGATTTCATTATCTGGAATGCAACGATACATTTTTTACTTTTTCTTCTTTTGACCAATAAAACCAAAAGCAATTAAAAATAGATTTTTAATAACTTTTTTTGAAAGAAAAAAAGCATCATTATTTTTCAAATACATTTAAATATGTTTTTACTGCGCCATTATTTTTTTTCCGTTTTATTTTCCGCCCTATTTGTCTTTACCCATTTACACTACGGACAAAGCACTAAGATTGAAGAAGCATATCACTACTACGAAGGAAAAGAATATGAAAAAGCATATCCCTTATTTGATGAACTGAGCTACAAAAATCCGAAAAATGTGGAATACAAATTACGATTGGGTATTTGTTGCCTGAATCTTCCTGAAAAAAAAGCCAGAGCGATTGAGATTTTTGAACAATTAAAGAAAGAAACCCGTTCGTCTGATGCTTCTTATTATCTTGGAAAAGCATATCACTTAAACTATCGTTTTGAAGATGCCATCAAAGAACTGGAGGAATTTAAAAACAGCATAAAAAATCCTAAAAAACAAGATGAAGAATATTTGAATGATGCTGAAAGAACGATTCGTTACTGTAAAAACGGCATATTCATCAGGGATAATAAAATTAAAGCAGATATTAAAAATTTGGGTGAACCCGTAAACGGTCCGGACGACGAATATGTTCCTTCCATTACCACAGATGAATCTATAATGTTTTTTACTTATCGTGGAGAAAAAAGCCTAGGGGGAAAACTAAACACTGAACTCCTCCCCGACCCCCAGGGACAATACGGAGAAGATATTTATTTCACTTATATGAAAAAGGACTCCTCCTGGGAAGTGCCCGTTCGGCTGGAAGGCATAAATACCAAAGGTAACGATGCCTGTATCAGTGTTTCTGCTGATGGCACACAGTTGTTTATTTTTCGATCAGATAATAAAAATGAAGGCGACATTTACGTCAGCAAACTAACCGGAAAGGAATTTTCACCTCCTCAAAAATTAAACAATAACATTAACAGCGATAAATGGGAAGGAAGTTGTTCCATATCCGCCGACGGTAAGGAATTATATTTTGCCAGTGAAAGAGAAGGAGGACTTGGAGGTCGCGATATATGGCTTAGTAGGTGGGAAAACGGAGATTGGGGCCCCCCCGTAAACCTTGGTCCCACCATCAATACTCCTTATGATGATGACGCTCCTTTCATCCACCCCGACGGAATTACATTATTTTTTTCCTCAAAAGGGCATATGAGTATTGGGGGATATGACATTATGTACACCGTAAAAAAAGACGGCTCATGGATTGAACCCAGATCTATGGGAATGCCACTGAATACAACGGAAGATGACCGTTATTATGTAATCAACTCTTCCGGCACAAGAGGTTACTTCAGTAGTAACCGAAGCGGTTCAGGGGGAAGGGGAAAACATGATATATATACGGTTCAACCCGGTATACTGGGTGAAAAACCCGTAATTGCCCTGCTCAAAGGAATAGTTTATGGAAATGACAAACCCATAGAAGCCAAAATGAGAATTATTCGCGCCAAAGATAATGTTGAAGTTTTCTCCATTATGTCTAACAACACTACCGGCAAATACCTCATATCGTTAAGCCCGGGTAATATATACCGAATAGAAGTTACGGCCGATGGATTTGATCCGATTACAGAAGACGTAGATATAGAAAATCTCAAACAATACATGGAAAAAGAAAAAGATTTTTACCTATATCCTTCCGGCTATACCCCTTCTAATCCCGTTGTTGAAAATCCGCCAAAAACAACCGAACCTTGCAATCCGGGTACCCCCTTGCCCGACTTTACTCCTTTGAAAGGAAAATCACTGAATGACCCCGCCGTTTACAAGCAACTCCTTGAAATTGCCGGTAATTATTGCTCTGGTAAAATCGTTTTTAAAGTTCAAATTGCCGCATATCGCTTTCCACAAAACTATAAATACGACCATCTTCTGGAATTCGGAAAACCCGAAATCGTAGATTACCCGGACGGCATAACCCGCTTTACACAAAGGCAATTTTCCACTATCCGTGAAGCTGAAAAATTTCGCCAACAAGTGATAGCCAAAGGCCAAACCGATGCATGGATTGTGGCTTTTGTTGATGGGGTTCGCTATACCCTTGAAGAATTAATTATGAAAGATTTCATGGGAAAATCCATCAACTAATTCTAAGAAAACGCATACCCCCCCAAAAAAAACTTTAATAGAAGTATAGAGTTTTTTGAAACGTATTTAACACGACTTACAGGTATTTTCTTTTTTAAAATTTTTCAAACAATTTAAAATCCAACAAAAAATAATAAATTTGTTTTAAAAATAAAAAATGAAAAGATTTTTTAGTCACGTGTATGCTTTTGTTTTTTTGCTCGTATCCTTTTTGTCCTATAGAGCAACCAACTGGCTTGTAGGGCCTACAAAAACCTACACCAAACCCAGCCAGGTAGCCGGACTGGTTCAGCATGGCGATACCGTTTCAATTGATGCCGGCATTTATGCATCCGATGTGTGTTACTGGGGAAAAAATAATTTACTGTTGCGAGGCGTTGGGGGGATGGCTCATTTGAAATCAAACGGACTAAGTTATGGTGATAAAGCCATCTGGGTAATTGGCGGAGATAATGTGAGAGTGGAATATATCGAATTTTCCGAATGTACATCCACTTCGCACAACGGAGCCGGAATCAGGGCTGAGGGTAAGAATCTTACCATCCGTTACTGTTATTTTCATGATAATGAAAATGGGATCCTCGGAGGCACTTTTAATCCCAGCAAGGTCATAATCGAACATACCGAGTTTTATAATAATGGATATGGAGACGGATTATCTCATAATTTATACTTTAATCATATTGATACGTTGATTTTTCGGTATAATTATTCACACCATTGTAAAATTGGTCATGAATTAAAATCCAGGGCAAAGGTGAATTATATACTGTATAACAGATTTAGCAATGAAAACGGCAATGCAAGCAGGGAAATAGATCTGCCCAACGGAGGAACATGTATTTTGATTGGAAATATTATCCAACAAGGCCAGAATTCCACCAATTCGGGTATTATCGGGTATGGCCTGGAGGGCTTCACGAACCCCCAGCCACATCAGCTATACCTTATAAACAACACTATCGTTAACAACAAGAGTACGGGCACCTTCATTCACATTGGAGGTTCAACCCAACTATTAAAAATGTATAACAATATTTTTGCAGGTGCAGGCACCTATATTAACGGAAATGCAACTACTCTTGATACCTTGAAAAACTGGAGAGTAACCAATATTTCCAATTGCGGTTTTGTTAATGCCGCATCCTATGATTACAAACTGCTCCCGACATCAGGGGCTATCAATTCCGGTACAAATCCCGGTACGGCATCAAATGGTTTCAACTTAATGCCCGTGCATGAATACGTGCATTCTGCAAACAAAACCAACCGAATTATCGTGGGTAATGTGGATATTGGCGCTCACGAATATAATCCTTCTGCTTCTTTTTTATCAAATGTAAAAGAAGAAAATAACATAAGTTTTTTTTCTTTTAATAAAAAATTATATATACGTAATGAATCAGAAGAACCTGTTCTTTTTTCTTTGTATGAATTGAACGGGAAAAAAATATCAGAAAACCATATTTCTCTGGGTGTTCATGAATATGATTTTTCTTTTCTTACAGATGGTATATACCTGGTGAATTTTACTGCTTACAACGGAAGAAAAAAGAAGACGGAAAAAGTATTATTTAAATAAAATATTTAACAAAAACACAAATCATTTGATTTTAATCTTCAATCATCATCCTAAAATTGTCATTAGAAACCAATAAAGAAAGGGGAGTTGATGTTATTTGTATTTATCCTAGGCCACATAAAACCATTTTTTTCTTTCATTGCTAATAAAAAGTTAAATATGTGTAGATTTTACTCTTAAAAAGGTGGCCAAAATGGCAAACACCTATTTAACGAAGTGTTTTCGTATTTTAGTAAACTTTAGGATTGAGCATTAATTGTTAAATAATCCTTAAAAAATAATTAAGTTATAATCACAAACCATAATGCGGCTTCAGCAGCATAAAAGTTTTTCAGGTTTAACCTATTAGATTCAAATGCATATTTCAGTTCTTTAATCGGATCCATGGGAAAATCCGGAGTTTTATAATTCCATAAATTTTTTATATCAACAAATTTTATAATTTTGCAGTCCAATTTTTATTTGTCATGAAAAAACAAGTGTTTATCGCTTTTTATTTGTTGTTTATCTGTATAATAAAATCACAAACGGAAATCAAACAAAACACGATTCAAATCATTTTTAAAGGCGAACCGAACCTGATTAAAAAATCCGAATTGGAACAGGGCCTGATGCAGATTCCTTTTGTCAGTGCGGCTAAATTGTATTACAAGCCCGAGAAAAATGCCGGAGAAATTATCTTGATTATCAATCGTGATATCAGAAGCAAAGGTGAGGAAATAGAAGAATTTAATCCGATTTCCGTAAAAAACTATTTAATTCAGAACAATCTTGAAATTGTCGAACTCAACAGAAAAGATTAAGATGTATGAAAAGATTTTTTGTTTTATTATGTTGCTTTTATATACTTAGATCCCAGGACAATTGTAATGTAGCCGCCAGCTTACCGGTAAATGCGGGTTGTGTATTCACCTCGGGGAATACCACCGGTGCCACACAATCATTTGCAGGATGCGTGGGAACGGCTGATGATGACGTTTGGTATTCATTTGTTGCCAACGCTACGTCGCATTCCATTACCGTGCAGGGTTCCGCATCATTCGATGCCGTCTTTGAAGTTTTTTCGGGCAATTGTAGCGGTTTGACTTCCCTGGGTTGCATTGACAATACATTCAACGGAGGCATAGAATCCGGGATTTTCAGCGGCCTCACGATCGGCCAAACATACTATATAAGGGTTTATCATTATTTCGCCGGTTCAGGCAGCGGATCATTCAGCATTTGCGTAAGCCAGTCACCAACACCGCCATCCAATAATAACTGCGGAAATGCCATAAACCTTACCGTTAACAACACCTGTGTGTTGACCGCAGGAACCTCCTTTGCTGCCACACAGTCCTTCTCAGGATGTGCCGGTAATGCCAATGACGATGTTTGGTTTACTTTCACCGCCACGAACTACACCCATTTAATCCAGGTTGTGCCGAATTCTACGCTTGATCCTGTTTTCCAGTTATACAGCGGCAGCAATTGCAGTTCACTAAATTCCATGAATTGTGTAGATAACGCATTTACCGGAGGCACCGAAACCCTGGTGGCTACCGGCCTTCTTCCCGGAAGCGTTTATTACATTCGTGTATATGACTACTATTCCAATCCCGGGGGTACTTTCAGTATTTGCGTCAGCGGGCCTTCGGCAGGGCCATCCCAACCCAATGATAATCCATGTTCAGCCATTCCATTGCCGCCCGTAACTTCGAATTGTAATTACCTCACTTTTAGCAACATAGGGGCCACACAAACTCCTACGACTCTTGCACCCGCCCCGTTTTCGTGTGCCGGCGGCTCTCCCCCGCAAACAGGAGGATTCTCGTCGTCAACCAAAGATGTTTGGTTTTCAATTGTTGTGCCATCCAACGGTAATATTTACATCACTCCCCGTCCCAACATGGGAACGGGCTGGATAACAGACGGCGTTATGGCATTGTATATCGGTTCTTGTTCATCCCTGACGCAAATTGCATGCAGCGACGACCACACTGCATACCCGGGAACCGCCAATGACATGTTGCCCTACATTGCCGCTACAGGATTAACTCC
Organism: Bacteroidia bacterium; assembly: GCA_026415195.1. Taxonomy (GTDB): domain Bacteria; phylum Bacteroidota; class Bacteroidia; order B-17B0; family Aurantibacillaceae; genus JAOAHO01. The sequence goes on along the minus strand of JAOAHO010000005.1, from coordinate 52,581 downwards.
CGGATCTACGGTCTACCTCAGGTACTGGGGATTCAGTGCTTCACAGGGAAGCTTTGGGATCTGTGTCCAATCCCCAACCAACGACAACTGTTCCAATGCCCTTTATATTTGCGATCTCAACGGTTATGCCGCTTCCACCAGCGCCGCTTATACGCCCGACCGCCCCAGCAACATGAGGGGTAATGCCGAACAGCCCGTAACCTACGCTTATACACCCGGAACCAACACCGGTGGCATTTTCGGTCAGGGCGGGCCTTGGGGATCGGGTTCTCCTTTTTTTGACGTGCAAATTAATAACAACTCATGGGTGATGTTCACGGCAGCCACTTCAACGGCATCTTTCAAAGTAGATATTGCTAACTGCTGGGTGGGTAACTATCCCAGCGGAGGGCTGCAAATGCAGATTTTCAGCGCTCAGGGGCCCTGCAACACCTTTACCCCAACATCCGATTTTAAAGAAGGTTCCTCTACTTTTACCATTAATGCTGTAAACCTGACAACTGGCAATAATTATTATTTAATGATTGATGGTTTTGCCGGTGATATTTGTAACTATACCATTACGGCTTTAACAGGAGTTTCATTTCCGGGTATTGCGTCTCCTAAAGATTCCATTTGTGCCGGTCAAAGTATTACCCTTAGCGGCCCTGCAGGAGCCTCATCCTATACATGGCTGCCCGGTAATATTAATACCCCAACTTTAAATGTAACTCCGGGTACCACTCAAACCTACACTTTAATCGCCGGTGGGGTCTGTGGTTATAAACAGTACCTTACCAAAACCATTTACGTCAAAAGCAATCCTACCGTTCAGATCAACAGCGGAAACAGTGTAACAGTCTGTGCTGGAAGTACTACTACCTTAGTAGCNAGCGGTGCCAATAACTATACCTGGAGTACAGGGCATACCGGTCCTTCTATTGTGGTGTCTCCACCATCTAACGCAGTATATACTGTTGTTGGCAGTACACAAGGTTGTACTGCATCGGCCACTAAAGTCGTTACCGTTCATCCCACACCAACCATTAATGTTTCTGCTTCCGCAACCAACATCTGTCTGGGAAATTCCGCCACCCTTAATGCAAGCGGTGGTATTTCATATACCTGGCAACCCGGAAATCTTACTGGACCTTCAATCGTTATTTCCCCTACAACCTCAATGGTTTATACCGTTACAGGAAGTAATACTTTATCGTGTACACATTCACGTACCTTGCAAATCAATACATTAAACAACCCAACTGTCACGGTAAATTCAGCCACCATTTGCCAGGGGCAGTCGGCAAACCTAACGGCAAACGGAGCAGTATCCTATTCCTGGAACACAAACCAAACTTCCCAAAGCATCAATGTCTCTCCTGCCTCCACCACCCAATATACCGTGGAAGGCACCGGAAGCAACGGATGTAAATCAATCGCCGTCAGTACCGTTCAGGTACGGCCTTTGCCTAATGTAACCGTAACTTCAGGCACTCTTTGTTCAGGGCAAAACTTCACTTTACTGGCAGGTGGTGCCTTAAGCTACACCTGGAACAATTTGGTAACGGGTAATATTCAAATTGTAAGCCCGACAGCCAATACGAGTTATACCCTTGTGGGAACCGGCACCAATGGTTGCAATAATACGACGGTTGCAAATTTACAGGTATTTCAACCTCCCCAATTATCCTCCACACCAAGTATTTTTCCAAGTAATTGCAGTTCCTCAACTGGATCCATTACCAACATTTCAATTAGCGGAAGCAGTCCTTTCACTTATACCTGGACCAATACTTTAAGCCAGACCGTATCAAACTCTCCAAATTTGGTTAATCAACCTGCCGGAACTTACAACTTATTTGTTAAAGACAACAATGGTTGCATTTCACAATTCGGGCCCTTTAACATAGTAAACCCCAATGCCCCTCCTGCTCCTACGGTATCCGTAAATGCCAATCAGCTTTGTGCAGGCCAAACCATTTTGTTGAGTGCCGCCGGTTCCGGCAGCGGATTAACCTACAATTGGTCGGGGCCCGGAGGATTTAATTCTAACTTACAAAATCCTTCCATTCCGAATGCCGGTACGGGCAATAGCGGTGTATATTCCGTGTTTACCACTTCAGCGGGTTGCAGCGGTCCCGCCGGACAGGTTACGGTTATTGTCCATCCATTGCCAAACCCCGCTGCATCATCATCCCAAAGTGTCTATTGCCAACCTCAAACCATACAGCTCTTTGTAACCTCGGCATCATCTTACACCTGGTCGGGGCCCGGAGGATTTTCCAGCAACCAGCAAAATCCGGTTATCAATAATGCATCGCCATCTTCATCTGGTTTATATCAGGTTGTGGTGTCAAATTCTGCCGGATGCACCAACACCGCCACACTTCAAATCACCGTCAACCCCCAGCCGACTCCTGTAGTGAGTGCAGGTGCAGGCACGGTATGTGAGGGAAGTAATTTGGTGTTGCAATCTGCCGGGGGCAATTCCTACATTTGGCAGGGCCCTAACGGATATTTGTCCACACTCCAAAACCCCACCCTGGCTCCTGTGAGCATGACTAATTCTGGTATTTATACCTTAACTGCTACCAATGCATTTAATTGTCAGGGCGCCCAAACTGTTCAACTTACCGTTTTCGCTTTGCCATCAGTAACCATTACCAACTCACAACCCAGTGTTTGTATTGGCGGGCAACTCACCTTGACAGGAAATTCCAATCCTTCATCCGTATCCTATACTTGGAGCGGCCCGGGAAACATCTCCTCTAACCAACAAACCTTGAACGTAAGCCCTTTCCAGAATAACAATATCGGTATATATACCTTGCAAGTCCTAAGCAATCAGGGATGTATAAATCAAAATACCATAAACGTTATGTCTTATCCTGTTCCCTCGCTTAATCTTCAAGTGAGCACACAGACGGTTTGCAGCGGACAGCCTGTCAGCATGTCGGCCTCGGGAGCCATAAATTACACCTGGACGGGGCCATCAGGATTTCAATCCACTCTAACCACCGTTGTATTTAATCAAATTCAAAATTCTCAGTCGGGAACCTTTACCGTTACCGGTCAAGATATTAACGGTTGCATAGGCCAACAAACCCTATCGCTTCCGGTGATCTCCACTCCAACGCTTTCCAATATTAAGGGCGACACCACGTGCATCGGCCGTAACCTGATACTTACTGCAAGCTTCAGCCCTGTATCTTCAGTAAATTGGTTTGCAGATCCCGGATTGAATCAATTATTGGCATCTAACTCTAACTCATTCCAGCCTACTCTGAACGCTAATGGGACTTATACTTATTACGTTCAGGCAAATAATGCAGGGTGTTCTTCTTCCGTTTTCCCTGTGGTTGCCCAGTTCTATCAAATGCTGCTTTTAACTTCAGCTCAACCCACCATTGGTGCTGCCCCGCTTCAGGTGTCGTTCAGCAGTACCATAAGCAGCGGTTCAAGTATCAGTTGGTGGTTTGGCGACGGTAACACAGCCAATGGCCAAACACCCCAAAACACTTATTTACAGCCCGGCACCTATATTGCCACCGTAACGACGTCGGAAGCCAATTGCGTATTGCAAAAAACCATAGAAATTCAGGTCCGTTATGAATTAGGGATAATCCCTGAACTTGTTACCCCCAACGACGACGGCAAAAACGACATTTTTGAAATTAAGGGATTGGAATTTTATCCGAACAATGAATTGGAAATTTATAACCGCTGGGGCAATCTGGTGTATTCGGTTAAAGGTTACAATAATGATTGGGACGGCCGCCCGAATGCCCAATTTAAAACAGGTACCGGAAGATTGCCCGTTGGGGTTTATTTCTACATTTTAAAACTTAACGATGCCGATAACAGAGTTTTTAAAGGATTCTTCCGCCTGGAATATTAACAAATCATCAAAATTCCCGAACATTCATGTTTTGGGAATTGTTAGTGTAGTAAATTTGTAAGTAAAAAATATCATATGGGAACACTAGTAGGTAAAAAAGCGCCTTCATTTAAGGCAGGAGCCGTTGTGAACGGCGGTGAAATTGTAAAAGATTTCAGTTTGGATCAATACTTGGGCAAAAAGTATGTGATTTTCTTTTTTTATCCAAAGGATTTCACTTTTGTTTGCCCCACTGAACTGCATGCATTTCAGGAAAAACTGAAGGATTTTGAAGCCCGCAACACTGCCGTGGTGGCTTGTTCCACCGATACCGAGGAAAGCCACTGGGGATGGTTACAAATGGATAAGGCCAAAGGCGGTATCAAGGGAGTAACGTATCCGATCGTAGCCGATACCACCAAAACCATCTCATACAATTATGGTACTCTGTTTGGAGATTATGATGTAGATGAAAACGGAAACCTGATTGCCAACGGACCCATGATTGCATTCCGTGGTTTATTTCTGATTGACAAAGAAGGTATTGTCCGCCATGAATTAATCAACGATTTGCCCCTGGGCAGAAATGTGGATGAGGCCCTGAGGATTGTGGATGCTTTACAATTCTTTGAAACCAACGGAGAAGTATGCCCGGCCAACTGGACTAAAGGAAAAGACGGCATGAAAGCCACCCACGATGGTGTTGCTAAATACCTTAGTACACATTAAAATTGTGATCTGAAAAAATAAAAAAGCCGGGCATTCACCCGGCTTTTATTATTTAACTTTTATTATTCTTTAATTATTTTATGTGCAGATTTTTTTCCGTCCGGCATCACCATATTCAGCATGTAAAATCCCTTGGGCAAAGATGCCAAAGTAATTTTATTTTCTTCAGGTGTTAAAGATCCTGAGGAAATAACTTTTCCGTTGATATCGGATATCCCATAGCGAACGGGTTCCTGAAGATTCTTAATAATTATATAATCTTTTGCCGGATTTGGAAATACTTCCAAAGATGAAAGATTTTCCGCTTTATCAATATTTCCAACTAAACACGTTCCGCTGAATACTGCTTCTATTCCAAAATAACCAAAATTAGATAATAAAGGGTTCAAGGTTCCGCCGGAGATGGGTGAAGTATAATATTGCATGGGATTAAATGGAGAAGGCTGAGCGGCATATGGATAATAGGGGGTTGTGGTATTCTGTGTTTGGGCCATTCCAATAAAATAATCGGTATTGGGATTTATAATTTGTGCCGGGGTAAAGGAGAAAGTTTGGAATGTTCCATACATGGACGGATTGATAAACACGGAGTTGCTGGTGGCAATAATGGAACCGGTATTATTCATCAATACCCCATATACCTGATTGCCGCCTGATGCCGTATTGGTGGAAATGGCAATTCTTAAAGCAGTAAGTGAAGCGGAAGCAGTGGTTCGTAGTTTAGTAGAGAGAATTATTGCATTCGTTCCGCCTCCAATTGAACTGGTATAGCTGCCCACAATCGGATTATTAGATATTTCATTACATGTAACGGAATTAAGTACAGTGGCAAGGTTATTTAATGTATTTTGGTCGGGTGCAAGCAACACCTGAACAGTGTGAATTCCGGTGGCAAGGGTGTTGGGATTGAATGCCGGGAATCCTACTGTATGGGATGCTCCCGGCATAAGAATAGTGATATTGGCTGTAGCTGAAAAATTCGTTGGGCCGGTTATTTGGAGTGTAGGCGTAATGTTGTTCATGGCCACACCGGCATTGTTTTTAATTACGGCTGAAAAAGTATAGGGGGTATTCTGCATGGTTGAAATTTTTCCCGGAGCAATGATGCCTTCAACGCCTGCTTCATTGGTTAAGTTATTCACGAAACCAAAATTAAACGCCGGCCTGAAAGCAGTATTGGCAAGAGATGCCGGGGGATTTCCGCTTACGGAAGATGATCCTGTGGCTCCACCGGGATTTAAAGTATTATTGGCTTCATACGTAGCCACAACCGTGGATGTTTCGAATGGCCCGTTGCTAAGCCATTCATAAGCCACATAAAGCCCGGTTCCGCTATAGGCAAAAGGCGTATTGAGCGTTAAGGTTACCACGGTACTTCCAGTTCCGGCGGGAACGGTCATGGAACCATTATAAACATTGGTCATTCCTGTCAGAACATTTGTCCAGTTCGTACCTTTCAGATAAGTGGCATCCGAGGTGTTCTGGAAATATATCGTAATGGTTCCAGGGCAAGCCACCGATGCTCCCTGGGCTGTAAGGTTAAAACCAAAGGTTTGGAATGTTTGATTGGTGGCGGAAGAAAGCTCTGAAGCCGTAATTAAAAAACACCCCCTAAGTATGGTGTGGCCAATCGTACCATTTGGTGCGCGAAGTTGAGTAGTGGATCCGTTAAAGTTAGGAGCTTTGATGAATGTTAGTTGGGAATGGCCCAAACTAAAAATGAAAAAAAATAAGAGTGTAATTGTTTTTGTTTTCATAGGATATTTTTATACAAAAATATAAAAATTAAATTAAATTTTTTTTATTCCTCCCTTGCCATAAATGACGCCTTCCGATGTAACACTATTTCCGCTATAATAAATATTCCCTCTTTTATGGATTTTATAGTGAAACAAGGCATTCCCTGAAAAATGAATATAGGCATCCCCCACGGAAATCTGTTCCACATAAGCATAGGATTGAACGCTTCCCCCCATACCGTAAAAAAAATTCGTGCCGAACAAATACACAAATGCCTGCTGGGTGCTTCCCGTAAAATATATATTTCCGTTCCCATGTGAGGATGCCGAAAACTTAATCATTGAACAGTGCACTTGAATATCGCCTCCCTCCGATTCCACGCGCAAACTGTCGGTTTTCACATCTGCTTGAATATCGATCGCCCCTACGGCGTTGTTCCTAACATATTCCAAATCGGGTACATATAAGTAAACATGTATTTCATGCCGGTATCCCCTCACAAAATTGCAGGAATTGTGATTTTTAATATATAGGGCTTTATGGATATGCTTAAATTCTATTTTTTCCAAAAGATTTTCGGGGCCTTTAATTTCAATATGCTCCTTGGATCCATGGCGAATATGTAAAAAAACCGGGGATTGCAGCACCACTTCCCTAACGGGGCCATTTATATCAACCTTTCGAACCGAAAACTTCCCTGCTTGCTTAAAACAATCGGGAGCGTTGGGCTTATTGCATTCACCCAAAAAGAAACTCAAAACAATGAATACGAATATTCCTCTCATTTTTTGGAATATTTAATGACATATCCTGCTCCCAATTCAAAGCAATAGGCCACGGCAAAGTGTGACCTTAAAGTGGCATTAATGATGATACCGTTTGAAAAGTAGTAACGCATTCCGATCCGATGAAAAAAATTCCCGTCGGGATTTGTAATTTGATAAAGATAATATCCCATTTCTATCGGGAAAGAAATGCGGCCCAAATTATAAGCATATCCTATCTTCGGCCCAAAGCGGAACTTTTTCAATGTATTGTCAGGAACCTTAGCATAATACTCTACATTCGTCAGGTAATTCTGGTCATAATAAAAATCCGTTCCTGCCATCCAGCGATGCTTGGGTTTATTTAAAAAGTGATATTGTAATTGTGTACCAAACGAAAATAATTTTTTTCCATAAACTTCGTAATCGTTTATACCTACAGTTTGCACCAAGAAAAATTCTTTTCTGAAAAATTCCGGAACAAGGGGAATGGTTTTAGGCAAATGTTCATTGGTCCCGAAGTGAAGAACCGATTGTAAGCTCAAAATATTTAACCCCAGATTCGGAGATTGAAAACGCGCATTACTCACGTGCATGGCCATAAAACCGGGCTCAAAAATCACCTTATTTGAAACGGGAATTTTCCAGAACCATCTAAACTGGATGTAGTGGTTTAAATGGCTGCCTATTGCAATGTTTTTCTGATTCCGGTGAATATCAAATTTTTTGGTGAGCCATGCCGCCCCCCAGCAAATTCTCATATGCAATGACGACTTTCTTTCTCTTAACGGTATTTCGGCAAACGGAGCCAACGCCAAAGCCCAACCTAAATTATTTATATTGGCATAATCCGTTGCGGAAAAATGAATACCAATCTTCGGATAATTGTTTTCATAATGCCAGTAACGGCTTCCATCGGTATCTTTCAGCACATTCACCTCCATGGCTTTGGGATATCCTTTAATCAACTGATTTAAAACTGCCCTGTGCTGGGCAATAATGCCCGTTGCAAATCCCGCCTTCACATGAATAGTTTTCTTTTTTAAACTGTCAAAGGCCATAATATTAAAACATGAAAGAATCAAAATCCCTTTAATCAAAAAAATTCTTTTAAAAAATATCTCTTTTTTTCTATCACTAAAACAATTCATCCGGAGGAATTTGTTTCCCTTTGTAATAAAACCTTACAAATGCTTTTTTTACTGCCAACCCCAAATACTCTCCTTTTTTTACCAATGCCCCATCCGATATGGAAATATCGGAGATTCCCTCCATGATAATTATTCTTCCATCACTACCGAATATGCACAATATGTCCTTTGCATATTTCGATGAACCGTAAACTGCCCTACCATCCATGGGACTAATTAAATGAATTTCATCATCGGAATTCAGGCAAAGGCGTTTGGCCGAATCTGTGTAAAATTTTACCTTTTCATCTGCCGCCGGAAACAACATCAATTCATAGTTCCACACATTAGTATTGCTGCCCCTATTGGCCATCTTCACTTTTTCCATCTCGCTATAAAATTTTTCCGAAAGCGGAATACCGGGCGGAGATTTTTCAATGCTTTGCACGTTTCCCTTAATCGGCTTGTTTTGTTTTTCAGGGAAAACATTTCCGGTTAACACCTTTTTCATCATGGAAAGTATTGAATCATTATACGACAGAATGTTTTGAAGAGAGTCGGTTTTTATCGTCAATTGCCTGATTTGTAAATGCTCTTCTTCCGTTCCATATCCGGGGATAAGCTCACGCAGGGGTGTAAAGGCAATCACGCTTGTCAATAAAGTACTCATAAAAATGGTAATACCGGCCAACAGCAACAAAAAATTAAGAGGGGTAAAACGAATGGAAAAAACCTCACCCAAACTGATATCATTCAACAACACCAGCCGAAAAGGCCATTTCCATTTTGATTTTTTCTTTTCCTCCGGATGCACGATAATGCAAGTTTAGGGATTTGTTGCAAAAAAATAAAGTTTATCAAATACTACCCCCCCAACATATTTCTGCCGGAATTGTAATTTTTATAATTTTTAAGATTGGAAACTGATTATACTAAAAAAGTTTCCTTAGTTTTACAGCCCGAATCATGAAAGAAGCGATTGCCGACACTGCCGAAGAAATGGCCTTAAGTAAGGGCCTTGCGGGGCTTACGATGGATGATGTAGCAGGTCGCCTGGGCATCAGCAAAAAAACCATTTACGCTCATTTTTCCTCCAAGCAGGAACTGGTGGATTTTCTGGTTATGCGGCGTTTGCATCATGTCGTTCGGAATATAGACAAGACCATGCAAGCCCACTCCAATGTAATTCAGGTTTTTGTTGATATTATGCGCTTGCTTCCGGAAATGATGGGGATGGTGAATCCGGTCATTTTTGATGAACTGAAAAGCAAGTACAGGGCCACCTGGAAAAAATTTGAAGAAATCAAACAAAAACACATGATGGCCAGTTTGATGTATCTGCTGGAAAAAGGCAAAAAACAAGGATATTTCAGAAAATCCATTCATTCCGACATCCTTGTGCAAATGCGGTTCCTTCAGGTGGAAAGCACCTTCAGCAGTTCGGCCTACCCGTTTCAGAAATACACGTTCAACCAAATACACCAGGAACTGCTTGAACATTTCCTGTATGGTATTTGTACATTGAAGGGCTTTCAGCTTTATGAAAAACTAAAAAAACGCACATAGTATGAGAACGCGGCTATTCCTTTATAATATTTCTTTTTTACTGATAGTTATTTTCCATGCACAACAAAAAATTTCTTTCAGCATACAGGAAGCCGTGGATTATGCATTAAGCCACAATCCGCAGGTAATGGTTACTCAGTCCGACGCCCGAATCAGCCAACTGAAAACACAGGAATACACCGGCATCGGCCTGCCGCAAATTTCAGCAGGACTTTCTGCTCAGCACTTTGTTAAGCTTCCCGTTAGTATATTGCCCAACTTCGTGGCCCCTGCCGTTTACGGGGGGCTTGTTTCGGCGGGAGTAGCTCCTTATGACCCCCAAAAACTTTCACCCGAAGGATATGCCCCCATTGAAGCACAATTCGGACAGAAAAATCAGGCATCTGCTTCATTTACGGCTTCGCAACTGGTGTTCAGTTCCGATTACCTGATCGGATTACAAGCCAGCAAAAGCTACGAACAACTGACAAAGCTCACACATGAACAACAAAAGATGCAAACCAGGTATGATGTAATGAAGGCCTATTATGAACATCAACTCAATACACGCCGGTTAGAATTATTGGACGCACAACTAATACGGATAAACAAAATGTTTGAAGACCTCAATGCCATATACAAACAAGGCCTTGCCGAGAAATTGGATCTTGATCGGCTGGAACTTGCCCGCGACCAGTTACAAACGGAAAAAAACAAACTGAGCGCCCTGCTTCAAGTATCGCTTTGCCGCCTGAAATTTCTGATGGGATATCCGCTGAAAGACAGTATTATACTCGCCGATACCCTTCCCGATTTTCAATCTCCTACGGCAAATGAAAATCCGGGTGCAGAAAAAAGATATGATTACCAAATTCTGCAACGCGCAAGCCATCTGAACAACCTTAATAAAAAAAGGCACGCCTACGGACATTTGCCTTCCCTTGTGGCCTTTGCATCCGGTGGTTATCAGGCCTTTAATCAGGAATTCAATTTTTGGGATAAAAACGTAAAATGGTTTCCGAATTTCGTCATCGGTGGCGCATTGCAATGGAATTTGTTTGACGGGCTTCAGAAATTGAAAAGATATCAGCAAAGCAAACTGGAGTTGGAAAAAATTAACCATCAAACCTTCTTGGTACAGCAAGCGGCTCAGTTAGAACAAAACTCAAGCCGAACAATTTGGGCGAATGCTTTTCAAACCATACCATTAAAAAAAAGGAACTATGATTTAGCCAAAGAAATGCTGGAAGTGGCAGAAAAAAAATATAAAAACGGCGTAGGATCTACTCTGGAAATTCTTCAGTCCATCAGCACATTAAAGGAAGCACGCATACAATATCTGGAAGCCCTTTATGAATGTAAGATGGCAGAACTGGATTATAAAAAATCAACCGGAACATTATGAATAAAGGACTTTACATTTTCATTCCCTTTCTTTTCCTTTGGCTGTCTTGCCAAAAGAATACCAATGATAAAGATGCACTGCTTGCAAGGAGGGAGGAATTACTCAGGGAACTTCAGGTGGTGGAGGAAAAACTGAATAAAGTAATCCAAAAAGACAGCATTCCTCTCATGACACTTACCCTGGCAACAGTCCCGATAGAAAAAAAGATTTTTCAAACCTGGATACCGGTTCAGGGAAGGGTGGAATCGGAAGAAAACGTGTCGGTGAGCAGTGAAATTCCTGGCATGATTACCGCCATTCACGTTGCCCCCGGCCAATCCGTTACCAAAGGACAGGTACTGGCGGAAACCGACAACCGTGCGTTGCTCCAGCAACTTCAGGATTTAAAAACAAATGCCGAGCTCGTCAATCAACTTTATCAAAAACAAAAAGCACTGTGGGAAGACAAAATCGGAACTGAAGTTCAGTTTCTTCAGGCCAAAACACAAAAAGAGTCGATGGATAAAAAAATTGCTGCACTGGAAGAGCAAGTTCGGATGACTAAAATTATTTCCCCCATTAACGGCGTGGTGGATGCCGTGGATGTTAAAGTGGGGCAAATGGTAAGCCCCGGAATTCCCGCCATAAGGGTGATAAACCTGAACAAATTAAAAATCAAAGCCGAGTTGGCCGAGTCGTATGCGGGTAAAATAAAAGACGGTGCTCCTGTTATCATCAAGTCCGGCCCCGGATCCGACAGTGTCGTAACCAAAGTGGGATATGTTCAAAAAACCATACATCCCGTTAGCCGTTCATTCATGGTTGAAATCCCCGTGAGAAGTGATAAAAAATATTTTCCCAATCAAACCGTAACGCTCAAAATCAATGAATATTCCTCTGAGTCCCCGGTCATTCAGGTGCCATCGGAACTTATTTTGAAAGACGAAAAAAAAGGCCACTACCTTTGGTGTGTCTCTGACGGAAGGGCCGTTAAAGCGCCCGTTCAGCCCGGCCTCAGTTACGGCGGCTTAACAGAAATTAAAAACGAGCTTCCTCCACATCTGCACATCATCACAGAACTGTCAGACAAGCTGGAAGAAAATCTTCCCGTTAAAGCACGCTGAATATGGATAAAAATAAAATTAAGGAATTTTTTCTTTCTTCCTGGTCCATCGACAACAAAATAATCATTTACCTTTTTACGGTTTTTTTGATTTATGCCGGAATCCGGACCTATCAGGATTTGCCTAAAGAAAGTTTTCCCGATATTGTTGCGCCAAAGTTTTACATCACCACGGTTTATGCCGGAAATTCACCCTCGAATATTGAAAATACCGTAACCAAACCCCTGGAAAAAAAACTGAAATCCATCCCCGGAATAAAAAAACTTTCCAGCAATTCGCTCCAGGATGTCTCGGTAATTGTGGCAGAGTTTAACACCAATGTTTCGATAGACAAAGCCCGCCAACAAATCAAAGACAAGATTGACGAAGCCCGAACCGACCTTCCTGCTTCCCTGACCCGCGCCCCCAACGTAAAAGAATTGTCGTTCAGCGATATTCCCATCATGTACGTAAACATTGCCGGCAGCATGCCATTGATTGAGTTAAAAAAATACGCCGAAGAAATAAAAGACAAAATTGAAGGTCTTCCTGAAATCACGGAAGTACGCATGGTGGGAGCGCCCGAACGTGAGATCCAAATCAATTTGGATATGTTCAAAATGCAAAGCATGAACCTTTCATTGGGAGATGTGGAACGCGCATTGTCATCGGAAAACCTCAACATTACGGGCGGCCAGATTCCCATGGGTAAATTAAAACGAACGCTAAGCATCAAAGCTGAATTCAAATCGGTGGATGAAATAAAAAATCTTTTGGTACAGTCACAATCGGGCGCCAAGGCCTTTTTAAAAGATATTGCCTATGTTGCCGACACGGTGAAAGAAGCCGAAAGTTTTGCACGGCTGAACAACAAAAACGTCATAACGCTTCAGGTCATCAAGCGGCCCGGTGAGAATCTCATTGCCGCCTGCGATAAGATTTATGAAATTATACGCGAAGCCAAAAAAGAATTTCCTGCAAGCATTGAATATAAAACGGTGGGCGATCAAAGTGAAAAAACTCGCGTTGTATTACATGATTTAATCAATACCATCATCATTGGCTTTATTTTGGTAACGCTTATCCTGATGTTCTTCATGGGCGTAACCAACGCTTTGTTTGTGGGCATGTCGGTGCCGCTTTCGATGTGCATAGCATTTCTTATGATGCCCTTGATGGATTTTACCATGAATATGGTGGTGCTGTTTGCATTCCTTCTTGCACTCGGTATTGTGGTGGACGATGCTATTGTGGTGATAGAAAACACACACCGCATATTTGGTAACGGGCGGGTACCCATTATTCATGCCGCTAAGCAAGCCACGGGTGAAGTATTTCTTCCCGTCCTTAGCGGAACCATTACCACATTGGCTCCTTTTATTCCGCTAATGTTCTGGCCGGGCATCATTGGTAAGTTTATGTTCTACCTTCCGGTCACCATGATTGTATCCCTTCTTGCATCCCTGCTGGTGGCCTATACCATCAACCCGGTATTTGCCGTGGACTTCATGAAAACGCATAATGAAGAAGAAGAAACCTACAGCGGGCTAAATAAAAATGCATACGTACGGCTGGGGCTATATGTTTTGATGAGTGTGCTGTTTCATTTTTCAGGAGCACATGCTATGGGAAATTTAATTTTATTTTTTGGGCTGTTTCTGATTATTCATCGCCTTTTTCTTTTCCGCTTCATCCTTCAGTTTCAAAACAAATGGTGGCCTCGCTTTCAAAATGCCTATGCTGCATTCCTTAGCCGGGCGTTACAAAGGCCCGGTAAAATGATCGTTTACACATTATTATTATTGCTCGTGTCAGTTCTGATTTTTATGATTCGCAAGCCCCCTGTGATATTTTTTCCCCAGGGCGATCCCAACAATATTTATGTTTACGTTAAGTTGCCGGAGGGGACAAATCCTGCCTACACCAACGAGGTCATGAAGCAGGCAGAGAAAAAGGTAACGGAAGTGTTGGGTGAAAATAATCCTGATGTATCTTCGATGATCACCAATGTCACCATCGGCGTAACCGATCCGGCTGATGAAGATCAGAATTCCTATCCCAACCGCGGAAAAATAGCCATAAATTTTGTGAATTTCTCCGAGAGGAAAGGCCCGCCTACTTCGGAGTATCTTATTAAGTTACAAAACCTGAACTGGAATATCCCGGGTGCGGAAATTACCGTAAACAAAGAACAGGCAGGCCCTCCCGTATCCAAACCCATCGTAATCGAAGTATCCGGAAACAAATTTGAACGGATCATTGAAGAATCGAAGCGGATAAAAAAATTTATTGAAGGATCAGGGATTGAAGGTATCGTGGAACTTAAATCCGATTTCACCGACAATAAACCCGAAATCGTGATTGATATAAACCGTGAACAGGCCAACCGTGAAGGCATCTATACCGGACAACTGGCCATGGAAGTGCGCAAAGCCGTATTCGGGCTCGACAATCCCACCAAATTTCGGGATGATAATGATGAATATCCCATTCAAATCCGTTATGCATACGACCAGCGCATCAATCTGGAAGCCATTAAAAACACCAAAATCACTTTCCGCGACATGAACATGGGTGGTATCCTGCGTTCCGTTCCATTGTCGGCCTTTTGTGACATACGTTACGAAAACACCTATGGCGGGATTAAGCGAAAACAAAACAAACGCGTCATTACCCTTTCATCGGATGTTAAAGAAGGATTTAACCCCAATGCCGTTGCCGACAAAGTAAAAGAAAAGCTTAATCAATATCGTACGCTAAAAGATGACGTTGCGGTGAAATTCGGAGGACAGCAGGAAGAACAAAAGGAAACCGCCGGCTTTTTGGGCACCTCGTTGAATATATCCATCGCCATTATCCTGATTATCCTGATGTTGCAGTTCAACAGCTTCGGAAAAACCGTGATCATTCTTTCGGAAGTACTCCTGAGCATTATAGGAGTGATTTTAGGCGTGGCTATTTTCAAAATGGAAATGAGCATCGTGATGACCGGAGTGGGCATTGTGGCACTGGCGGGCATTGTGGTCAGGAATGGTATATTGCTAATTGAATTTGCGGAAATGCAACGCAAGGAAGGAAAAACTGTTTCCGAGGCCATCCTGGAAGCCGGGCGCATTCGGATGACTCCGGTTATGCTCACCGCCATTTCCACCATTCTGGGATTGATCCCATTGGCCGTGGGATTAAATATTGATTTTGAATCTCTGCTGACACACGGAGATCCAAAGTTGTATTTCGGCGGAGACAATGTAGTGTTTTGGGGGCCGCTCAGCTGGACCATGATTTTCGGATTGTCGTTTGCTACTTTTCTGACGTTAATCCTTATACCGTGTATGTATTTGCTGGCAGAAAAGAAAAAAGAAGAGGCGATGAAGTTGTTTTCTGCCCTTAACCTTCCGCATGGACTGCGTTATGTCCCTTTTGCCGTAGCCGTAACTAAAATTCTATTCAAAAACAAAATCAAACAAGCTGGTTTATTTTAATCCATCTTGTTCAATGGTCAGTTCAGTGCGATTGTTTAATTTTTCGCTAACTTAGCATAAATGAAAAGGACGGAAGTTTTAAAAACCTATAAATTATTCATCAACGGAGAATTTCCGCGCACTGAAAGCGGCAGGCATATTGAACTGAAAGACAAACAAAAAAATCACATTGCCAATATTTGTAAGGCATCGCGCAAGGATTTCAGAAATGCCGTTTCGGCTGCATTAACTTCCCAACCATCCTGGGCTGGAAGGACTGCCTATAATCGTTCCCAAATATTGTATCGGATGGCCGAAATGGCTGAAGGAAGGAAAGGACAACTGCAAAAAGAACTGGAATTTTTTATCCCTGCTGCCAAAGCAAAAACTGAAGTCGAAAAATCCATCGACATGATGATTTACTATGCGGGATTTTGCGACAAATATTCTGCCCTTGCTTCCTCGGTAAATCCGGTATCGGGGCCTTTTTTCAATTTCAGTGTTCCCGAACCCATGGGCATTGTTTCTGTTCTTTGCCCCGATGAACCTTCATTGCTCGGATTTGTTGCTATGGTGATGCCTGCCGTGGCCGGTGGAAACACTGTGGTAGCGTTATGTTCTGAAAAAAATCCTTTGCCCGTTTTAACTTTAACGGAAATCTTTGCCACATCCGATCTTCCCAAGGGGGTAATCAATGTGTTGTCGGGCGAGCGCGCGGAACTGGCATCACATTTCGCTACACACATGGAAGTGAATGCCTTGGCAGCTGCGTCGGCCGGAGATGAACTGCTGAAAGAACTCGGTTTGCTTTGTGCCGACACTGTAAAGCGATTTATTCACCATGAAGCCGATGTTTGGATAAATGATGCGGGGCTATACCGCATTATGGAATTTCAGGAAATCAAAACCACCTGGCATCCGATTGACAAAGCCATTGGAACCGCCGCAAAATATTAAAATCATGTTTCATAATATTGCAGCCATTCCAGAAAAAAAATTCAAAAAGATCACCTGGGCCATCACCATTGTGGTGTTTATTTTGGTTTCCCTCATCAAAAATCCGGCTTTTCCTAAGCCACAAAGTATCCCAAATTTCATTTACCTATTACCCTTGCTCAATGCCACGCTCAACGGCGCTTGCTTTTTCCTGCTTCTGGCATCACTCTGGTCAATTAAAAAAGGAAATGTATCTGCACATCGTAATCTGAACACAACGGCCATGATTCTGAGTATGATTTTTTTGCTTTCATATGTGGTGTTTCATGTATTGGCCCCCGAAACCATTTATGGAGACAGCAATAAAGACCACTTGGTGGATGATGTGGAAATGCGTTTTTTACTTGTTCCCCGCAGTGTTTACCTGTTTATATTGTTTTCGCATATCGTATTGGCCGCCCTCATCCTTCCCTTTATTCTTCAAACTTTCTATTACGGCCTCAATCGTATGGACGATAAGCATCGTGCCATTTCCAGAAAAATTTTCCCTTTGTGGTTATATGTGGCAGCCACAGGAGTGATTGTTTATGTGTTGGTCTCGCCATACTACTGATTTTTTTTTAATCGGGGCAATCCTATTCTATTCTTGCTCGAACATTCCTGAAAACAAACAAGTACCCGATTGGGAAAAAGATGTAAAAACCATTATTGAAAAGCGCTGTTCCGAATGCCATCAGCCACAAGGCGCCGGGCCGTTTTCTTTGTTAACCTATGAAAACGTAAAATCTAAGGCCAACAGGATTCGATACGTTTTGGAAAATAACATCATGCCTCCCTGGCCGGCGGATACGAATTACCGTAGGTTTTTGTATGAAAAAATCATTTCATCAAAAGAAAAAGAAATTCTTTTAAAGTGGATTGAGTTCGGTTGTCCTTCAGACAGCACAAAGCCACTAAGCAAAATTTCACCAAATGTCATAAAACATCATCCAAAGCCCGACCTCGCGGTTCATCCTGCGTCTTACCCTCAACTGGCAGGTGATGGAAAAGATGCTTTTTTAATCGTGAAATTCCCCTATACTTTGCCTTGCGACACCTGGCTGGATTTCGTTCGATTTGTCCCTCATCAGAAAAAATGGGTGCATCACGTAAACGGTCATTTAATTCAATTTGATGCCACAAGAAAATTGCCCGATTACTACAAAGGAGTGCCCTGGTACAAAGAAGTTCGTGACAGCTTAAAAAACATTTACCGCAACATGCACCTTACCTATACCGACAAAAAATCGCCTGAATTTCCATTGCTTACACCAAATGTGGTTTACTATTTGCCGGGATATTTTCCGTTGAAATATCCGGAATGGGTAGGCGGATGGAAATTATCGAAGCACGGAGTGTTTTTGATGAACAACTTACATTATGGCCCTTCGCCTGACCCCCTAACCGACAGCAGCTATCTAGAAATATATTACCGGAAAAGCAAACCATTAAGGCCCATAAGAGAATTACAAATGGGTACACTGGGGATATCACCCATTATACCTCCGCTGGTGATCCCTCCAAATACCATCAAATCATTTACCACCCAAGCCATGGTGAGTCAAAAAATTTCATTGCTTTCCGTAAATCCGCACATGCATTTGCTTGGAAAATCTTTTAAGGCATTTGCCATTTCCCCATCAGGCGACACGATTCCCCTTATTCGAATTCCTAAATGGGATTTCCGCTGGCAATATTATTACACCTTCCCAAAACCAGTGGTTTTGGATAAGGGCTCAAGGATTGTAGTAATCGCAACATATGATAATACATCCGATAACCCTTTCAATCCGAATTTTCCGCCCAAAGAAGTTTCAGAAGGAATGGGTTCGGAAAGCATGCGCACCACGGACGAAATGCTGCAGTTCATTTTCACTTTTGTGCCTTACGAAGCAGGGGATGAAGAAAAAATTCTATTTAGAGAAAATTAGGAAAAAACTACGGTTAAAAAGCTGTAAATAAAAAACTAAGAAACAGGATTTTTATAAAAAGCAACAAACTCCTTCAAAAACCTTATTATTTTTTTTCTGAAAAATATCAAAATAAGTATGTATGGGGCCAGCATCAGATAAATGATCCCGCTGTTCAAACCTGTGGCAATGGAATTAGGATTTTTTTCGATGGTGGAAGTAGCGGCCTGCTTACACATGGCACACTGACCAAAAAACTCAGATAATCCGGAAACAAATAAAAAAAACAAAAAAATTTTAGTTCTCAAACTTTTCATAATCGGAAGGAATTTGAAGCTTGGAATCGTCGGGGGTCATGTTGTTAACCTTAACTACTTCAAGTTTGGTGATCACTCTTTTGTCGGAGATTTGCCTTTCTTCACTCAAAAGGGGCATAGACCCAGGTGGAAGATTTTTAATTTGGTTAAAATAAATACTTTGTTTGTCCTTACGGTTCCATAAAATCAACATAGGAATAAAAAAGTCAAATTTACCTTCCTGGGTAATCCAATAAGAAATTTCGGTGTTCTCAGCAGTATTTTTCACTATGTATTCAAAACATTTATACCCCTGAATGGTTTTGGAATTTGAAGTTTTTTGCACTTCACACGATCCTTTTATGATAGGAGGCAGTTCACTTTTCTGTTCGCCCCATACTTTTCTTTTGGGATTTACGAAAAAAACCTTTTTTTCATTCATATCAAAAACAAAAGAGCCATCGATGGCCCCGGGAGTTTTCTTACTGTTCTGATCTAATTTTACCTTATTATTTTTCACCCAATAAATATAGGTACCAGTATCTTTCAGATTAAAGTATTTGAATTCAATATTCCCGTTAAATGATTGAGCCAAGGAAAACATCACAAAAGATGTAAAAACCACAATGGCAATATTTTTCATATCCTTAAATTTACAAGGTAAAATTATTGATTTAAACACATTGGACAAAAAACATGCCATAAGCAAAGGGCAAAAAGGTGAAAAAAAAATTCAGGACTTTTTAACCAAAAGAGGATACCGGATTTTGGATACCAATTTTCGATACGGAAAAAAAGAAATTGACATCATCGCCCTAAGTCCCGAAGACACCCTTGTTTTTGTGGAAGTAAAATCGCGCAAAACCGATTTTGAAGAAAACCCCGCCTGGGCTGTTACCCTTCGCAAACAAAGAAATATCATTTCGGCGGCTCATTACTATATTCTTTCCCGCAACCTCGATCCAAAAGAAATTCGATTTGATATTGCCACCGTGGTGGAATCTTCCTCATCATCAGAAATAACCTATATTGAAAACGCTTATTATCCTCATGCTTCATGAAAAAGACACCAAAACAACAAGCCGGTAAAAAACTTAAGAAAAAAAGTTTTTTAAAAAATCCATCAAAAAAAATTCCTCCCGGAAAATTCGCAAAGCCCAGCAGCGGCAAGCCGAATAATGCCACAAAGAACGACGATTTGATACGGCTTAACCGCTATCTGTCTATGGCCGGCATTTGCAGCCGAAGGGAAGCCGACGAATACATCAAGGCGGGGCTGGTTAAAGTGAACGGCAAAGTGGTGGATGAACTTGGAGTGAAAGTTAAGAAAACAGACAAAGTTACCTTCAACGACAAATTAATCACTCCTGAAAAAAAAATATATATTTTGCTAAACAAGCCCAAAGGATACATCACCACCCGTAATGATGAAAAGGGCAGAAAAACCGTGATGGATCTTGTCGCTCACCTGGCCACGGAACGGGTTTATCCTGTTGGCCGCCTCGACCGCAACACCACCGGCCTTTTGCTTTTTACCAACGACGGAGAATTGGCCAGAAAATTGACCCACCCCTCATCTAAAGTAGAAAAAATTTACCATGCCGAACTGGATAAAAACCTGAAAAGTTCTGATCTGGCGTTATTGCGAGACGAAGGCATTGAGTTGGATGACGGGCATTTTTGCCCCGATGACATTGCCTATGACGGGCCAACAAAAAAATGCGTGGGAATAAAAATTCACAGCGGGCGCAATCGCATTGTCAGACGAATGTTTGAAGCCTTGGGTTATTCGGTTTTGAAACTGGACAGGGTAGTTTTTGCAGGGCTTACCAAAAAAAATCTTCCTCGTGGCCGGGCACGTTTGTTGACGGAAAAAGAAATTGCTTTCCTTAAAATGATTTAAATTTGAAAAAACATATAAATTCAAACTGACATGTGCGGAATAGTTGGATATATGGGAAGTAAAGAGGCCTATCCCATCTTGATGAAAGGCCTCCAGCGATTGGAATATCGTGGATACGACAGCGCAGGAGTGGCTATCCTGGATCATAACAAAAACCTAAAGGTTTATAAGAAAAAAGGAAAGGTGTATGAACTGAGCGAATTCATTAAAGGAAAAGATCATAGCGGTAAAACCGGAATTGGCCATACGCGTTGGGCCACGCATGGTGAACCTAATGATGTGAATTCCCATCCGCATTTTTCCTTAAGCGGGAATCTTGTAATCATACATAACGGTATTATCGAAAATTATGCTTCCATCAAAGAAGGCCTTAAAAAGAGGGGCCATATTTTCAGGTCGGATACCGATACTGAAGTCCTCATTCACCTGATCGAAGATATTCAACAACACGAAAACCTTAAACTGCATCATGCCGTGATGGCTGCTTTAAGACAGGTGGTTGGGGCTTATGCCATAGTGGTTATGGACAAAAACAACCCCGACCTCCTGGTGGCAGCCAAAAAATCCTCGCCCTTGGTTATTGGAATCGGCAGTAACGGTGATTTTTTGATTGCATCCGATGCGGCTCCCATTATTGAATACACCAAAAACGTGGTTTATTTGGAAGACGAACAGGTGGCAGTGTTGCGCCGCGGAGAATCTTTAGCCATACGAAACCTGAAAGACAAAGAAATTACCCCCTATGTTCAGGAACTGACGCTGGAACTGGAGGCCATTGAAAAAGGCGGCTTCGACCACTTCATGCTCAAAGAAATTTACGAACAGCCCCGTTCCATTAAAGACAGCATGCGCGGGCGCATCATTGCCTCCGAGGGAAAAGTGCAATTGGGCGGAATTGTGGACCATGAAGCCAAATTCAAAAATGCCAAGCGCATTATTTTCATAGCCTGCGGCACCTCGTGGCATGCAGGATTAGTGGGTGAATATATTTTTGAAGAACTAACGCGCATTCCCGTAGAGGTGGAATATGCTTCGGAATTTCGTTACCGCAACCCCATCATCTACCCCGATGACATAGTGATTGCCATTTCCCAAAGCGGCGAAACCGCCGACACGCTTGCGGCCGTGGAACTTGCCAAACAGCGCGGGGCTACGGTTTTGGGGATTTGTAACGTGGTCGGATCATCCATTGCCCGCGCCAGTCATGGCGGAAGTTATACGCATGCCGGACCTGAAATCGGCGTGGCCTCCACCAAGGCCTTTACGGCTCAAATCACGGTGATAACCCTGATGGCCCTGCATGTAGCCCGGCTCAAAGGAAGTGTTCCTGAAAGCCGCTTCCGCAATTTGCTCTATGAACTGGAAGCCATTCCATCAAAAGTGGAAGAAATACTTGAAAGTAACAACGAAATCAAAAAAATTGCCGAAAAATACAAAGACAACCACAATGCCCTTTATCTGGGAAGGGGTATAAGCTTCCCCGTGGCATTGGAAGGAGCGCTAAAACTTAAAGAAATTTCCTACATCCATGCCGAAGGGTATCCGGCAGCGGAAATGAAGCACGGGCCCATCGCGCTGATTGACGAAGAAATGCCTGTTTTTGTGATTGCCACAAAGGGCCCTAACTATGAAAAAGTGGTAAGCAACATTCAGGAAGTGAAAGCAAGAAAGGGTAAAATCATTGCCATTGTGAATGAAGGAGACCTACAGATCAAAAACCTGGCCGACCACATCATTACCATTCCGGAATGCGATGAATTACTGTCTCCGCTGCTTACCGTAATTCCGCTTCAATTGCTTTCCTATCATATTGCGGTAATGCGCGGATGTAATGTTGATCAGCCAAGGAATCTAGCAAAAAGCGTAACTGTAGAGTAGTTTATAAACTTTTTTGAACTAGCTTATTCATATGCATCCCGAAAAAAAGAACATCATTGAAAATTTTGATCCCAATTCACCGGGAAACCTCACTGCACAGATCTTCGGCTTACCTTTCCCTTTTGAACATTCGGAAATTGTGCTCTTGCCGGTTCCCTGGCAGGTAACCGTCAGTTACGGGGCCGGAACCATCATGGGGCCCGATGCCATCCGCGAGGCCTCCATGCAGGTGGATTTGTATGACCCCTTTGTGCCCGAGGCCTGGAAGCATGGTATTTTCATGCTGGATATCCCCGAAAATTTAAGGGACAAAAGCGTCCGCTTCAGGCAAAAAGCCGAAAGGGTTATGGAAATCCTCAGCGGGGTATCTGAACCCAAAAATCCTAAAGAAATGGAGGATTTGGTGTATGACATTAACACGGCATGTTCCGAAATGAACCAATGGGTTTATGAAGAAACCAAAAAACTTCTGGATACGAAAAAAACCGTGGGTTTAATCGGCGGGGATCATTCCACGCCCCTTGGTTTTATACGTGCATTAAGCGAGCGTTATCCGGTATTCGGTATTCTTCAGATTGATGCACATGCCGACTTACGTAATGCCTACGAAGGTTTCACCTTCAGCCATGCCTCCATCATGTATAATGCTTTAAAATTTGAACAAGTAAAAAAATTGATACAGGTAGGAATACGGGATTACTGTGATGAAGAAGTTCAGTTAATCCGTCAGCAGCCGGAACGGATCAAGACATTTTTTGACCGCGACATCAAACATTCCCTTTATCGGGGCGACTCATGGGATCGCGTATGCAACCGCATCCTCCATGAACTTCCCGAAAACATTTACCTCAGTTTCGACATCGATGGGTTGGATCCATCCCTCTGCCCGAATACCGGAACTCCCGTAGCGGGCGGCTTTCAGACCGAAGAAGTTTTGTTTTTGCTGGAAAAAATTGCCCTTTCCGGAAAAAAATTCATCGGTTTTGATTTGAATGAAGTGTCTCCGGGCGACGGCAACGGCCCCGATGCCAATGTGGCTGCCCGATTACTCTATCGGATCTGCAACATTGTCCACTCCACGGCAAGTAAATAACTATGCATAAAATACTCCTTTGTATTATTTGGGGCATTAACTTTCAAGTGGCTTTTTCGCAAAATCATATTTTAAGGTTATACATCAATCAGTCAGGCCGAAACGACAGTGCGGATTTCCCCCTTCATATCGATCCGATGCACATTGCTTCAAATCAGTACATTCAATGCGGAGAAGGAAAAATTTACTTCCATAAAGTATGGTTAAAAAACGATTCATTGTTTGCCGAAATACGCGACTTTCCGGTGTTGTTCCGATTTAAATGGGATCATTCCGGAACCCTTCATCGCGGATTTTGGACACATGCCCTGAAGGCGGGTTTTCGCGGCAAAGCAGCCATACTCACACAAGAATACCACTTACCGAAAAACATTACCCACGCCCCTGCAGGTAATTTCAATGTGATATTCATGTTTAAAAAAATGCTGCTGACGAAATGGAATTTTTTTCCTTCAAAGAAAGAGGGGCTTTATGCCATTTCCATTGAAAGCCCCTCGGGGGATTTCGGGCATATTCAGGGATATTTCATTAAAGATTCTTTGTTTGCTTATTCCTTTAATGGAAGCGGTTTTTTTATTATCAAGGGCAGATTACAACAACACAGTGAAAGCGGAATCTATATTACCGAAACAGGAAGCGTGTACCCGTGGAAAAAAATTGATGTTGTGCATTCAACTCCTCCGCATCAGGATTTATTTCAATTACCTGTAAAAGAATTTCATCTTGAAAATAAAAAGTTTAGTTATTTACACGACAGCTTAAAAGGCCGACCTTTGGTGATACACCTGTTAGGCAGTTGGTGCCACAATTGCCGGGATGAAGTGATGGCGTTGAAGGAATTTGTGCGTGCTTATTCCGGTCGTGGAGTTTTCTTTTCGGCATTAGTGGTAGAAAAACAAAATGACACGGCACACATTCATGAGCGCATCCGCTTTATAAAAAACCGATGGGGCATATTTTGGCCCGCCATTCCTTCGGGTATCAGCACCAAAGACCAGCCGGGCGATTTATTTGGAATTAAAAAAGAACTGCCCTACCCCACCCTGCTCGTATTTAACAAAAACCACGAGCCCGTTTATATCCATGAAGGATTCTCCGGCCCTGCCACCGGCGAATCATTTGAAAAGTGGAAGAGGGAATTTCACGATCTTTTGGAAAAAATTTCAATACGTTAAAATGTTTACGGGAATCATTGAAACAGTTGGTGAAATCGTGGAAAGGAAGGAAGAAAACGGGCTGCTCCATCTTACCATCCAATCGCCCCTTTCACATGAATTGAAAATTGACCAAAGCGTATCTCATAATGGAATGTGCCTAACCGTTACGGAAGTGCATGAAGACAAACACCGTGTTACGTTGGTGCCCGAATCCCTATCATGTTCCCATCCTTCTAAATGGAATTTAGGCACGAAAATCAATTTGGAACGATGCTTAAAAGCCGACGGCCGCTTCGACGGGCATTTCGTGATGGGCCATGTGGACGGAACCTTAAAAATCATCAATATTAATCCTACATCATCCAAAAGCATAGATATCATTTTTGAAATTCCCCCTTATGCCCAAAAATACATTATTCATAAAGGCAGCATATGCCTTGACGGCATCAGCTTAACGGTAGCCGAAATAAAAAAAGATGAAATCAGGGTAAGCATAATTCCCTACACACGGGAACACACGAATTTAAAATTTTTAAAGGCAGGGGATTACGTACATGTGGAATATGACCTAATCGGGAAATACATTGAGAAACACATGTCAAAAGAATGATCTATTCAGAACAAAAACAAGCTCTTCCAGCATCATGGCCGATGCCCCCCAGATAATTTCTTCCTGATATTTCCAGCATGGAACTTTAATGTTGTTCTTTATATAATGCTCCCCTTTGTTGCGGGGAATCATGAAATGAGAAAAAGGAATCAGATACAGCTTTTCCACTTCTTTCCTGTCTATGGAGCACTTTATATCGTGTTCTAAAATCCCCACAAACGGCTTTACATAATATCGGCTGACCGGTATGGGCAAAGGGCTTAGTTCACCTATAATTCGGGGAGAAGGCTTAATGCCGGTTTCTTCTGAAAATTCCCTGAGAGCAGCCATTTGAAGGGATTGGTCATTTTCATCCAGCATTCCGCCCGGAAATGCCATTTGGCCGGAATGCGGATCGTTTTTATGAAAAGTTCTTTTAATCATGATTAATCCGGCATCATTTCTTGTGAAGTTGCAGAAACACATTAATACCGCAGCTTTTTTGTAGGCCATTAATTGCTCATGGGGGATCTCAGGCGGGCCTTTGCGCCCAATAGGGGCCATTGCTTTCTGAACTTCCCACCCGGGCAGAACCGCGTTTTCAAATGCTTTGAACAGGGCTTGCTTAAATTCCATCACTTACAAATACTCACTGAATCCACAAACACCTCGATGCGGGAATTTTTAGTGAAATAAATTTTTCTGATTCCAGTCTTTCCGATGCTGTCGGTTAGAATTTGTGCTTCTTTAAAACGATAACGAAATAAAACCGATCCCTGCAAATACCACAACTGTTCTTCATTGGCAAAAAATTCCGAATTTGTTTTTATTGCGTATGTATGCTTGTGAGAACCAAACTGATCGAAAACAAAAATTCCGTTCAGCGAATCGGAAAGAAAAAGCCTGCTGTTAAATTCGGCCATCCGGGATGGGTGAAATTGATCGCCCAGGAACAAACGCAGGTTGCCGCTTTTAATTTGCAGTGTGCTTTCCGAATTAAACCGGTACAGTTCATTGTCCTGTTCATTATATACCCAAAAACCATTGCTTAATGAAGAAGAACAAACCATGGAAGCATTCATCACTCCGGTTTTTTCAAGCCAGATGGGATCACCGTTTGGGCTGAGCTGGCTGTCCAGGAAAACCAAGGCCTGACGCTGCTTGTAAAATAATAATATCCTCAAAGGGTTAGACACATCAACATGATGGATTTTTCCAAGCGACAGATTACTGTATCGATTTATGAATTTTCCCTGATGATTATATTTCAAAATTTCGGTTTTTTTTTTATTCAAAACATACACATTTCCAAGCAGGTCCGAATAGGCATCATCAAAAGGGAATTTAAGCGGCAAACAATTATCCCTATCTGCCTTAAAAGAACAAAAAAGCATCAGAATAATTAAGATGCCCACAGGCTTATATTTCGGAAATAAGCAAAATTTCATGTAAAAATGAAAGTTCGTTGGACAGGCGGGGCACTTTATGCTGCCCTCCTAATTTATTTTTCGATTGCAGCCATTTTTCAAATGTGCCCGGAGGAAGGCATGTGATTCGGGGTTCATGCAAAACAAAGTTTTTGTATCGCTTTGCTTCGTAGTCGCTGTTGAGTTTTTTTAATTCTTCGTCCAAAACCTTAATGAAATACGCCAGATTTTCCGGCGGACGGACAAATTCAATCGCCCAGTGATGATAGCCAGTTCCGTCGGGAAGCATTTCCGGGGCAGCAGTGTATTCTTTCAATATGGAATGATTCTTTAAGCATGCCTCTTTTAATGCTTCGTCGGCATTATGAACCATCAGTTCTTCTCCGAAGCGATTGATAAAATGTTTTGTCCTTCCCTTGACACGAATACGATAGGGACGGACCGAGGTAAATTCCACCACATCGCCTAACTGATACCTCCACAATCCGGCATTAGTGGATATAACCAAAGCATAGGAATGCCCTTCCCTTACATCTTCCAAAGGGATGGTTTCTTTTATGTCGGAATGGATGTACTTCTGAGGAATGAATTCATAAAATACCCCATAATCCAGCATTAACAACATATCATCGCTGTCTTTCGTATCCTGAATTCCAAAGAATCCCTCCGAAGCATTGTAGATCTGCATTAACCGTAAAGGCCTTTCGCCCCATAGTTCTTCGAAAGATGCCATAAAAGGTGAAATATTTACCCCCCCGTGAAAATAAACCTCCAACTGCGGCCACACTTCGTAAATGTTTTTTTTGCCCGATAACTGGAGTACTTTATTAAGTAATACCAGCATCCAGCTCGGCACGCCAGCCAAACTGGTAATTGTTTTGTCTTTGATAGCCACTGCCATAGATTCCAGCTTGCTTTCCCATTCGTCCATCAGGGCAATGTCCAGCGAGGGGGCGCGGAAATATTCCGCCCACATGGGAAGATTTCGCATAATAATGGCACTCACATCACCATGATAACTCACATAACCCCCGGTGTTGTATTCCTGAAAACTACCTCCTAGCGCCAGGTTTTTGCCGGTAAATAAATAATTGTCCGGATAGAGTTCACAATACAAGGTGACCATATCACGCCCGCCTCTGTAGTGGCATTCTTCAAGATGTTCGGGGCTGACAGGAAGGAATTTGCTTTTATCGGTAGTACCGCTACTTTTGGCAAACCATTGAATCTGGCCAGGCCACAGTATATCCTGCTCCCCTTTTCGCATCCGCTCGATATAGGGCTTTAATTTTTCATAATCCGTCAGGGGCACTTTTTTCCTGAAATCCTCATAATTTTTAATCGTTGAAAATTTATATCGTATGCCATATTCAGTATTTTCTGCTTTTTGGAGTATTTTATTAAGCCATTCCCGTTGTACTTCATGGGGATATTTCAAAAACAATTCCATCTGGTGGATACGCTTGCGCATAATCCAGCCGGCTATGGAGTTAATGATGCTCATTTTTTACGAATACAATTTAAGAAATCTTCCGCAGACAGCAAATTCAGGCAGGCTACTTTTGTCATGAAACCTTTACGGGCAATTTTAATACCGTAAAGAATATCATAAAGGCCTTCCACGGAATGGGCATCGGGGCTGAGGCATAAGCGAACGCCCTTACTGATGCAATGTTCAATCCATCGAAAATCTATATCCAAACGGTATGGATTGGTATTCAATTCAATACAAACCCCATTGGCAGCACAGGCATCAATGATTTTTTCGTGATTAACAGGATATCCTTCCCTTTCCAGCAACAATCTTCCTGTCAAATGCCCAAGTATATGTACATTAGGATTTTCAATCGCTTTTATAATTCTTTTGGTGGCCTCATCTTCTTTCATCTGCAAACCGGTGTGAACCGAAGCAATGACTACTTCAAAGGCTTTGAGTATGTCGTCGGGATAATCCATGCTGCCGTCTTTTAAAATATCACACTCAATTCCATGAATGACACGAAATCCGCTTAATTTTTTATTTAAATTTCCAATTTCTTTTTTTTGTTCCGTGATTCTCTCTTCCGTCAGGCCGTTGGCATAAAAAGCTGATTTGGAGTGATCGGAGATCACCAGCCACTGCCATCCCTTTTCCATGCAGGCGCGAGCCATTTCCTCAATGCTGTGCCTTCCGTCACTCCACGTGCTGTGGGAATGCACGATTCCACATAAATCATCTTCAGCTATCAGGTCATCCACTGGTTTATTCCACAATACTTCAACATCCACATACCTGAGCTCAGGGCTGAATTGCATGACTTTGTTCAGGATATGATCAAGATGTTGTTTTTCATTTTGGACTTTTGCTCTGACGGAATTTATGAAGATCGGGCTTCCCAGAATTGTTTCTTTCGGAGTATGAATAAAATGCTCCGTAAAACCAAACGGAAGCCCTGTTTTGTTTTTAATTTCTTCTATCAGGGCATCGGGAATGTTTTCGGGAACAGAAGCGTAAAATTTCAATTCGGAAATGACGGATTCCATGGTAAAAAGATCCTCGGCGGGCATAAGGTCGGGGCAATGTTTACGGGCTTTTTCCAGAAATTCCCGGACAAAGGGCTCTACCTGGAAGTAAAGCTTTTTTCCTTTATTTCGGTCGATAAACTCCAGTTCCTTTATGATTTTTGCGGCAGTGGCTTTCCCCAAAACGCTTTCCAGCAATAAAGGATTTTGAGCGGCGGTTTTTTTCAGGTTACGTATGGTTTTGATGCCTGCTTCTTTCCAAAGTTTTTTTATTCTTCCGGGGCCAAGTCCCCGTATGCCTTTAAGCTCCAACAAGGATTCCGGCACCAAAGCCGTTATTTCCTCCCATTCGTGGCAGGTTCCTTCCCTGCAGAATGAATCAATTAATGTTGCAATTCCTTTCCCTATGCCCCGAATTTTTTCCAGTTCATCCTTATTCAATTCCGTTAATGGAGTAGGATATTCACTGATAATATCTGCCGCTTTTGAAAACGAGCGTATGCGAAAAGGGTTTTGATTTCCTTCCACTTCCATTAGAAATACCAGGGAACGGAGAAATTCTGCTATGTCTTCATTTGAAAAACCTGTCATAGTAGTGTTCGGCAAGGACGAGGTCGGAAGGTTCTGTGATTTTGATGTTCTCGGAATTCCCCGGTGCAATCCCGATTTCAAATCCAGCATGTTCGGCCACGGAAGCATCGTCAGTAAAAAAATCTGCAAAGGGTTGTTGGTAGGCCTTTTGAATAAGGTCGGAACGGAAGCATTGCGGGGTTTGAACAATGGCAAAATCGGCCCTGAGGGCCATACGGCTCGGACGGTGACTTATGTTGCGAATGCTCTCTTTCAAAGGAACCACGGGCACCGCAGCCCCCGTTTTCTGGCATTCTTCAAGCACCGCATGAATGGTTTCAGGTGATGCAAATGGCCTGACGGCATCGTGAATCAATATGGCTTCATCCTTTGCAGAGGGTAAATATGCCAGAGCATTTTTGATGGAATGAAAACGTTCGGTTCCGCCTTCTGCCACAATTACTGACGCTGAAAACGGCTTGAAAATTTCTTTGGTTTTTTCGATGTACTCTTTATGGCTTACCACAACTATCTGATGAATCGGCAACACTTCTGCCACGCTTTTGGCCGCAAGCAAAATAAGCGGGGTTTTCCTGAGTTCAACAAATTGCTTCGGAACGGCTGTCCCCATTCGGGTTCCGCTTCCTCCTGCAGCTATTATCAGATGAAGTTTTTTGAACTTCAATTTTTTAATTTTTGACGGCAGCCGCTTCCGAAGAATAAGTTTTCATGAACTCCATGGCTTTGTCCACCATATTGGCACTTCCGATGAAAAGGGGTGTTCGCTGATGGAGTTCCTTCACATCCAAATCCAGGATACGGCGAAAACCGTCGGTGGCTTTGCCTCCGGCCTGTTCCACAATGAATGCCAGCGGATTGCATTCGTAAAGCAAGCGGAGTTTACCTTTTGGCGATTTGGTGGTAGTTGGATAAATGTAGATACCGCCGCTGATGAGGTTGCGGTGAATGTCGGCCACGCCTGAACCGATATAACGCGAAGAATAAGGCCTTTGGGTGGCCTTGTCTTCTTCCTGGCAGAATTTAATGTATTTTTTTACCCCGTCGGGAAAATGGAGGTAATTGCCTTCGTTAATGGAATAAATGGTTCCGTCGGCAGGAGTTTTCATGTCGGGGTGCGATAGGCAGAATTCTCCTATGGATGGATCAAGGGTAAAGCCGTTAACGCCGCGTCCGGTGGTATAAACCAGCATGCAAGAACTTCCATATATAACATAACCGGCAGCCACCTGTTCGGTTCCCCTCTGCAGGAAATCTTCCATGGTTCCCGGTCCGCTGAGCGATTTGCGGCGATAGATGGAAAAAATGGTGCCCACCGATACGTTTACGTCAATATTGGAGGAACCGTCCAAAGGGTCGATGGCTACCACGTATTTGGCGCTTTTGGAAATTTCGCTGTCGATGGGGATGATGTCGTCGTTTTCTTCACTGGCGATGGCACAAACCTCACCCCCGGCTTTGAAGGCGGCAATGAATTGTTCATTAGCAAAAACATCGAGCTTTTTTACTTTTTCGCCCTGCACGTTGGTTTCGCCGGTCTCACCCAGTATTTCCACCAATCCGGCTTTGTTAACCTCACGGTTTACGATTTTAGCAGCAATTCCGATATCACGCAACAGGCGGGAAAGTTCTCCTTTGGCATAAGGAAAGTCGGCCTGCTTTTCAATGATAAATTGACCAAGGGTTTTTACTTTCATAACAAAACTTTAAGGCAAATATAACCTTTTAAAATCAGTGTATGATTTTCTTAATCGAATGCTAATAGATAACTTTACGAAAACCTTATGGAAAGCCCTGTTATTTATAACAAAGTCCAACAAATTCTGACGGAGTATCTCGAAAAAAACGGCCACCGGAAAACTGCCGAGCGTTATGCCATTCTGAATGAAATCTATTCGCGTGAGGGGCATTTCGATATTGAGGACTTATATGTGAGCATGAAAAACAAAAAATACAGGGTAAGCCGTGCCACCCTGTACAATAACATTGAACTGCTGATCGATGCCGGGCTGGTGGTGAAGCACCAGTTCGGCAAAAACCTGGCTGAATTTGAAAAGGCCTACAACTACAAACAACACGATCACATCATTTGCCTGGACTGCGGCAAAATCTCCGAATTCTGCGACCCGCGAATTTATCAGATTCAAAAATCGGTAGAAACAAACGCCAAAGTTAGTGTATTGCGACATTCTTTGTATTTTTATGCACGGTGTGAAAAACCTGATTGTGAACACAAAAAAAATTAATTATTTATGTATTCTTTTCATTACACTATAAAAGAAAAAAAACATTATGGATTATTGATCTTCAAGGGACGATTGATGGATCATTCCCTTCACGAGGAAATTAAAAAAAAGGCCGATGAACTTATTTCCGGGGGATTCAAAACTCTTATTGCAGATTTGACCGAACTGGAATACATGAACAGCATGGGCCTAAACCTCCTCATCCAGCTACAAACTAAAGTCCGTATTGCCGAGGGCCAAATGATTTTGGTCGGACCCAACAGTAAAATTTCAGAACTGATTCAGTTAACCAAATTAAATTCCCTTTTTAAAATTTTCCCCTCTTTGAAAGAAGCAGAAGAGTTTTTGGAAAAATAATTCACTTTTTTTCCTCTGTCCAGAATTTCACGGAGGCATCGGCCTGAAAATACAACATGCTTAATCCGTTCAGTACCTGTGCCCCTTTTTCTTTACATTTTTTCAATAGCAAAGTTTCTTCCGGGTTGTAAATTAAATCCGCCACAAAATGGTTTTTACCAATATGCTCCAAAGGCAGGGGAGGCATTTCCCCCATGTTCGGATACATGCCCACGGGCGTGGCATTCACCAAGAGTTGTATGCCTTCCAAGACGTTTGGAGTAAGCTCGTCATACGTAAGGATCAGACCGTCGGGTATTTGTTTGTTTTTATTTCTCGATACGTATGCCGTCCAAATATCCAACGTGCGTAAGGCCACATGAACAGCTTTGGCTGCCCCTCCGGTTCCCAAAATCAGGGCCTTTTTCCATTCGGGTTGATAAAATGGTTTTATGCTTTTCATAAAGCCATATACATCGGTATTGTGCCCCAGCCAACCTGCTTCGGTTCGCCTGACACAATTCACCGCTCCCACGGATTTGGCTTCATCGGTTAACCCGGATAAAAAAGGGATTATTTTTTCCTTGTAAGGGATGGTTACATTGAATCCATCCAAATCGGTATTATGTATAAAATACTCCAAACGGCCGTCATCCGGAATTTCAACCGTTTCATATTCCAGCCCGGGAAAAACCGAAGCATACTTACTGAGGATATACGATTTTGAATAGGAGTGCTTTAGCGTTTTTCCAATAAGGCCGAATTTCATCCCCATTATTCACCATTCAACAACATCACATGGCCCGTTCGCACTTCGGGTTTTCCGCTGATGATATTTTTAAATTCAATGAGCCACGCATACACATCCGATTTGCATTTTTTGCCGCGAAAAGTACCATCCCATCCTTCCTGGCGGTTTTGGGTTTTATATACTATTTCCCCCCAACGGTTGAACACATAAAATTTATAATTCTCCACGCCTATAACAAATGGCTTAAATATATCGTTCAGGCCGTTTTGGTCGGGGCTAAAGGCGTTCGGTATCCAAAAGCGAAATTCAGGCCAAACCAGTACGGTTTTCGTCAGGGAAGCCGAACATCCGAAGGAGTTAGTAACGGTTTGGGTGACGGAATAGGTGCCGGGCTCCTGATAAGAATGGGATGTGTTTTTGAAACCCGATGAAGTCATACCGTCTCCAAAATCATAATACCAGTGGGTAATATTATTGTCGGGGGTGGTTGAAACAAAATAAAAATCGGGTTCAAAAATGCTTGCAGAGTCGGGTTGAGGCTTAAAGCCGGGATTGGGCAAGGGATAGGCGCTGAATATTTTGATATCGGTTGAGGTGTCGGGGCAAACGCCGTAACGGATTAAAACCAGTTGAACCGTGTATTGCCCACCCTGGAGCATGGCAAAAGTGGGTTGGATGCCACTCAAGGGTACTTCATTGTTCACAAACCATTGATAGGAAGCCGGATATTCAGTTTCGCTTCCGTTAATAAGCGAAACCACCCGCGGGGCACATAAAATATCAGGAAAATTTTTTATTTCTGCTTTAGGCCTTTTCAGCACCCGTAGTGTATCTTTCAGCGTGTCGCGGCAAACAAAATGCTTAACATACAAATGCACGGTATGCACACCTGCAGATTGAAAGGAAGTGGTTGGGCTGACGGCAGAAGTGCCTGACAGTAAAGGTGGGATGGCATTCGGGACATTCCAGGTAAATTGGGTCACTCCGGGATAATAAGCCCCCTGAACCGTGAATGAAGCAACATTGTTTTTTATGCATTGCGGGGTTTTGAGAAGGGGTTTGACTTTCAACTTAGGATAAACATAAACGGGTTTTTTAAGGGTGTCGGAACAAGGCGTCCCGGGATTGACAATCAAGGTTACCATATACATTCCCGTATCGGGATATATGTAAGTTGGATTGGTCAGGCGGGAAGTGTCATTCGTTAAAGAAGGCACCCCAAAATCCCAAAAATAAGTATTGCCCCCTATGCTGTTGTTTTTGAAGGGGATGGTATCGCCCATGCATTTATTGGGCTGATCGGCAAAGGCGCCGACAGCCACAAACTGGCATTGTACTACATTCACCTGGATTTCACGGTAATGGGTGTTTATCAGTTGGTTGTTACGGTATTCCTCCACACAAATTTTTAAAACATATTGTCCGTTTTGGGTGGGTTTTCCGCTTAACAACCCTGTATTGGGGTTGATTTGAATGGAGGGATTTGAAGCGATGGGATAAGTACCTGAATATGGAGTATTGTATGTCAGTAATGGATAAGGTGGGGCGGGCACCATACTTGGACAAGCCGGAGGGGGATTCATGCAACCCGGAGAACTTGAAGGCGAATAAGTTTGAGTGTTTGCCAACGGACAACAAGGGTCAAGCCCGTTAAAGGCCGCGCACAAACTGTATTTTAACACATCCCCGTCGGGGTCGGTGGCACTTTGAAAAAAATTAAGATCCTGTCCGTTACAAACAAAAATGGGAGGATACTGAGAAAATCGGGGTGAATTGTTGACGGCCGCCACTTCAGGGCCTGGAATTCTGTTCATAAACGTAGCTCCCGCGTCTTGCGGCATGACAATATTATTGATGGTGTTATTCCGGCAGCATCGTTGATACACAAGGTAATATCCCCCAGCAACAGGCGGGAGCGTTACGGTGGCCGTGTAAATTCCTTCCTCCACACAAATGCCGCCCGGTGGTAATATGCATGGATTATTGATGGTGGGCGGTACCTGATTTACCACCGGCAATCCCATATAAACGGAAGAATGGAGCGTGCCGTTTGCCCTGAAAATGAATACATAACATGAAGTGCCTCCGGCAATACCATCAAACCCCGTGGCTCCGGGCTTGCAGTCGCGAAAAACCTTTAAGGTGATGCGGTATTGGTTTGACCCCAGGTAATCATAAATCAATTCCCCTCCGACAATGTGTGTAGCCCTTAGGGAGAAGTTGCCAAATAACAAAAACAATAAAAATACTTTAATCCTCTTTTTCAAGTATTATTCAAAAGTAATAAATTTCGCCGTGGGGATATTCTAAATTAAAGTTAAGGTTTGAATATCCAGGCTGTAGGGAACTCTTCTCTGATTTTATTTAGTTCGTTTTCGGCGTCTGCCATGGTAGGAGCACTTGCAGCTGCCACCATGTGCAATCCTTTCGGACTAATGCCAGCTAAAACTGCAGTATAACCTTTCTTTTTAAGCTTTTCCAGGAATTTTTTTGCATTTTCCGTGACAGAGAAAGATCCTGCAACGATAAAAAATCTTCCTCTCTGTTCAGCTGGCGGTAATTCCGGTGGTTTAGAGTATGTTGGCAATGCATTGCCCCGATGATGTTCACGGGGAAAATCAGAGGGATTTTTCATAATCGTTATCTCAGTTTCATTAATTTTCCATTTGGCCAATCCTTTTTCATCAAAAAGAAATGTCGGTGACGGGTAAGAAAAGTATTTGATTTCATTTTCCCGAAATTCCCCTGCGAAAGGCTGATAGGCCCCTGACGATGGGGCAGAACTCAGTACGGAAGCAAAATAAATTTGCTGACGGCGAAGTTCCTTAAGGTTAATATAATTCAAAAGCAATGCAAGCAAAAGGAAAAATAAAACAACTGCTGCTGCTCTGGTAATTTGTTTTAAAACTTTTTTCTTTTTATGAGGAACGTTTTCATTCGACGAAGTTGCGGACGGGGCAATCATTTTTTCGTTAGTAAGCGCTTCGGGCATGGGGGGAGCAACGGATGCACCGGATTCTTTTTTGATTTCTTTAAGGAATAGAGGCTTTTTCCCCAAATCATCTGGATGAAAGAATTCTGATTTTAAGTATAGGTTATTTTTTTCATCAGAATATAATGTACCAATTCCCGGCAGATGTGCACTTTTTTTCCAATCAAGCCAAAGGCGTATATTCTCGGTTTGTTGGTTAATGATGGAATTGCATTCCTCTTCGGTCAACAATGAAATTTCTTTCAAAACAATGGGTAATAATGGATCGGGACTGGAAATGGAAGCATTAATGCGGGCCTCATAAACCGGAGGAAACAGGGTTTTTATATCCTTCTGAATGCGGGCAGGTACTCTAACCAAATAAAGCATCCCCAGTCCTTCCAATGAGCAATACTCTTTGGTTAATAATGCTTTGTGAAGAGCATCAAAAAAGTATTTTTCCTTTCCTTGCATTTATTTCTTGTCGTAAAATTATAAAAATAGCACTATTTTAGCGAACTTTTAATGGCCAAGGTAATTTTACATTTCCACAAAACCCTTTTATTCGCAGGCGTTTTCATTTTCTTTTTCAGCTTGTTGTCTTTTATTCCTTTTTCTCAGACTAAAGAAGATCCTGTTAAACTACTTGAAGACTGCCTGAAAAAAATTGATGAAATAAAAGGATTAAAATATCATTTAAAAATTGTGGAACGGAGCAAAAAAGGGGGCTATAATCATTACGAAAGTGCCGTTAAGATTCAAAAAAAACCGCGCAAAATATACATTTACATAAAAGGCATAGAAGTGTTATGGGTGGAAGGATGGAATAAAAACAAAGCACTTGTCAAGCCTAACAGTTTTCCTTACATGAATCTCAATCTCGATCCTTTAGGCGACCTTATGCGTCAGGATCAACATCATACCCTTTATGAAATGGGGTATGATTATTTTGCTGAGATTATCCACCATTATATTTATAAATTCAAGGACAAAACTGAAATGATTACATATGAAGGCACAACAAAGAAAAACTACAGAAACTGTCATAAAGTTGTGATACATAATAATGACTTTGGTTACATCCCCTATGTGGTGAAAGAAAATGAAAGCATCACTTCCATCGCCAGAAAGTTTTATATTCCGGAATATTTGATTGTTGAAAAAAATAAAAAATTTAAAGATTATTTTGAAATCTTAAAGAAAGGCGAGACCATTTTAATCCCTAATTCTTATTGTAAAAAAGTAGAAATTTATATTGATGCCTTTTATAATATTCCGCTCTCCATTCGAGTGGAAGACGATAAAGGCTTATTTGAGGAATATAATTATTTTTTTGTGATCATTGACCCCGAATTTGAAAAAGACGAATTCACAAAAAACTTCAGGGAATACAAATTTTAAGAATTATTTTTTTAGAAAGGACAGAAGAGGAATTATTTCTTTACAAACTCCCCCATTTTATTGTCATAATTCAGGAAATAGCCGCCTTTAGGAAGATTAGAAACATCGATTTTAGAGCCAAATCCTTTTTTAACGATGTTCCCGTATTGGTCATAAATTTCATACATGGTTTCGGCGGGTTTGCCTTTGGCTTCAAAAGTTATTTCTTTGGTGGCTTTAGCAGGACCAAATGTGACTTCCGGGATATCGCTTACGAATTCTACAGCCTTTGAAACACGAGGCTGCCCGGTGTAGTCCGTCTGGCGCACACGTACCATATTTTTTCCGCTGTGCGGGGTAATTTTAAAAGAATAATCATTGGTAGTGGGGGTCCCGACTCCTTCCACTTCTCCCACTTTTACCCATTTGTTCCAACGGAATTGTTCGATGGCATAAGTTAATTTTCCTGTTTCCGATTTAGTGGAAAATTTAAAATTGCCCTCATTATCGATAGTCATGCTGATAACTTCAAAAGTGCTTTTGGGCTTAAGGACTTCAGGATTAAGTACCTTGGGCTTACAGTCCTCTTTATGGAATATTTTAATTTCCACTTTATCGCCGATATTTAATTTCCATGGCTTTAAGTCAATTTCAAATGCACTGGAGTTGGTTTCATCGGTAGTGATGTTTCCGTTTACTTTAACTTCCGTTACGCAAAATCCTACACCATTGGCTCCAAACGGATTCTGTACGTATAAGTTCTTCCCTTGATAATTCCCTTCCAAAATAATTACCCCCTGGGCATAAAGTTTTCCGATTAAAAACAAGGCTAAAACAAGTAATATGTTTTTCATTTATTTAAAAATATTAAGTGCAATATTAAAATCTAATTTTGAAATAACCAAATTTTTCAAATCTCAACAAAGAATTAATTTTTAGTTAATTTTGCAAAGAATATGAATTTGAAATTAAATTTATTTTTTCCCCTGTGGGGAATTGTTTTGTTGTTTTTTTCCTGTAAAGATGACACCGATTTTTTTGGTAAAAAATTAAAAAAATTCGAAGGAGGCAACAAGGTTTTCAGGGTGTGTCATGCTTTTCCGCTTAAAACGCTGGACTTCAGAGGAATCACTACCATTACGGAAGCTAATATTGCCAGTTTGCATTTGGATTGCTTGTTTCAGACTGACTTAAAAACCTTTACCGTGGTGCCCAACCTTGTTGAAAAATTTACCGTTGACAAGGAAAAAAAAACCCTTTCTATTGAACTCAAAAAAGGCATCTACTTTCACGTTCCGTCCCACTCAGATGCCGAGCCGGTTGAACTTACAGCCGAAGATGTTAAATTTTCCTTCGATCTCTTATGTAAGAACGACGAGGGCAACGTTCAATTTTCGGTAATTGCGAAAGACCGTATCAAAGGTGCAAAAGAAGCATATGAAGAATCAACCAAAACCGGTAAATTACCCGATGTTTCCGGAGTAAAAGTTACCGGTAAATATACCCTTGAATTTCAACTCCTGAATTCCCCTGAAGCCTTTATGGAAGTACTAACCTATCCGGGGGCTTCCATTATAAGCAAAACCTACTATAATGCCATAAACAGGCAAATTGGTACAGGGCCTTTCATCCCTGTTTTTAAAGACAATTACTCCTCCTCCATACACTTTTATAAAAACGTTAATTACTTCAGAAAAGACAAAAAAGGGAATCCGCTTCCTTACCTCGACAGTGTTGTGAATTACTTTACCAATAATACCGACGAAGCCTGGTTGGGTTTTGAAAACGGTAAATTCGATTTGATTACCTACTTTCCCGCTGGTAAATTGAAAAAAGTGATTGAAGAAAACATTTCTTCATTTAAATCCAATCCTCCCAAATACATTGTTCAGCGTAATATGGGATTTCAAATCGATTACCTGAGTTTTAACGTCAGGAAATACCCTTTTAATAACCTAAAAATCAGAAAAGCCATTGCCCATGCCATCAACAAAGATTTACTCATTGAAAAAGCATTATATGGCCAGGCATATGGCCCTGCCGATCATGGAATGGTTCCACCTGTATTTAAAAAATACCATACCGATAGTGTCATTGGGTTAAAATTTAATGTTGAAGAAGCAAAAAGGCTTTTGAAAGAAGCCGGAATTAAAGACGGTTCACAGTTGGGGGAAATAACGTTACTTGTTGCTAAAAACATTTCACTTAATAGTTCCATAGCCGCTGAGATTCAGCGTCAATTGAAAGAAAACCTAAACATAAACCTCACATTCGAATCGTTGGAGCCACATCTTAAACTGTTGCTCCAATCACAAGGTTCAGGCCATATGTATAAAGATGGCTGGGTGGCCGATTATCCCAATCCGGAATCTTTCATGGCCTGCTTCTATAGCAAATTTATCCCAGAGGACACGTTAGCTTTTTCCTATCCGAATTTTACCCGATATAAAAATCCTGTATTTGATGAATTTTACGAAAAAGGACGAGACGTTAATGATATTGAACTTTCCATGCATTTCTTTAAAAAAGCCGATGAGACCCTGATTAATGATGTAGCTGCAATCCCGTTATGGTATAATAACGACTATATCCTTTTGAAATCTTACTTGAAAAACCTTCAACTCTCTCCTTTGAAAATATACAATTACGCAGAAATCGATAAAACCAACTGATTTCCCTCTTTACTTTCATTTTATATTTTTGCCGCATATTTTATGCTTAAGCCGCGATTATCCGTTAAGGAAATTCTCCATCAAGACCCCGATCCAAAGCAAGTTCATACCATAATGGGATGGGTTCGGACTTTTCGTAACAACCAATTTATTTCACTCTCAGACGGGTCGGGCCCCGATGTGCTTCAGGTGGTATTGGAATTAGGAAAATTCGATGAAAATCTATTGAAGCGAATTACCACCGGTGCATGCCTAAAAATTTCCGGAAAACTCGTTGCTTCTCCCGCCAAAGGACAATCGGTAGAATTACTTGCCGATGCTGTGGAAGTGTTGGGCGACTGCGATGCTGAAAAATATCCTTTACAACCCAAAAAACATTCTCTTGAATTTCTGCGTGAAATCGGGCATTTGCGCATGCGCACCCAAACCTTTGGCGCTATTTTCAGATTACGTAATACGGCTGCTTTTGCCATTCATAAATTTTTTCAGGAAAAAGGTTTTCTGTATATCCACACT
Organism: Bacteroidia bacterium; assembly: GCA_026415195.1. Taxonomy (GTDB): domain Bacteria; phylum Bacteroidota; class Bacteroidia; order B-17B0; family Aurantibacillaceae; genus JAOAHO01. Next base: position 11,679 of record JAOAHO010000005.1, on the reverse strand, counting down.
CCCATCATCACTGCCAGCGATGCGGAAGGGGCCGGTGAAATGTTCAGGGTGACTACCCTCGACCTTAACCATGTTCCGAAAAATGAGGCCGGTGAGGTTGATTACAGCAAAGATTTTTTTCATCGTTCCGCCAACCTGACCGTTTCGGGCCAACTTGAAGGCGAACTGGCAGCCATGGCTTTTTCCAAAATCTACACTTTCGGCCCCACCTTCAGGGCAGAAAACTCTAATACTACCCGCCACCTGGCCGAATTCTGGATGATAGAACCCGAAATGGCTTTTTATGACCTGGAAGACAACATGAACCTGGCGGAAGAAATGCTGAAATATATAATTGGAGAATGTATTAAACAAAACGATAAAGACCTGGATTTTTTAAATAAGCGATGGGAAGAAGAAGAACGGCAAAAGCCTGCCGCCGAACGTTACCCGATGAATTTGTTGCAACGCCTGCAATTTGTATTGGAGCATCCTTTTGAGCGCCTTACTTATACTCAAGCCATTGAAATACTGCAAAACTCAAACTACAACAAAAAGAAAAAATTCAAATATCCGGTAGATCGATGGGGTATAGATTTACAAAGTGAACACGAACGCTATTTGGTTGAAAAACACTTTCAAAAACCCGTTATTTTAACCGACTATCCGAAAGACATTAAAGCATTTTACATGCGCCTGAACGAAGACGGAAAAACCGTGAGGGCCATGGATATTTTATTTCCGGGAATAGGAGAAATTGTGGGCGGAAGCCAAAGGGAAGAACGGTATGAGTACTTATTGCAACGCATGCGGGAAATGAATATCCCCGAAAAAGAATTGTGGTGGTATTTAGATACGCGCCGCTTCGGCACCTGCCCGCATTCCGGATTTGGCCTAGGATTTGAGCGCCTGGTTCAATTCATTACCGGTATGGGCAACATCCGCGATGTGATTCCGTTCCCGAGATTTCCGGGACATGTGGAATTTTAATAATCTTCGATTAAAATTTTTTTAATTCTTTTATTCGCCCGTTCCTGTCTTATTGTAAAGTATTATTTTTGGTTGTGAAAAATCTCTTTTTACAGATTTTTCTTGTTCTTCAAGTTCTTTTTTCTCAGTCAATAAAAAAATCCGATAAAATCTCTTTTGCTCCTACGGGGAATTTACACGACACCGTTATCTATAACCATTACCTTCAATCAGGTCAGAATTATCAAAACAACAACCCGGATACGGCTATCTATTTCTATACATTAGCGGAAAAACAAGCCGGTAAAATTTCCGGTCCTGAAGGAGAGATCAGAAAAGCAGAAGCCATCAGGAGGAAAGGTTGGGCCTATTATCTGAAAAGCCATTTTGATATGGCCATGGTATGTTTCAATATTGCCATACGTGTCATAAAAAAGCATATTATTCATCATGATGCAAAAATCAGAAAGCGTGCACTTATTGTTTATGCTTCGTGCCTGAACAATCGCGGCATCATATATATAGAAAAAGGCCAATATACTCATGCATTAACCGACATTTTCCTTTCTTTAAAAATAAATGAAGAAACGGAAAATAAAATCGGAATTGCCAAGAACCTGAACAATATTGGGCTAGTCCATTATGCTCAGAAAAACCATCAAAAAGCATTGGAATATTACATGAGAGCATTGGAGACAAACAAGGTAACCGGAGACAAATTTGGACAAGCGAACGATATGAGTAACATAGGTGTGGTATACATGATTCAAGGTAAATATCAAAAAGCATTGGAGTATTATTTTAAGGCACTTGAAATAAATGAAGAAATCCGTAATAAACATGGGCAATCCATCAATCTGACGAACATTGGTATTGTATATCAGAATCTCAAAGATTTAGATAAAGCCATAGAATTTTACCAAAAGGCATTAAAAATCGACCGTGAAATCAATAATACCCACGGTATGGCTATATGCCTATGTAACATCGGTTACCTTTATTACATACAAGAAAAATATGAGAAAGCCGAACAATATCTTTTAAAGTCCTTGATATTTCATAAGAATTTGGGCTCCTCATTCTATCTTTTAAGCGCATACAAAAATCTATCCGACATTTATTTGAAAAAAAGCAAGTTTAAGGAAGCGCTTGATTATTTAAAAGAATCCGTAAAGGTTCAGGACAGTTTAATAAATAGCAAAAACCGAAAAGATGCATTGCAAAAAGAAATGCAACACAAATTTGAAAAGGAACAGGCGCTCAAGGAAAAGGAACACCAAAAAAAAATCGAATTGGAAAGAAAAGAAAAAGAAAAGCAACGGATTATTACATGGTTTGTTGCAGTTGCTTTGTTTTCAGTTGCCGTTTTCCTGGGTTTTATAGTGAACCGATTGAATATTACAAGAAAGCAAAAAAGCATCATAGAACAACAAAAGAAAATTGTGGAGGAACAAAAATTAATTGTAGAGGAACAAAAAAAATTAGTGGAACAAAAAAATAAAGATATTCTGGACAGTATTAATTATGCAAAACGCATTCAAAATGCCATCCTGCCCTCTTTTGTAAAAATGAACGAGTATTTGAACCAATATTTTGTATTATACTTACCAAAAGATATCGTAGCCGGTGACTTCTACTGGCTGGAAACTTCAGAAAAATACGTATTTGTTGCTGTTGCTGATTGTACCGGACACGGAGTTCCCGGCGCCATGGTAAGTGTGGTCTGTTCCAATGCCTTAAGCAAAGCCGTTTTGGAAGATAAAATCACCGATTCGGATAATATCCTAAATCGAACAAGGGAATTGGTCATTGAAAAACTTACAAGCGAAGACAATATCAGAGATGGTATGGATGTGTGTTTAGTTAGGATTGAAAAAGACCAAAATATTATTCAATTCAGCGGAGCCAACCGCCCATTGTATATCAAGTCTCCCCATGCCACAAAGATAATGGAAATTATACCCGACAAACAACCCATCGGCCGATATGAAAATTCCAAACCTTTCAGCAAAACAGTGATTGAATTGAAACAAAACTCCCTGATCTTTCTGACTACCGACGGTTATGCCGACCAATTCGGGGGCAACAAAGGTAAAAAAATCGGAACCAAAAAGTTTAAGGAGTTATTATACTACATTGCTACACATCATCATGCAGAAGAACAAAAGGAAAAACTTTTATCCTATTTTATCAATTGGAAAGAAAATGAAGAACAAACAGATGATATAACCATTATTGGATTAAAACTTTAATTCTGCCTGTACAAAACAAACTCCACCCTTCTGTTTTGCTTTCTGCCTTCTTCGCTCAGGTTATCGGCAACAGGCCTGGAACTCCCAAATCCCACATACACGATGCGATAGTTCTCTATTCCTTTTTCCATCAGGTATTCAGCGACGGCTTTGGCACGGTTTTCTGAGAGTTGCTTGTTTTTTAATTCATTTCCTTTTTTGTCGGTGTGGCCGTAGATTTCAATTTTTAGCGTTTTATCTTCGTTCATTTTTTTAGCCAACAAATCCAACTCGGAAAAAGATGATTTTTCGATTTCCCACTTTCCGGTTTTAAAAAGCAGGTTTTTAAAAACCATCACTGAATCAGTATGTAAAAAGGGTTCTGAAGCGGGGCCAACCGTAACGACTTCAGGAGGATCATTTGTTGCTAAATCCTCTGAACTAATTTCAGAAAACTCTTTTTCCTCAGGTTCCGGCTTGTATTCTGTGATGCTCACATCATCAAAGTAATAGTAGGCATCTCGGGGTTCCTTTTTGTAAATTGGTGTACTAAGATTTTTGGGTACTTCTCTTCCGGTCAGGCGAAGTTTTCGCAGTTCAAACGTACCCAAAAGCAAGTATTTTTCTCCTCCCCTCGCCTTATATAAAAAGCTTTTTTCATGCCATTGTTCCGTATCGGTACCCGGATCCGGATCCAAAGGTATATACACAGGGTTCAGATTCCGGATATAATCGGAATGCTCCTGCCTGAGGGGTTGATTCAGTAAACAAATTCCGATTTTATCGGCTGTTAGAGTGGAATAGTCCGATAAGCTGATATAAAATCTCACCACATATTCTTTTCCTGCTTCCAATGGAGCGCTCAATTCGGTTTGCAGATATTCACGGTAATACCCGTGCGAGACACAAAAGAGGCCGGCATAGCAGTTTCCTGATTTTGGCTCCTGAATGCCCATGGCATTGGAAGGCACGTTCACAACTGAAATTTTAGCCAACTTTTTGTTTTTGCACCTGCAAAACAAGTCGGGAGTTCCCCGGGTGGGGGATTTCCAATATGCGTTAGCCCCGATGGCAGAGTACTCCACCGGAACGGTGTTATTTTTTTCGAAACTCGAATCGGGGATTAGGTTTTGTGCATAAAGTACTCTATATAAAATACTCCAAAAACAGAAAACCAATTGCAGGCCTTTAATACGCATCAATAATCAATAACCTGTTCTTCGATGTTTTCGGGTATTTCGCGGAATTCATAGGTTTGGGTACGCAGGCGGGGGATGAACCCTGCTTCGCTGATGGCCTCCTGAATTTGTTTGTAGGTGAAGCGGTGCGGAGCTCCGGCCGCACTGACCACGTTTTCCTCCAGCATGATGCTGCCCATATCGTTGGCTCCGGCGTGGAGGCAAACCTGAGCAGTTTTCTTGCCCACCGTCAGCCAACTGGCCTGAATGTTTTCTATGTTGTTCAGCAGTATCCTGGAAAGGGCTATCATACGGATGTACTCGTTGGGGGAACATTCGTTTTTTATGTTGCGGATTCTTCTCAACACTGTCCCTTCGTCCTGATAAGGCCAGGGAATAAACGCAAGAAACCCTTTCGAATACGTTGGTTTTTGGGCTTGAAGATTGCGCATGGATAAAATATGTTCCATACGTTCCCGTATGGTTTCCACATGGCCGAACATCATGGTAGAAGAAGTGGGGATGTTTAATTTGTGGGCCACACGCATTACTTCCAGCCATTCTTCTCCGGAACATTTTCCTTTGCTTATCAACCTTCTGACACGGTTCGACAGGATTTCCGCCCCGGCACCGGGCAAACTGTCGAGGCCGGCATTCCTAAGTGCAATCAGGCAATCTTCATAAGACTTGTGGCTGATTTTGGAAATATGAACTATTTCCGGAGGGCCCAGGGCATGTAATTTGATATTCGGATATAAGGATTTTAACTGAGAGAATAAGTTAACATAATACTCCAAACCCAATTCGGGATGATGTCCTCCCTGAAGCAGGAGCTGATCTCCACCCCATCGGATAGTTTCTTCAATTTTTCTTTTATATGTTTCGATGTCCGTAACGTAACTTTCAGGATGACCGGGAACGCGAAAGAAATTGCAGAACTTGCAATTGGCCACACATACGTTGGTGGTGTTCACGTTGCGATCGATCATCCAGGTTACGTAGGGACTGTTATTTTTGTGAAGGTTTCTGAGGTGATGTCCTGCCAGCATTAATTCCGGAAGAGCAGCATTGTGGTAAAGAAATTCCGCTTCTTCAACATCAATATCTTTCAGATCCAGGGCTTTATTCAGAATTTCCTCAACGTTCATGAAATACTTCCGTAAATATATAACAAACTTTTGAGGTTCGGGTTTTTAAAAAGAACGTATGTTGAAGTGTTGTTTTATTTACTGATGAATATTTTTTTTCTTAAGAATGTTTCGTTAGTTTGAATTTCCAACCAATAAATTCCCGAAGTAAGATGGCGAGTTTCAATCACGGGTTGTTTTTCAATGGCAACTTTTTTTCCGCTCATGTCATAGAGAATGATTTGTTCGGGGACAAGTCCCGAAGGAAGCGACACATACACAAAGTCGGAAGCAGGTTGGGGATAGGCAATAAGGGATGATACCCATTCATTTTCCGTTAATCCTACATTGTTATTTTGATGAATAACCCCAACGGCATCCAGGTCGAATCCGCCGGTATTGAAATTGGTCGGATAAGGGTCATTGATGGGTTTGTTTTGTGAATCGTAGGTAGCATACGGGGCTTGGATGCATCCCACCACGTCAATTACCTTTACGTGGGTAATGTGATTGACGTTAAGGCCAGGAATGTTGAGCATGTCTTGTAAGTCGAAAGGGGTGCCGTAGTTCACGCGGTATTTGCCTGCCAGATTGTGTAATTTGGTGGCATCCCCGCTATTGGAAAAAGGCCCGATTTGGGTTAGGGTTTGGGTGTTGGAAACGGAAGGGAAGCGGAAGTAATTTATCCCATCGCTGCTGACTTCCACAAATGCAAGTTCAAGGAAGGTATCGTTAAAGGCGTTTTCAAAGACGGCAAAATCGGGGCCGGGGCCGTTCATGATGGGCTTTGGAAAAGTAAGGATGGCGTATCCCCCGTCGCCCAAACTTACTACGCCGTTTACGCCGGCTTTTTTGGTTCCGTTGGTGTCGGCACCAAATGATGTAAGGCCCAAAGTGGGTTGTGCAATATCCATAAATCCGCGGGTAACCACACAATTAGAAGCCCAGTTAACAAAAATAGTGCTGTCTTTAAAAATAGCCGTAGTTCCCGGAGTTCCCACAGGACCGGGAAACTGTGCAATCATTGTATTATAAAATAAAAAAACAATTACTGCACAGTATTTTTTATACATAGATTTAATAGGGAATCCGCTTTAGTACTTGATGGCCTGGGAGCGTCTGTTGAAAATATTTTACCTTTACCATCAACCATAATGTATTGCGGAACGCCATCTATGCAAAAAGTTTTTGCAAACTCCGAATCGAAATTCTCAGGAACTATGTAATGTTCTATAGGAAGCTTCTTTTTTCTGATGTAATTTAACCAAGATTCCCGGTTAGGATCCATCGAAATGCTTACAAATCTTACAGGCTTATCTTTAAAACGAGAAACAAGTTTTTCATAATTCGGCCATTCCACCATACATGGCTTACAAAAAGTAGCCCATACATCAATATACATAACTTTGTTCGGATTGTGCTTAAAAAGCACATCATTATTGGAACTGTCTTTAAATGTGAACGATGGAAAATCAGCACCCTTTCTGATTTTTTCAATTTTTTTCATCAAAGCCATCAAAACCGATTTCCATTTTTCAGGAATATCGTTCCTCAATAAAATTGTGTCGCAATTGGGTTTTAAATCATCAAAATTATCAGCTTTAAGATTTACTAAAATAAATCCATATAGTATGGGATATTTAATTTTTTTAAAATTTTCAAAAATATATTTTGTGTGTTTATCCAAACTGTATTTATCCTTAAAAACATATAATGGAATATAATCATAGTTTACAAAATAACTAAAATTATAATAAATCAGCATTGTTGTATCATCTACGTTTAATTCAGTAAAAGGTTTGAGCCAAGTTTCATCCGGATCATAATTTTGATCCGGCAAATTCAAGGTCTTTTTGAAAAATTCATATCTTGGTTTGTAAAAAATTTTATCTTTACAAAAATCATATTTTAAAATTCTTTTTTTCAAATTAAAAAAAACAGAATCAGAAAATGTTTCCGGCTTATAGGATTGTAATAATCTTTCAATACATCGATAATAATCCTGAGTTAACAACAAGAAACTATCCTTTGATTTATAAAAATATTTTTCTTTTTCAATTAATTTTTCAGGTGTTCTGAAAAGTAAGTTTTCTTTGGAAAGGAAATTATTTTTAACAGATCCTTTTCCTGAAAAGGTAATGCTGGAATCTATACGATTGGCATCAAATTCAACAATCACACTATCACCGGGCCATAAAAACAAATCAATTGTTTCGTTCGCATATTCTAAATCATAAAATCCTCCTTTTGAATGATTCATTTGAAAAACCACCATTCCGTTTTTTAACTTTAATGTATCTGTTTCATCAAGATCGTGTACAAAATTTTTCTGTATTAATTTTAAAATACTATCAGAAGGATTTTTTATAACAACTTTGACAAAAATTTCCTTATTTTTTTCTTTTTCTTTATCTTTTATATTGCAAAAAGTCAGAAAGCCAACTGATATAAATGCCAATATCCATAAACGAAATTTCATGATGTAAAAGTAATTCATTTTTTTTAAAACAATTTAATAATTGCTTTACATCTAAAAAAACTTTTTTTAAAATTTTAATAAGCATATTTTAATTCTTATAATGAAAGTTGCATGTTACTTAGAACCTAAAATTCAACATTATGAAATATTTACCCTTCTTCTTTTTTATGGGGGTATTTATTCAGGTTAACTCCTTCTATTCACAAAACCCCGGCCTTGCCATCAGCGAGGTTTATATTAACCCCCCTGGCACTGACTCCTGTAAAGAATATGTGGAACTGATTGCCACCAAATACATCAACTTTCAACAAACACCCTATACCATTATCGTCAACAATAACGGTGTTGCCACCACGCAGGGCTGGGTGGCCGGAGGAACTCTCACTTATGCCTTTGAAATTAATCAGGGCACGGTTTCCACAGGACAGGTGGTTTATGTGGGCGGATCGTGCATGACCCCAACCCAAAATGTTATTAAAGCATTAAACGTTAAGTACGTCAACGGAGACGGAGGCATAGGAACGGCCAACGCTGCCGGGGTGTTCGGAAATGGTGGCGCTAATGCCGACGGAATAGCCGTTTTCGATAAGCCCGTATCCCAAATTACTTCTTCCACCGTCCCTACCGATGCCGTTTTCTGGGGAACAGGCCTTGGCACTTCCATTGTGAATGCCGGAATGGATGGATATCAGCTTCCGGTGAATGATTTTTACTCCGGTGGTAAACTGAACTCGGGCAGTTATTATGCCCCCGACCCGAATGCCGACATACTTACACTTAGCGGCACATTCAATACCAGCAGCAACAGTTGGGTTACGCCAAGAACTGCTGCCATCACGCCTTCCACTGCCATGTCCTACTCTTCATCAATCTCGCTAACCTCCAATTCTACAGGACCCATGGCATTTGCGTTCCTGAAAAATGATACCAGTGTGACGGAAAACAACACCCTTGTAAATATCTATGTAAAAATTAATTCTTCCAGCACTTCATCATCGCAAATTAACATCGTGGTTTCCAACTGGTCGAATGCTTCTTCCTCCGATTACACCCTTGCCGCCACCACACTGTCCGTGGCCGCACATACACCATCCAACACTTCTTTCCCCATCACTTTCACCATTAATAACGACAACATTCAGGAAAACGACGAATATGTCATTCTCAGAATTTCTGCTGTAAGCAATGCTTCCATTGTGGCTTCCGCATCATTATGCGCGCTGTACATCAACGATGATGATACCCCCACCCCCATGCCCTCCAATGCCCTTACGCTTCAGTTGCTTTCAAGCTTTTCCAATTCTTTGTCAGGGTCAAATTCCGCAGAGATTGTGGTTCATGATCCCACCACCCAGCGTTTGTATATTGCCAACAGCGCCGGCAACAAGCTGGATATCGTAAACTTCATCAACCCATCCTCTCCTTCCCTTATTGCTTCTGTTCCCATGGCCACTTTGGGAAGCATTAATTCGGTGGCAGTGAAAAACGGTACCGTTGCCGTGGCGTTGGAAAACAACACCAATCCCCAGGACTCAGGTCGCATTGCATTTTTTGATGCTAACGGAAATTTCATTAAATCCGTGAAAGCCGGTATGATGCCCGATATGGTTTGCTTTAACCATGCCGGAACGCGCGTCTTAACGGCCAACGAGGGCGAGCCGAACGCAAATTACTCCGTCAGCCCCACCAATGATCCCGACGGTTCCATCACCATCGTAGATATAACTCCGGGTGTTCAAAACATTACCCAATCGAACGTTTCGCACATCACATTTACGGTCTATAACGGACAAGAAGCAACTTTGAAAGCACAGGGTATCAGAATATACGGGCCACATAACATTGCATCTAAGGATTTTGAACCGGAATATATTGCCATTTCCCCCGACGACAGCAAAGCATGGGTTACGCTTCAGGAAAATAATGCCATCGTGGAAATCAACCTTACAAACAATACCATCAACTGGATTAAAGCCCTGGGCACGAAAGATTATAACAATGCCCTGAATGCCATGGATGTGTCGGATCAAACTTTTGGAGTCAATATTTCCAACTTTCCCGTGAAGGCCTTTTATCAGCCCGATGCGATTTATTCTTATTCGGTGGGTTCCAACGTCTATCTGGTTACGGCCAATGAAGGCGATGCGAGGGAATATGCCACATTTAACGAAGAAAGAAGGGTTAGCCAACTCAACCTTGATCCCACCTTGTTTCCTAATCAGGCGGATTTAAAGCACAACAGCGTGCTCGGACGTTTGCGCTGCACAAACCGTAACGGCGACATTGACAATGACAATGACTTTGACACCCTTTATGTTTACGGAGGAAGGTCGTTTTCCATTTGGAATGCCACAACCGGAAACCTTGTTTACGACAGCCGCAATGATTTCGAGCGCATCACATCAAAAAATACTTTTTCCGTGATGTTCAATGCCAACAACACCGTGGCCACCAAAAAAGACCGCAGCGATGATAAGGGCCCCGAGCCGGAAGGCGTGGCCATAGGAAAAATCGGAAACAACGTATATGCTTTCATCGCCCTTGAGCGTATAGGGGGTGTGATGGTGTATGATATTACCAATCCTGCTTCTCCGGTGTATATTACTTACGTCAATAACCGAAACATTACCACCAACGGCCCCGATCGCGGTGCGGAAGGCGTCATCTTCATTCCCCAAAGCGAAAGCCCCAACGGAATGCACATTGTGATTGCTGCCAATGAAATCAGCAGTTCGCTTTCGATATGGGGAATTCCGGGATGTACATCGCCCGTAAGCACCTCAGTGGCAGTCAGCGGATCTACGCCCTATTGTTCATCAACTCCTCCTGTAATAAGCGTTACGGGTAATACCGCAACTTTAAACTATCAGTGGTATCAGGGAACGGTGGCCATATCCGGCGCCACCTCTTCCACCTTTGCCCCTACCTCTTCGGGTTCTTATTATGCCCTGCTAAGCGGAGCACCGGGGTGTTCGGCCCAAACATTGCCTCAAACATTGAGCATCAATCCTTCACCTACCATCACCCTCTCTGCCACCAACGTATCGGTGTGCAGCGGGCAATCGGCCACGCTGGCGGCAAGCGGCGCTCAGTCCTATACCTGGAATCCCGGTGGCAGCAATGCTTCATCCATTGTCATTACCCCATCGGCATCCGTTGTTTATACCGTTACTGGTACTTCCTCTGCAGGATGTTTATCGTCAGGAAACAATACAGCTTCGATTACTTTAAATACTACTCCAACCATTTCGGTTAACTCCGGAACCATTTGCTCGGGCCAGTCCTTTACCATAACGCCAACAGGAGCCGCATCCTATACGGTTCAGGGCGGAACCTTTGTGGTAAGCCCCACCGTAAGTACCAGCTACACGGTGATTGGCGCCAGCGCCGCGGGCTGCCTCAGTTCCAATACTGCCACTTCAGACATTACGGTTAACCCTTCTCCTAATGTGGCGATTCAGGGAGCATCAAACATTTGTGCGGGAAATACGCTTACTTTAAGTGCAACGGGGGCTAATTCCTACACCTGGAGTACGAATGCCAATACCAATTCCATAACTGTAAGCCCAAGCGTAACCACAACCTACTCGGTAACCGGCACAAACACTATCGGGTGTTCCAAAACTTCAACCGCTACCGTCATCGTACATCCGTTGCCACCGGTAAGCGCCTCTTCTTCGGGCACAATTTGTGCGGGCGCTTCTGCCACCTTGACG
>JAOAHO010000060.1 GCA_026415195.1 Bacteroidia bacterium | reverse complement strand
GGTCAGAAAAGGGGATTAATCTGCCTGTGTAAAGACATTGAAATTTTTGTTCTTTCCATAAACGATACTTTATGATTAATTCTTTTAACTCATTTCTTTTTTTTCTAAAATCTTTGGATGTTTTTAATATTTGCCTTAAAAATTTTTTTGTGTTAGGAATTTTTGAATGTAGGAGTTGGATAAATTCGTCTCTAAACAAAATGAGATACATTAAATAATCGTTTGATTTAATGTTTTGTAATGTTTCTGGGTCATCTTCAATAACTTCCTCATCTTCATCATTTGATATTTTATTTTCTTTTCCTTTAGATTCTTTTTTCTTACCTATAAGATAGGTATCCACAAATTCGTTATATTTTTTTATAATTAATTGAGCTTCCTTACTATTTGCCCAACTATCATCTTTTATAATTTGTTCCATAGCTGCCCTAAATTTTAGATAATCTTCTTCAGATGTTTGATTGATATTGAACATCTCAGCTAATTTTACAGAAATTTCCTGATTTTCTTTTTCTCTGTCTTTTTGCCAACACTCAATAGCTTTTCTCCTGTTAGCATCATTCAATTCCCTGGCCATTTCAATTATAATTTTTGTTTCAGGATCAATTTTTCCAACTTCTAATAAGTAATTTATCAGTTTTCTCAATTCATGCATAGTTCGCATAGCCATAGGATTTTTCCAGCCTTTACTGGGTGGTATAGGGTCCCCCAGCTGTATTACTTCACGTATTACTTCTTTTGTTTGCTTATCTACTACTTTTTTTATTTTGTTTGCTTTAGGATAAATATCAATGTCAGAGGGATGATAGAGAAATTTTAATTTCTTTTCATCTGCGCCAAATTTCTCTTTAAGAAGATTTTTTATTGATTCGTCAAGCCGTGGTAATTTGTAATAGTCAACCTCCGGATTTTTGCCTTGACGGGAGGATGCTTTTTCCTCCGGTTGTTGTTTGCCATCTAAGAAAGCAAGATATTTTTCCAAAACAAAATCAAAGTATTCTTTCTTTTCATCTTCCGGTTTATTTGACCAATTGCTTTCTCCAAAAAAAGATTTAAGTTTTTGTTCGGTTTCTTTTTGAGCTAATTGTCTGATTTGTTCATCTACCCCTTTCTTTTTGTTGGAATTTGTTTCAATGAAGTATTTTTGTACAAGGCCATTAACGATATTAAGTTTTTGTTTTTGCCGGTCAGTATTTCGGATGGTTTCTGTAATGGCTTTTTGTATTTCTTTTTTGTTTTTTTCAAAATTTTCCTTGCCAAGCACTTTGGAAAGATTAGCAAAAGAAACCGCTTCGGAATAAATATAACCTTGCTGTAAGTAAGGAAGAATTTTTGAAATTGCGTTTCGGCTCAAAGAGCCATATCCCTGCAAAATACTTATATTGGAAAACTGTTTAGCTTTTTCATCATCCCATTCCAATACATTTTTGCAGAAAGTGACGAGTTCTTCCGGTTTGTCTTTAATTTCAAGAAAATCATAAAGCAGATGCCAGATTCCTTCAAAATTAAGGTTTCGTTTATCACCAATGTTTTTGCTTTCAAACACACGTTTTCCTTTTTTCCATATAGCTTTACGAGTTCCATATTTTATGGTATATTCTACTTTTAGTCCTTCCCAGTTTATCCCAAAGCGATCTTCATCTGATATGAATTTATTTTCCCATTCTTTATCAAATACGTTCATTATCTTAGAAATAACAGGACAAGCAGAAACATTCGGTTTATTTTTATAATTAAATTCCCATTTTCCGTTTTCAGAAAACATTTCGATGATCTCATCAAACTTGAAAAAACTTCTTTCATCAATTTTGCCCGTGTTTTTACGGTCTTCATTTTTCTTGAAAAACAACTGTTCGAAGATTTTTTTCTTGATGTGAATGGGTATGGGCTCAAAGTGCTTATTGCTTCCTGCCTCTCTCCATTGGATGTTATTGATAAATGCCAAAGCCCGAAACTCTTCAAAAAGAGGGTGACTTTTAGGGATACGGGTTTTTCCTTTTTCAAGGGTGCAATTTCCCACTAATCCTTTTTGACTGCGTAAGGGACGGACGTAATAAACGGCATGATGAAGTTTTTTAGTTAATTCATCAGTTAGCCCTTGTTTTTTACAAATAGCCCAAAATTCTTCTTCGTAATATTTTCTTTGAATTACTCCGCTGGCTCTGAATCGTTTCGTCTTGAGTGTTTCATTTGCTAGTGTGGCAATATGGTAGTTTGGGTCTTGTTTCTTCTTTTCTTCAATCTCTTTGTTTTCTGCATAAGTTGACTTTCCGCTTTTACGGCTTGATTTGAATCCTCTTCTTTGTGCTAAATGATAGAGGGCTCTGCCAATCATGAGTTTTCTATTTATTTCGTCTTCTATAAAAGTGTTCAATAATTCACATCTTAAATCGTAAGGACTTTTTCTTATTGGCTTTGGATCATTACGTTTGTTTGTGGACAACCCCTTATCTCCAAAATAACTTGGATCCATTGCAAGCCATTTTAACCATTCCTCGTTATTTATAGGATATTTTCTGCCTTTATTTTTCTTTTTTCCATTCTCTTCTACCCATTCACCAATACTCCAAAGCCGAAGTTCTTCATTAGTTAAAGGGCACATTTTTTCTTGAATAAGCAATTTCAATAAGGCCCATTTTCTGTAACGTTTAGCATTATATAATCTGCGTTTGCTTCTGTTTTTTCTTCTTTCTGCAGCAAGCGAAAACTCTCCTGATTTTCCATCGCCAACTCCTTTTTCAAAAACTACAACGCCATAATCAACAATTTGATTACTCAAATCATCGTGTTTATTCTTAAATTGCGAAAGAAATTTTTTACGATTTTCTTCGTCTGTTTCACGTATTGCCCAACCAATCGAATTGGTGCCTAAGTCAAGTCCTAAAATCCTGTTCATAGTGTTTTGTTTTTTAAAAGTTTATTTCTTATTTTTGTAACTGCAAATCACAACAAGGCTATAAGCCGAAGAGCGATTTGCTCTAGAGCCCCGCAAACTTCTGTGGGGCTTTTTCATTTCCTTCCCTCCATCAATTTTCTGTGAACGGTTTTTACACGTTCCACCTGTCCTTTGGCCACGAAGCGTTCATAGAAGCCCTCTTTGCGGAATTCCGGTATAAGGCGCTCCCAGCCCTTGATTTCTTCTTTCCACTTCCAAACCCTTTCGCGGCCTTCTTCGTGTACAAGATTTCGGCTTAAATCGGCACACACGCGCACCATGGCCTTTAGGCATACGCCCCCCGTGATCATGTATTTATCATTCCCCCAGGCCGGGCCCCATACTTTTTCACAGGCCTTGAAAAAGTCGCGGATTTGTTCGTAGTATTCCGTAACGGCACTACGTACCTGACGCCCGTCGGTAACTTTGCCTTCATCGGCTATCCATTTGTGAATTTCGTTGAACAGTTCGGCCTGCAGTATCCATTTCTTCTGCCCGCTGCGCCCACCCAGGCGATTGATGCGGTATTGAAGGGGGCTGTCGTCGTTGCGGTAAAGCAGGTCGGTAACAAGGGCAGCGGTTTTGCGGTCGGGTGAAGTCCACGAAACTTTTTCATAAAGGTCGATAAGGTGGCTTTTGTTGATGCGGGTGGGCGTGGAGTTGATGACCACGAACATTTCCGTGGCAAAGTCCTCGCTTTTGCCGTCGAAAATGATGCATGGAACATGGATGCTTCGGCTTTCCTCGGGATGCGATTTGATGTAGAAATGCAGGGCCGCCAGGCGGTGCTGGCCGTCGATGATGAGGAATTTATTTTTTGGTTCGTCCAAATTGCCTACATTGGGCGTGTTGCCAAGAGGGGAAAAGGAAAGGTTTTCAGAAGTAAAAAGCAATACGGTGCCCGGAATGGGGGGCTGGGAGATGGCCGTCTCGTAGAAGTTTTTGATGGCTTCCACCTTACGCTTGCTGAGTTCGCGCTGAAATGAGGCATCGGATCGTTCGATGTTGGCAATGAACATGGCCACGTCATCAAGTTCTTTTGGCTTGTTTTCTTCCAGCACATCGCGGTCGGCATAGAAGCGGCTGATGAAGCGTACTTTGCGAAGCAGGTCTTCGGCCGGATAGGAGATGAAGTAGAAGGATGAGTCCTTTTGTTGAATGCGGGTGGCTAACATGACAAAAAATTTTTACTAAGGTAGGAATTTTGATTTTTTTTTCAAAATTTTTACGATTCTTTTGCGTGAGGGATGGAAGCGGAAAGCCCGCACGTGCCCCCCGGCACGGAGGACTTGCAGCGGACAGCCCGGCCCTTCCGCGCTTAGCGCGGAAGGGCACGCCCAAATCTTATCTGACTTTATTTTGCAATGTGAGGTGTTTATAAAATAACTATTGTTCTTGCTTTGCAATAATTTTCGAATTTAATTTTATGCAAATGCATCCATTACGGATATTCTTTTTTATTGCCGTAGTTTTTTCCGCCCTTTCGGCCGTAAGCGCTTTTTGGGGCGGCAGGCATGCGTTGTTCGGCAATTTGGTAATCCACATACCCGGTTTTCCTTTCGTTCGAAAGGCAGAGCAGGATAATTCGGCTAAAGTTCTGAATATCATCAGAAGCGTCGACTCTGCCGATGTTTCGACATCAATGCCTGCCGCACCCGACTCCGGTTCAGTAACGGAGCCCACGGCTGCAATGCTAAACCTTAACCTGCAGTATAAAAGCATTACGTCGTTGAATACTTTGTTTTCGGCATTGAAAAATGAAGCAGCGCAGGGGGTGGTGCACATCCTGCACTACGGCGACTCGCAAATAGAAAGCGACCGCATTACAGACTACCTGCGCATGAAGTTGCAAAATCAATTTGGAGGAAGAGGACCCGGACTTATCGGTTTAAAACCGCTGACGAACGGAATAGGTTGCAAGGTGTTTTCGGGTGATGAATGGCAACGCCATGTGACGTTTTTGGGAAAAAACAAAGATGTACCTCATAATTGCTTCGGGCCTGCCACCATTTTATACAGGTTTACGTCCTATTCCGTAAATCCTGATTCAGTTCCGTTGAAAAGCGCACGGGTATCGTGGCAGGTGAATGCTTTGGCAGGAAAAAACATGACGGGGTTCAACAAAATCAGGATTTTGTATGGAGGCGGCAAAAGGAAAATCTGGATGGAGTTTTATGAAAACGGTGTACTGTCGGCAGCCGACAGCTTGAACTACGGGCAATGTAATTTGTATAAAGATCTCACGGTGCACCCGGCATCCACCCAGCAGGAAATCAGGTTTTACGGAAAATTCAGCCCCGACTTTTACGGCATATCGCTGGAGTCGGACAAAGGGGTAATGGTGGACAACATAGCACAACGGGGAAGTTCAGGTACTTTTTTTCATCTGATAAATCCTGAGCAATTTAAATTCTATTATCAGTTGTTGAACGTAAAAGCCATTTTGTTGCAATTCGGAGGCAATGCGTTGCCGAATTTGAAAAATGAAGAACAAGTCAGGAATTATGCCTCTTACATACGCGGGCAACTGGGGATGCTCAGGAAAATATCACCCGCTGCCAGCGTGATTTTCATTGGTCCGGCGGATATGGGAGTTAAAGAGGGAGAGGAATTTGTTACACACCCGCTGCTTGAACTTCTGCGCGATGAACTGAAAAAAGCCGTGTTGGATGCAGGAATGGCTTATTTTGATTTGTATGATTGCATGGGAGGGAAGAACAGCATGCAGGTGTGGGTGAAAGAAGGATTGGCTGCCGATGATTATATCCATTTTTCGCCATCAGGCGCCAGAAAAATTGCTACCCTGCTGCACACGGCTATCATGAACGAATACCAAAAGTGGAATAAACTTGAAAAAAAATAATTTAACATATTGGAGTATTTTATTAATACTAATCAAATGGGGATATGCCCAACCCTATTACCCCTTTATTCGCCATGAGGAAAACAAAATCCTGGGAAAAGATATGGGAGGATGGAGAAAAGACCTTGAAGAACTTAAAAAAGGAGAAAGAAAAACCCTGACGCTTCTGCACTTTGGTGGGTCGCATGTTCAGGCCGGGGTGTGGAGTCACGTTTTTTTTTCGAATTTGATAAGCGAAGAAAAACTGAGTGTAAAGGGATACATTTTTTTTCCTTATTCTACCATGAAATCGAACCATCCGGTTTATGTGAACACCTACAGTAATGGGCGATGGAAAAAATGCCGTTCGATAATTAAAGATTTCTGCGAACCGCTGGGGCCCATGGGGGTCTCGGCCTACACTGCTGACAGTGTAGCTATTTTACAGATGGCGCTGAACAAAAAAGAATCGTTGATGAAAAATTTTAAAGTTCTGTATTTGCGCCATCATCTGCACGGGAACACCAAAATCGTTTGCACTTATCCTGATCATGCAAAAGTGAAATATGATTCATTGTCGGCACGTATCAGTTTTCAGGAAAGTGCGGACAGTGTGGAAATCAAAATCATTAACCCTGACAGTTTTTCCGTTTATAGAGTATTTTATGCACAATTTTTAAATCCGGATACGGACGGTGTTATTTTTGGTGCCATGGGGGCCAATGGGGCATCGTCAGAGTCGATGTTGAGGGTTAAACACCTGAGCCGTTTTATGGAGGAACTAAAGCCCGATTGGCTGATAGTTTCGTATGGGGTGAACGATGTACAAGGAAAGAATTACAATCCCGAAGATTTCTACCGGCATTACGATACGCTGCTTGCGCGGTTAAATTCAAAAGGCAGTTCAAAAGTGCTGATGATGGGCATCACCGATAATTATATCCGTAAGAAAGGGCATAACCGACGGACGCTATCGGGTTCGAATGTGCTTAAAAAGTTGTCAGCCGACAGGCATTACTGGTATTGGCCTTTGTTTGATGTAATGGGCGGCCCCAAATCCATTCAAAAGTGGTATAAGGCAGGATTGGCCAAGCGCGACCGCATCCATCTAAACTCAAAAGGATACCAGTTGTTGGCCCATCTGATGACGGAAGCATTTTTCAGAAAATTAAATGAAAACCGTCCGTGAATCTTCATTTTCCCATACATGAAGCGCTTTACCATCCGGACCGTATGTTCCTGTTTACCGGTTGGTTTTTCTGGTTTTTTTTCGCCATTCTACTGTTGGGTTATTCTTTCGTTTTTCAGAGGCCAAGAGGCCGGACAATATATTTATTGTTATTTTCATTTTATTTTTATTACAAAACCGGAGGCCCTTTTATTTTTGTCCTTTGGACTACGATTTTAAGTGACTTTCTTTTAGGAAAAAAACTTCACCAGTCGGAAAAGCCCCATTGGCGAAAATTTTATTTGGCATGGAGCATTATATTAAATTTATCGGTATTGGGGTATTTCAAATATTCGGAATTTCTTGTTAATGCCTTAAATGACATTGGCGGTTTTCATTTTCATTATGAAAACCATTTTGCCTTATTTTCAAATTCCCTGTTAGGTACGGAATTTCGTGTTGATAAACTTTTGGTACCGGTGGGGGTTTCTTTCTTTACATTTCAGAGCATGTCGTATGTATGGGATATTTATCTTCGTAAGATAATGCCATTAAAACACATCACCGACTATGCTTTTTTTGTTTCGTTTTTCCCACATTTGGTGGCAGGGCCAATCGTTAAGGCGCATGAATTTATTCATCAAATCTATGCCCCTTATCGTTTAGACAGAAAAGAATTCGGTCTGGCATTGTTTTGGATTTTAAACGGCTGGATGAAGAAATGCATGGCCGATTATTTTGCCGTACAATACATCGACCGTTGTTTTTCTTCCCCTCATTTATTTTCAGGCGTGGAGCATGTTATATCCCTCTTTGCATACTCGCTGCAGGTGTATATGGATTTCAGCGGCTATACGGATATGGCTATCGGCATAGCAAGGCTGTTAGGCTACCGGTTAAAGACGAATTTTCTTTCTCCATACAAAGCCCTGAGTACTTCGGAGTTCTGGAAGCGTTGGCACATATCACTTTCTTCATGGCTGCAGGAGTACCTCTATATCCCCCTGGGCGGAAACAAAAATGCTTCTGCCGGTTCATGGATTGCTTTAAGCGTGATTATTTTTTTTCTAATCATGATTTCGGGAAATTATTATATGGGGATTGTTTTTTTTGGAGTATTATTTTTAGTTTTGCTGGGAATGATGTGGTGGGAGGGGTTCAGGAAGAAGGTATATCAATATCTGAACATTATGGTAACGATGTTGTTGGGTGGATTGTGGCACGGAAGCAGTTGGATGTTTGTAATATGGGGTGGTCTGAACGGTTTGGGCATTTTGGTTCATAAAACCTGGCAAAAGTTTAATCCTTTAGGAGATAAAATTTCAACCCGCTTTCTTTATCGGGCAGCGTGTTTGTTACTTACACTTTCATTTATTACATACACACGCTTGTTTTTCAGGAGCCCCGACATGAATACGGTTTCTGAGATTCACAGGCAGTTGTTATCGAATTTTCATCCGGAAATATTATTGCGTTGGATAACGGAATATAAGGACGTATTTTTTTGGTTGTGCGTGGGTTACGGATTGCATTGGCTGCCCTCGGCATGGAAGGAATATTATCGAAATCGTTTTGCTCAAAGTCCTTATGAGGTTCAGGCAGGAGTTTCAATACTCATGATTTTGGCGGGATACCAATTTGTAGCAGGGGGAACTCATCCCTTTATATACTTTCAATTTTAATAAAATTAAATTTATTTGTTAAAAAATTGTGATTTTAGAATTTTTTAAAATAACTTTGATGATAGTTTTTATGCTTGTTAGAATTTTTTTGTTTTTAGTTGTTATTTCAGGTTTTATATTTTCACAGACAACGGTAAATTTTAATTATACCGGAGCGTTCCAGACGTGGACAGTTCCCTCGTGTGTCAGCGGGAATGTTACTGTAACGGTCAGAGGGGGAAAAGGCGGCGGTGCATTAGGAGGGGCTGGTGCTGTTGTTACCGGGGTTATTTCAGTAACTCCCGGGCAGGTTCTGAGAATTTATGTAGGTGGACAGGGTGGTTGTCCTACAGGTGGATGGAATGGGGGTGGAAACGGAGGTTTTCAAAATACGTTTTCCGGTCAAACTTTAGCATGCGGTGGAGGAGGAGCAACGGATGTAAGGGTTGCTCCATATGGTTTAGCTAACAGAGTAATTGTTGCGGGTGGAGGAGGGGGGCAAAGTGGTGGTTCCACACCGATGTATATAGATTATACTTTTTATTATTCAGACGGTTATGCTCCTGGTGGAAACGGCGGATGTCCTAACGGTTTACAAGGATTTGACTCATTTGGAATTGGGGGACAAGGTGGAACTTTAATAAACGGTGGCACTGGTGGGGCCCCTTGGTGTTCACCCTGTGGCCAACCGGGTTTTAGCGGGTCATTAGCTATTGGAGGAAATGGTGGAGATGACATACAGAATATTTACGCTGCTGGCGGCGGGGGTGGAGGCGGAGTGTATGGCGGAGGAGGTGGTGGAGCAGACGGATGTTGCATAGGTGCGAATGGCGGAGGCGGAGGCGGAGGCGGTTCAAGTCTGGTTCCGGCAGGCGGAGTTTGCTCATCAACCAATAACGCAAATGGCAGTGCCAGTATCTCCTATTTATGTCCCTTGCCGATTGAACTTGTATCGTTTTACACTGAATGTAATGAAAATGAAATAATTTTTAAATGGACTACTCAAATGGAGATTAATAATGAGTATTACGAAATACAGGGAAGTAATTCAGGAAATGATTGGTTTAAAATCGATAGAATTAATGGCAAAGGAACATCATTTATGATAAATAACTATGAATATCGATATAAATTCAACCGTTTTAAATATTACAGGTTATTGACGATTGATAAAAATAAAAATGAGGAAGTTATTTCAACCATTACCAATAATTGTAATAATTACCAATTTGAAAAATGGTCCATTTATCCCTTACCATGCATGGAACAATGCCAAATTACGGTTGTTAGTGATGAATGGTTCGAAATATTTGATATTAGCGGAAAAAAAGTGGAGGAATTTTTTGTGAAATTCAGCAACGAACCTTATGTTTTACAAACTGAAAAATATCAAAAAGGTATTTATTATATTAAATCCAGGTCAGGAAATAATTTTAAGAAATTAGTAATTTATTGATTTTAAATTTTACTTATTATTATCTTTGCAATCAAAAATTATTTCACTATGCCTTTTGAATTACCCGCACTTCCTTATCCCAAAGATGCCCTGGAACCATACATCGATGCTTTGACCATGGAAATACACCATGGTAAGCACCATCAGGCCTATGTCACAAATCTAAATAATGCATTGCCCGGTAGCGGTGCTGAAAATCTCAGCATTGAAGAAATTTGCAAAAACATTTCCAAATTTTCAGCAGCCATTCGTAATAATGGAGGCGGGCATTATAACCATTCATTATTCTGGCAAATCATGGCTCCCAATGCAGGGGGCATACCGTCAGGAGAAATTGCTGATGCCATCAACCGGGATTTCGGCAGTTTTGATAAATTCAAAGAACTGTTTATTCAGGCCGGAGCCAACCGATTTGGAAGCGGTTGGGCATGGCTGGTGGTGGGCAATGACGGAAAACTTGCCGTCGGAAGCACACCCAATCAGGACAATCCTTTGATGGATATTTCCGACTTTAAAGGCACACCCATCCTGGGAATGGATGTTTGGGAACATGCCTATTACCTGAAATATCAAAACCGCCGTCCGGATTACATGAATGCCTTTTTCAATGTGATAAACTGGAAAAAAGTTAATGATCTTTTTGTATCGGTTAAGAAATAATAAAATTAAAAATTAAAATTTTCAGGCCTCACCATATGCGTGAGGTTTTTTTGTTTTATGACGGAAGAGCGATTGATGCAAAGGTGCCTGGAGTTGGCAGAGAAGGGGGCGGGTTTTGTTGAGCCGAACCCGTATGTGGGTTGTGTGATTGTTCATGACGGAAAAATCGTATCGGAGGGCTTTCATGAATACTACGGCAGCCCGCATGCGGAAGTGAATGCCATAAGAAAATTGCCGGGTGATATCAATCCAAAGGAATGCACTTTGTATGTAAACTTAGAACCATGTTCCCACTTTGGAAAAACTCCGCCATGTGCGGATTTGATTGTGGAAAAAGGTTTTAAAAAAGCCGTCATTGGGAATATTGATCCAAATCCTTTGGTACAAGGCAGGGGAATAAAAAAATTAAAAGAAGCGGGAATTGAGGTGGTAAGCGGGGTGATGGAAAAAGAAGGTGAAGAATTAAACAGACGCTTTTTTTATACCAAAAGAACCGGCAAGCCATGGATAACCCTTAAATGGGCTCAAACAGCAGATGGATTTATTTCCAAATTGCCCCCGGTCAGCAGGGAAGAAAATAAAATAACATGCCATGAAAGTGATGTTTTGGTTCATCGGCTCAGGGCCCGTCATCAGGCCATATTGGTAGGAAAAAATACGGTATTGACGGATAATCCCCGCCTGGATGTGAGGTTGTGTAAAGGAAGGAACCCCGCAAGGATAGTGTTGGGATATGACGAAAGAATGAAAGGAATGCATATTTGTAATGAAAAATTGGCACCCACATTTTTCATTGTTAAAAATAATGCAGATTGTTTAGAAAAAAAAATATTAAAATTGGATTTGGAAAGTAACCCGGAGGCACTTTTTGATTTTTTAAAGAGGTTAGGGTTGGAGAGTTTATTAGTTGAAGGCGGAAGAAAAGCGCTTGATTTTTTTTTATTTCATAAATTTTTCAATGAAATTTTTTTATTTATTTCAAATTCAAAAAAGTTTGGCACCGGATTAACTTCGCCAAATTATTCTAATATCGAACCTTACCGGGTTTTTAATTCCGGAAGCGATACAATAAATGTTTTCAAAAATTAACTTTCCAGTAACTTAAAATTAAATTTTTTAATTTTGTCAAAAACTCATAAAATGAAAAAGTGTATAGTTTTAATGTTTATTGTTTTTTCCAATGTAACATTTTCTCAGATTTTTTACAGAACTACTTACGATGTTGGTAGTTTTGATTTATCCGGAAATACGATTCAAACCCCCACGGGCGACTTTGTATTTTGCGGATTTAATTCAACGACACTTCCTCCGTTATATGGAAATATTGTCAGGACCGACAATTCTGGAACAGTTCTTTGGGCACGTACCTATACAGCAGGTATTTCCACAGTTTTTTATAATATCAAGAATGTTTCATCCGGCGGATTTATTGTATGCGGAACCGGAGGCAGTAACAGCGGCGGAGCCATTTTAGTCAGAACGGATAACAATGGTAATGTTTTATGGTCAAACCGATATTTATTACCCAACATAAACAGTTCAAAAACATCAAATGAGTTTTTTAATTATGTTATTGAAACTTCCGATGGTGGCTTTCTGGCTGTTGGCGGAGTAGATTATTTTTGGGATGGTGTTTCGGCAAGTACGGTGGATACTACCAGTTTTTTTGCGGTAAAGACGAATTCAAACGGTGTGATTCAATGGTCCAGGGTTTGGACGGTAAGCACGCCTCAGCCTGATGAAAGTTATTTTAATGCATGTGCCGAGTCGGCAGACGGATATTTGCTTGTCGGAAATATTGCAGATGGCTCACAAGCCATGTCAAGCGGAGACTATCCGAGTGACGCTATTATGATTAAAGTGGATAAGTCCACCGGAGGTAATTTATATGTTCTGAAATTTGGAAGCGGAAACACAAGTTCACAAACGATCAGAGATGTCATTACCATATCCGGCGGCAACTTTCTTTTAGGAGGACAAGATGGCAGTTTTCCATGGATAGGCAGAATACAAGGCACAGGAACTCCAACTTCATTCCAATTTGTAAGAAGAATTCAACCGCCTTCATTTCCTCCTTCATTAATTCTTACTACTTTGCTTGAAAGTGTTATTGAACATTCTGACGGAAATTATTCTTTTGTAGGTTGGGCAATAACATCTTCAATTCCGACTTCTTACGGTTCAGTAATTTTTAAATTAAACAGTTCATCCGGAGCCACCATATTCAGCAAACAGTATACACCTTCTACAGGAATTGGAGTGCTTTTAGCCAAAGGTAATGTAGTAAGTTCCGATCAAGGATTTTACATTGTAAATACTGAACAACAAATTACCGGTTTTAATTATAATGCCATAAGAACAAACAGTTTGGGGGATCTAAACTTAACGACAGCCGGTTGTTCCACGGCTGCTTTAAATCTCACTACAGCAAGCTTTAATGCAAATTTTATCACACAAATAACCAATACCTATAATATTGCAACATCTTCAGCTTTTACTCCTATTTCCTCAACCGTTAATCCTGCAACAACCAATCATTGCCTTAACTGCAATATTTCCATTGTTCCTACTCCTACTGCATCGCCTAATCCAAAATGTGCATCTCAAACCACCACCATCGGAATTTCCGGTCCTGTCGCAGGTTACAATTATAATTTATATACCTCCCCGACCGGAGGAACTTTTCTTGGTACTATACCTGTAACGGTATCGCCTGTTACCACAACAACCTATTACATAGAAGTTCAATCGCAAAGCGCGCCATCATGCCTCAGTACTACCCCTGTCTCTTATACACATCTGAC
>JAOAHO010000059.1 GCA_026415195.1 Bacteroidia bacterium | reverse complement strand
ACCCTGTGGTTTGTTGCCCGTTTTTGCTGATGTAGGTGCCCCATCCTTCCTCCTGCGTAAAGCGGGGATCCGCACTCGACCAATCGTATGTTTTCAGACCGTGATTGAAGGAATATCCGGCCAGGTGAACTGCCAATGAATAGGCATAATTCGAAAGGGGATAATTAGCAATAGTAGTATCGTTCTGAAGTGTATATCTTAACGAAACCGTGGAGGTCGGATGTACGGTAAGAAAAGCAAATATAGTATCGTAATACATGGGATAATAAGGATTAGCCAGATGGTTAATGTTATGATAAAGTAATGAATCAAAATCTGGTCTAAGGTTATGGGCATAAAATTCTATGTAATCACCGGTGTTAATTTTACCGTCGGCATCCCCATGGATATACAGAGGGATTTGCTTTCCGTTCAGGTATATACGTATGGAATGCGGATTGACAAACTGAAGGTTAAATTTCTGAGCAAGCACCGACGAGTCGATACGGTATAAACCTTCTTTAGTAATGGCAAATTTGACATAGGTTTGCTGGTATGAAACCCATTCATTCCCGTACTTCTGAGCAAAATTGGCTAATGATAAAATGAAAAAAAATATTTGTAGTAGATTTTTTTTCATTTTTTTCTGTTCATCTCTAATCTGAGAGAAAACATATGAGAATAAATGGCTATAGATCGATCACCGATGTCGGTCATAGCATAGTCCAGGGTAATTCCCCGATATTTCAGGCCAACCCCTGCATTGGGTTGCATGGTGGTGATTTGCCTTTTTCCCGATGCATCAAACTGCCTTTGGATATTGCCGAATCCAAACCGCAAAAAGAAAGTCCGTTTATAATTGGCTTCAAATCCGAAAGCGGGCTCCATGCTCCAAACGGAAGTTTTGATAACGGTATTGCGCTTGCCGTCGAACGTATTGATCAAATTCACCTCACCCGTCAGTTCAATTTTTTCTTTCCATACTTTTTCTGAATAAGATGCTCCAAAAACCAGCCGCGGCATGGTAATTTCAATGCTGTTCTGGGGGATTTCGTTTCCGGTTTGAAAGAATATGGCTTTTTCTTTTTCGGTTAAGGAATAATTCCACGCATTAAAAGTACCGGTAATGTCTTTCCCCATTAAGCCGAACATCCATTTTTTATAGGGATATTTTAAACCCACATCGGTACCGAATCCCCATGCTCCCCCAAAGTCGCCAATCCTGCGGCGTATGATTTTCATGTTGGCCCCGGCCATAATTCCCTTAATAAAATTCAAATGCCGGGCATAAGAAACTATGGCAGCAAAATCGGTTACGGAAAATTGTTTGATTTTGTCATAGTTTACGTTTCCCGAAGCATCCACCATGTCTAAGGTATTGGGGATGTTGTCCACACCAAAGCGAATAAAAGATATTCCCAACACAGAAGCACTGTCAATTTTTTTGGAACCTCCCAAAAAATCATATTTGGCTATGCCTGCAAAATATTCGGAATGCATTAAGCCTAATTCAAAATCGTTTTTCTGTTGCAACAGCCCAGCAGGATTCCAGTAACCGGAATAAACACCCTCTGTGCCTGCAATACCGGTATTGCCCATCCCCAAGTTCTTCGCCCCCACCCCGATGTTCAAAAACTCATTACTGTATTTACGAACCGGCTGGGCATTAAGAAGGCCAATCGTGAAAAAAATCAATAAAGCGTGTTTCATTTAAAAACTTATTAAATATAATAAAAATAACGCAATTCGGGTGAATTTAGTTTGAAGGTAATTTAACATGCAAGGTTAAATCTTTAAATATTCCCCCAAAAAATATTCCGTTTCGGAAAAATGATTTTCCTTATTTTCTGAGAGATTCAACACGGCAAAACATTTTTTATTTAATTGTACAGACATTTCCGGCCTTTGAATGCAAATGATATGATTTGCCTGAATACCATTGAAAAAAGTCAGGTAGTTTTTAAAATTCTTGTCGATTACCATGATAACATATCCGAACCGGGTTTCCGTTAAAAATTCTGCTAACGATTTTAATCCGCTGATTTTGTCGGTTTGAAAAGTTTTTGCTTGATTACTGTTCTTATGAAGAATTATTTGATGGTTTTCATCATAAATCAAAAACAAAATTTCTTTATTTTTAAAACGAACTTTGAACCAATCCGATGTATCTTTCGGAGTAACAATCAAATGAAAGGATTGTGGTTTTGTGTGCTTGTTAAAAGAAAACCGGATTTTACAGAGAAAATAAAATATATTGTAAAAAAAATTCAAATCTTAATTTTTTCGGTAAAGGTTTGTATAAGTTCGGTTATACTGCCAAACCATTTTCCTCCTGCTGCGTTCTTATGTCCGCCGCCGTTCATATATTGTCGTGCAATTCGATTCACGTCGATATTTCCTTTGCTTCGTAACGAAATTTTTATATATCCCTCCTGCTCCATGAAAAAGCCTGAAAGTTGTACTCCTTTTATGGACAGCGGTAAATTGACAAAACCTTCTGTGTCTCCTTTCATATAACCGAACCGGTTCAATTCCTCCAACGACAAGAATACATAGGCTGATTTACCGGAATGGGCAAGCGTGAGTTTTTGAAGTGCAAGGGCCATAAGTTGGAACCGGTTATAAGTAAAATCATCATAAACGGCTTCATGGATTTCGTAATGCTTAATGCCGGTTTCCATTAATTCTTTAATCATGGCATGCGTGGAGGGCTTCACCGATGGAAAACGGAATGAACCCGTATCGGTCATGGTTCCGGTGTAAAGGCACGTGGCAGTTTTTTTTGAAAAGCGATATTTGGGAAATAGCTTTTTTGTCAGACGATATACCAATTCGCACGTACTTGCAGAATTAACATCCCAAAACCAATATTGAGCAGGCCAGTCGGGCTGACGATGATGATCGATAATCAAAAATTTTTTATTGTATTTTGTAAGTGCTTCCTTCAGGTTTTCAGATCTTTTCAAAGAACTGAAATCCATAATGGTTACCAGGTCGGATTGTCGAATTTTTTTTTCGGCCAAATCAGGTTGTTTGTCTGCAAAGATAACTTTGCCAGAACCTGGAAGGAATTGTAAAAAAGAAGGAAAGGCATTAGGTGAAATAACGGTGGGGCTGAATTTATTTTCCTTCAGAATATTATAAAGGCCTAAAGTGCTGCCCATGGCATCCCCGTCGGGATTCGGATGGGCCACCAATACGATTTTTTTTATGTTTTCGAAAAGTTTTCTGAGTGCTTTGTCGGTGGAAAAACGGGATATATTTTTTTTGATTTCCCTTGGGGCCATTTTTTAATAAAAACCTTTGTCCATCACGGCTTTTTCAATTTTTTTTAGGGCCGTGATGTAGGCTGCAATGCGCATGGAAACTTTATATTCTTCCATGTTGGCCCAAACCTTTCCGAATGCGGTTTTCATTTTGATGTCGTGTTTTTGGTTCACTTCATCTTCCGACCAGTAAAAACCGGCTTTATTTTGTACCCAT
The DNA here is from genome assembly GCA_026415195.1 of Bacteroidia bacterium. Classification (GTDB taxonomy): domain Bacteria; phylum Bacteroidota; class Bacteroidia; order B-17B0; family Aurantibacillaceae; genus JAOAHO01. Next base: position 10,409 of record JAOAHO010000059.1, on the reverse strand, counting down.
TCAAAATAACTCACTGTAACTCCTCCGCTGTTGGCAAGAATATCAGGTACAACCAATATTCCCTTTTGATTAAGGATATCATCCGCTTCAGGCAAAGTTGGCCCGTTGGCCCCCTCTACAATGATTTTGGCTTGAATTTTAGGGGCATTATGTTCATTTATGACATTTTGTAATGCAGCAGGCACTAATACATCGCATGGCAATGTAAGCAACTGGTCGGATGGGATCTCATGCCCACCGGTAAAGCCTTTTAATACACGATTATTTTTGGACACATATTGAAGTGCGTCGGAGATGTTGATGCCATTAGGGTTATAGATACTGGCCGAATGATCGCCAATGGCTACTACTTTCAGCCCTTGTTCAAACAAAAGACGGGCAGCATGTGAACCCACATTTCCGAAGCCCTGAACAACGGCAGTGGCTTTTTTAGGGTCGATTTTCAGTTTTTCAAGGGCCTGCAGTGTATTCACCATCACACCACGGCCGGTGGCTGCCTCGCGTCCAAGCGATCCTCCAATGTTAATTGGTTTGCCTGTGATCACTCCCGGAACATCTTCCCCAATCATTTTGTTAAATTCATCCACGATCCATGCCATTTCACGCCCGGAAGTACCCATGTCAGGTGCTGGAATATCCAGATTCACCCCAAATACGTTTTTCATGGCCTTGGCATAGGCACGCGTTAGCCTTTCCAATTCGCCCACACTCATTTTCTTCGGGTCGCATTTTATTCCTCCCTTGGCGCCTCCGTATGGCAAATCGGCCACGGCGCATTTGAAGGTCATCCAGGCAGCCAATGCTCTTACTTCATCATCATTAACATCCATGGCATAACGAATACCGCCTTTGGATGGCCCCACATGGGTGGAATGAATCACACGGTAGGCTTCAAAGACTTCAATATTCCCGTTATCCATCACTACCGGTAACGAAACTTTTATTTCTTTCTGGCAATTACTTAAAACCTTTAATACCTGAGGTTTGAGTTGGATTTTTTCAGCCGCTGTTTGAAGACGTGCCAATACCGAAGCAAACAAATTTTCGTGATGGGCTTCGGTTAAAGTTGAAGAAGAACCCATAATGAAATTATTAAAATAATGTTAAGTTAAATTTTTGCAAAGTTACTGATTTTCCTTAAATGGCTAATTTTAAAAACTCAAGTGTTTGTCCACATGTCAAAGTGGATTATTGGCGTATTGGTGGCATTTTTTCCTTCGATGTTTTTCGGCAAAATCGGGTTTGCTTCTGCTTTTCTGTTTTTCGGGAAGAACTTTCCTGCCATTTTCCTGATGGTAGCCGGAGGAGCATTTACGGGATCCATAATTTTCAGTACGCTTTCAGAGAAATTATTCGGTTGGTGGAACCGCCGATTTCCCTATCGCCTGAAATCGGCAAAAATTAAAAAAATAAGACGCATTATCCGCATAAAAGAAAAATTCGGACTTTGGGGAATTGCTTTACTTTCGCCTGTTTTATTGTCGTATCCGGGAGGTTGTTTTATTTCAGTGAAATTTTTTAAACAAAAATGGAAAATAATCTTCGCCATGACTTTGTCTGCATCTTTTTGGACAACATTTTTCTATGTTTTTTTGGATAAACTCTTTTGATGTCGAAAACTTTTAAGGATATAAAGCATATTTTTTTTGATCTCGATGACACCCTTTGGGATTTGAAAAAAAACAGCAGAGAGGGAATGATTCTGACGCTTAGGGAACTTGAATTGCAACATGCCATTACAGATTTAGATCATTTTCTGAACCTGTATATGCATTACAATAACCTTGCCTGGGAGGCTTATCATCAGCAACACCTTTCTATGGAAGAACTGAGAATTAAAAGATTCAAATGGACCCTTGAACATTGCGGGATTTTTCAGGATGGGCTGGCCGAAAAAATGTCGGAAACCTATATGCGCATTACTCCAAACGGAAAATATCTGATCGAGGGAACTGAAGTTCTTTTATCGGCCCTTTCAGAATCTTATTCATTACATGTACTTACGAATGGATTTCCAGATGTACAACCAATAAAATTAAAATCAAGCGGAATTTATGATTACTTTGATCATATTTTCATTTCAGATGAAATCGGATTCAGAAAGCCCCAAAAGGAAATTTTTAAGTATTGTGAAAGGAAAATAGGAACTAAAAGCGAACATTGCCTAATGATTGGAGATCGCTTTGAAACCGACATTAAAGGCGCCACGCATGCAGGTTGGAAAGCCGTTTGGTTAAATCCATCAGGCATTAAACGATATACTTACCCTTATGTAATAAAGAAGCTTGAAGAACTTTTGTTATTACTTTGATTCGAGTATTTTTCTGAAATCACTGAGATAATAAAAATTCTTTGGTGCTTGAATCACAACAAAAGCATCAGGGATTACTTTTTTAATTTCATCTGAAAATGTACGGATTTCGCGAATAGTTTTAAAATTACCGGCATAAAAACGTGTAATTTTATCTTTACCCGTAACTCTTTGAATTTTGCCGAATGAAATCAATTTATTCAAGTCGAAATTTTCCACAAATCGAAATGCCCCCACCTGAACTTTAAATCTGATGGAATCATTTTGATAATCGGCATATTTATCGAAGAAATTTATCAATTCCTTTTCAGAAGATTTCAAGGAGGATTCTTTTCTGATACTATCTTCCAACCTCTTAATTCTTTTAAGATAATCCTCACTGTAAAAATCATTGTAGACAAACATTTTTATGAATGTATCCTGAGCAGGAACACTTAAGGTTTTTATTTGAGGAGTAAAATTAGGAATGGAAAATTCAAAAGTATAATCCATGCCGGAAGGTAAGTTGACAATTGCCTTACCATCGAAGCGTGTGGTTTTTAATTTTTGAACCGGTAATTTTTTTTCATCAGAAGATTTAATAACAACTTCCGATTCAACAGGCTGATTGTCAAGGTAAGAAAAGGTTATGATTTGAACCAGCGATACAGGTGTTCCCGGAATTCCAGGTTCGATTGAATATATATCATAACCACCTTTGGTATCTTCTTTATAGGATGAATAATAAGCCCTGCTTCCGTTACCGATAACCATAAAAAATTTATCGTCAATGGGTGAGTTGATAGGCTTACCAAGATTGTAAGGCTTTTTCCATTTGCCGTCATCACCCAAATCGGAACGTACAATATCATATCCTCCGGTGCTGATTTTACTGTTGGTGGAGAAAAATAATATTTTCCCGTCGGCAGTAATAAAAGGTGCGTCTTCATCATCTTCCGTATTAATGTCGGGGCCTAGATTTTCGATATTGCCCCAAGTGTTTGGGCCAATTCTTTTGGCTTTCCAAAGATCTTTTTTTCCTCGCCCTCCGGGCCTTTCTGATGCAAAAATAATTTCATCTTTGTTGGGCATGAATGCAGCGCTTCCATCCCATTTATCGGAGTTTAATCCTTTTTGATATACGGGCACCGACCAGTTTTTTCCGTCGAATGTAGAAATAAACAAATCGCCATATCCTTTTCCTAAATTTTTGTATATAAACATCTCCCTTCCATCGTGTGATAGTGCCACTGCGGCATCATGCATCTGAGTGTTAATGGAATTTATGGGCTGAGGTTCTGTCCAGCCGGTATCGTTAATTCTGAACGAAATAAAAACATCCTCAAAATAAAGCTTTTCTTCTTCCTTTACTTTTTCAACTCCTTTGGTTATCTTTTGCTTTCCGCCTTTCGATTTTGGGCCACGGTAAGTAAAAATTATAAACGATTCATCTTGAGGAACCAGTGGCGTGTATTCCCATGCTTCGGAATTTACGGGCCTACCAATGTTTTTTATTTGAACCGGGTTGGCTTTCATTTTTAATTCCAAAGCCTTTTCAAGATTTTTAATTTTTTCCGGTGTTTTCTTTTTTAAGTCAGGGTTTATGGGATTAGGAATATTATATTCTTTATCGTATTTCCTGAACCAATATAGTGCACTTTCAATGCTATCATTCATTTCATAGGCCTGCCCCATAAAGAATGAATAATTCTCGAGTAAAGGGGAGAACTCCCTTAATTCTTTAAGGTTTCTGTAAGCATGGGTTTTATATTCAGGCAGGTAACTGCCTGCACATGAAAAAAGATATTTAAGTTCAATGGATTTGGTATATTTTTTCTGCAGGCTGTCAAAAATCTTAGCAGCAGAAATGAAATCCCTGTTATTGTAACTCAGCAACCCCTTGTTGAACAAAGCTTCATCTGCTTCCAATAATACTTTTTCAATGTTCGAAATGCCCTGAGGATTATATTGGGATATAATGAATGAAGGAATTAAAAAAAGAAAAAGAATTCGATTTTTCATCTTCTGGTGCAAAAATAAAAAAAGGGATAACATAACTATATCCCTATTGGTAAAATAAAGCAAATTACTCTTCAAAATCTAAAACTTCTTCTTCCGATTCAACTAATTTTGCTTTTTTGTCTTTGCTGAATTGCCTTTGCTGATTTTTTCTTTCTTCCTTCCAAGCAGCCCATTTGGATTTTTGATCATCTGTTAAAAATGTATTTACTTCTTGGTCAAATTTTATACGGTTTTCTTTTATTTGTTCACGAATTCCTTTGACTTTTGTATTGTCATTTGTGTTTTTTAATTCTTCCCGAAGCGGTTGAATGGCACTGATTCTTTTAAATGCACTCTGATACCATTTGGCAAATTGTTCCCGTGACAGACCCAATTTTTCCTGTGCTTTCAAAGCTTCATTTCTTGCTTTATTGGCAACAATAGCCTGTGGATTTTGCCCGGCATTCCTATTGCTTTCCTGGGCATTAATAAAATTTAACCCGCCCAAAATCAGTAATAATATGAAAGCTACTTTTTTCATAGTTGGAATATTTGATTAAAATTACATGAAAATGTTAAACAATTTGTAAAAAAAAACTACGAATTATTAAAAAGGCATGTTAAGATGGTAAAAAACCATTCCCCATAAGTAAGAAGCATCTTTGTACAGTTGCTTTTTGGGTTTTCCGGCACCATGGCCTGCGCTTTTTTCTATCCTGATAAGAACCGGATAATCCGAGATGGAATGATACTGCAAGGCAGAGGCAAACTTAAAGGAATGCGACGGAACTACACGGTCATCATGATCGGCTGTGATAACTAAGGTGGCAGGATTACGCTCGGCCCTGATGGCATTATGGTATGGTGAATATTTCAACAAACAGTTAAATTCTTCTTTATTTTCACTTAAACCGTAATCTACTGCCCAACCCCTTCCCACGGTAAAATGCTGATACCTGAGCATATCCAATACCCCCACAGCTGGTAACGCAACTCTGCAGATATCAGGCCTTTGGGTAATTACCGCACCTATAAGTAATCCGCCGTTGCTCCTTCCATGTATGGCTACCTTATCATAAGATGTCCAGTTTTGCTTAACCAAATAATCAATGGCATCCATGAAATCATTAAAAACATTCTGTTTTTGACATTTAGTTCCTGCAGCGTGCCAATCTTCACCGAATTCCCCCCCTCCCCTCAAATTTACGATCACATATATTCCGCCCCTTTTTAAAAAGGGTAAACGTTCCCCGCTGAAAGAAGGCGTTAATGAAATATTAAATCCCCCGTAACCATAAACAAATGCCGGCACGGGGCTTTTCATGTCCCAAGACTTTGATGAAAGAATGAACATCGGAATTTTTGTGCCGTCGCGAGCCGGAAAAAAGATTTGCCGGCTGATGTAATCTTCGGGCTTTATCCCTGCATTGACCTCGTATTTTTGGGCCACCTTATTTCCATTCGGATTATATTCCAATATTCGGTTTGGATTAAAGAACGATTGAACAGATAAATAAAACTTTTTTTCATTTTTGTCATAATAAATTCCCCTAACGGAAAGGTTTTGCTCTAATGTTATTTTATTCCATTCATTTTCATTATTCTTCCTGAAGGCACAATAGGACTGAACATTTTCCAAATAAGAATAAAAATACCCTAAGGGAGAGGGTACAAACTGTTGTATAACCCTTTTATCATGATGCGAAACAACCTCACCCAACGGAATCACATCGTTTTCTTTGAACCAAAGTGCAATCACTTTATTGTTAGGCGAATTTTCGTTGGTTTTAATAAATACCGTATCGCCTGAATTTCCAACATAATCATAGTTGAACTGAAATCTGTCGGTTACATCATACCAATCTTTGTTCGCATTTTTTAATTTTTTGATTTTTAATTGGTTGCCCGAGGTTCCTTTAGATAAGGACAAAAACATAAACCTTTGATCCTCCGACACCCATCCGCTCAGGAAAATCCTTAACGAGTCACGTACGGAATAAACCAGTGAATCGGTTTTCTTCAGAATATCCCTGCAAAATACACTGTAAGACGAAACCGGTTTGGAATACATCTTGGATAACTCAGGTTTTTCGGCAACGGTATAAACAAGTTTATCTTTCCACCAACTCAGGCCGCTAAACTGAGAATAGGGAATGGAATCGGAAATGAATTTTCCCGTTTTTAAATCTTTAACGTAAATGGTATTCCAATCACTTCCGGAATACGATAAGGCATACGCCATCCAATCCTTTTTTGAATGCAAGGCAAATGCCACGGGTGAATAAAGCCCCTTGTCCGACATTTTGTTCACATCCAGGGCTTCTTTCCAACCCTGTGACAAATTAAAATTCAATTTTTCCGAATAATACAAAACCGGTTGGTTCCATTCGGGCCTGCTGACCCAAGTAACATAATATTTTCCGTTTTTCACGGGCATGCCCATGGATGAGTAACTCATGCATGCTTCCAGTTCCTTCTCTAATTTCTCCCTTTCGGGAATGTATTTCCTGAAATAGATTTCCGTAAATTGGTTTTGCCGTTCAATCCAATCTTTGGTCCAACTGCTGTTTTCGTCTTCAAGCCACCGGTAGGGGTCGGGAACTTTAACGCCAAAATAATCATCGGTAATATTCTGGCGTATTGTCTCGGGGTACTGCCACTTATTCTGTGCCTCCTTTTTTGAGGCAATCAGAAATAAAAAGATTAAATAACTGATTTTTTTTAATTTTCGCATAACCATTCGTAAAGTAACAAAATAAACATTCAACTACGATTCCTTTAAATTGGTATTTTTTATCCTGAATTCATCATCCAGATAAATTCTTTTTTTTCCGTTGGCCTGAACTTCCAATAAACATATTCCGTTTTTTCCGTATGTTAATTTATAAAAGCCCGGAATGGGATTACCTGCCAAAAAGGAAGTATGAGGCCATTGTTTGTTTTTCAAAATATAAATGACATCAGACTTAGTGAGGGGGATGCTTTCTATTCTCAATTCTTCAAAAACCAATGGATGATTCAACATCACATATTCCTGTGAAGGAACAAATCCAAACCTGGTTTTGGTTCCCAAAAATATACCCGGGGCAATAAAATTAAAACCCGCTTCTTTGAGTTCAAGAATTTTCTCCATGTATTCTTTTCGAAGGTAAAAGCAATTTTGGGAATGCTCATGATTGATAAAAAAAATGTTTTTATTTTCAGCACTCACTTTCATATGGAATGCAGTTTTGGTTTTATTTTTTTTTGTCAAAAAATTTCGATTTTTTTCTCCCTTTATTTTTTTTCCGATTGTAATGAAAAAGCCCTCACCTTTAAGCCGATGCGGGTAAAACCTTGCGCCAAATTCATTGAAATAAACACCAAAATCTTTCAACCCTGATAATAATTTTTGATGCATTAATTCAAAGCCCAAATCCTTCAGTGCCTCGGCATTTTCTTCGTTTTCGCACACCGAAAAACTGCATGTGGAAAAAATAAGATAGCCGCCGGGTTTTAGCAAATGGGACAGGCATTGGAGAATGTTTTTCTGCAATCGGGAAAACCGTAGTGCTTTTTCGGGCTTCCATTGCTTCAGCCAGTCGGGATTTTTTCTGAACATTCCGCTTGCAGAACAAGGGGCATCAAACAAAATAATATCAAAGTAATTTTCAACTGACGATAAACGCTCTGCAAAATTTTTGGTTATCAAAACATTGGAATATCCTGATTTAGTAAGATTTGATTTTAGCGTTCTGATGCGGGCACCGTCGGGTTCATTGCACACCAAAAGCCCGCTTCCGTTCATCATTTCCAACAGGTGAGTGGATTTTCCTCCCGGAGCGGCCGAGGCATCGAATATCAAAGGATCAGAAAATTCTTTCAACAGTTCCCCTGCCACCTGCCCCACTACCATGGAAGATGCTTCCTGTACATAATATTCCCCCGCGTGAAAAGCAGGGTCAAGTGTAAAAACAGGCCGTTTGTCCAGGTAGTATCCCCGGTCAGACCATGGTACAGGATTTGTTAGTTCAAATTCAACCGATGTGTATTTGATTGGATGTAAACGAATCGAAACAACAGATTTTTCCGTTAAAGCCCCCCATGCCTCCTCCCTTTCGGCTTTCGGCAAATGTGGCCCGCATTCCCTGATAAGGTCATCTTTGGTGAACATTTCTTGAAATATCGGTACAAGTAATTTTTACAAATTTGCAAAAATTATGGAAGAAGAAGTATGGAATAAAATTATTCGATATTGTGCCTATCGCGAACGAAGCGTAGCAGAAATCAGAAAAAAAATAACACAATTGGGCATAACGAACCTTAACAGGCAAAACAAAATCATCACTGCCCTTAAAACCTTAGGCATAGCATCGGATGAAAAATTTGTCAGGGCTTTTGTCAGCGGAAAGGTTAGAATTAACAGATGGGGGCCTGAAAAAATAATATTTGAACTCAAGAGCCATCAAATTGAACCCGGTTTGATTAAAAAAACAATGGAATCATTCAGAGAAGAAATCGAACAAAACTGCCTGCAACTTATTAGCTTAAAAATTCAACATAAGAATAAAATAATCCATACAGAAAAACTTAAAATAATGCGTTATCTTTACGCCAAAGGTTACCCAGTGCCTTTAATCGAAAAATGCATGTCAGCATTTTCTGAGATACATGAAGATTGATTTATCCCATAAAAGTGCATTGGTATGTGGCGGGTCAAAAGGTATAGGCTTCGCCTCTGCAAAGTTGTTGGCTGAATCGGGGTGCAGGGTAATTCTGCTTTCCAGGAATGAATCCGATCTGAAATCTGCACGCCAATCCCTTCCCGTTCCGGCAGGCCAGAATCATTCCTATATTGCCTGCGACATGAACGACACCGAGCGTCTGAAAAACTTAACGGAAAATCTTATTCAACGCATTGGGCCGATTCACATCCTTGTCAATAATTCAGGCGGTCCTGCGGCAGGCCCCTTACTATATGCACAAACGGAAGAATTTACCAATGCCATACGCCAGCATCTTTTGTCGGCTCATGTCCTTGTTCAAACCTTGGTGAACGGCATGAAGCAGGCATCCTATGGAAGAATCATCAACATAATTTCCACCAGCGTAAAGCAGCCTCTTCCTAATTTGGGTGTTAGCAACACCTTGCGTGGTGCCATGGCCAACTGGTCGAAAACGCTGGCCAATGAACTCGGGATCTACGGTATTACCGTTAACAACGTTTTGCCGGGCGCCACACGCACCGAACGTCTTGAGTCCCTGATTGAAAAAAAATCACACCAGCACCAAATGAACAAAGAAGAAGTGGAAAAAGAAATGATGGAAGAAATTCCGATGAAGCGGTTTGCAAGGCCCGAAGAAGTGGCGGCTGCTGTTTTGTTTTTGGCTTCCCCTTTAGCGTCATACATTAACGGCATCAATTTGCCTGTTGACGGAGGCAGGACATCATCCCTATAGAATTAGACCATGAAATTCCCAAACCCGATTGCAACCGTTGAAAATGCCAAAAATCTTGGCTTAAGAGAAGAAGAATTCCATAAAATCTGCGAGATTTTGGGCCGCACACCGAATTTTACCGAACTGGCTGTGTATTCGGTGATGTGGAGTGAACACTGTTCCTATAAGAACAGTATTCTTTGGTTAAAAAAACTCCCCAAAGAAGGCCCTCATCTGCTTGCCAAGGCAGGTGAAGAAAATGCAGGCCTTGTGGACATTGGCGACGGCCTGGCCTGTGCCTTTAAAATTGAAAGCCACAACCATCCCAGCGCCATCGAACCCTACCAGGGTGCTGCCACAGGGGTGGGCGGCATCAACCGCGATATTTTTACCATGGGAGCCAGGCCCATAGCACAAATGAACTCCCTGCGCTTCGGCAAAATTCATGAAGAACGCACCAAATGGCTGATTCGCGGAGTGGTGAAAGGTATTGGCGATTACGGTAATGCATTTGGCGTACCTACCGTGGGCGGGGAAGTTTTTTTTGACGACAGTTTTACTGTCAATCCGCTGGTTAATGCCATGAGTGTTGGGATAGTAAAAATAGGTAAAGGGGTCAGGGCCATATCGGAAGGAGAAGGCAACCCGGTATTCATAGTGGGGTCATCCACCGGTAAGGACGGGCTTGGGGGTGCTGCCT
>JAOAHO010000058.1 GCA_026415195.1 Bacteroidia bacterium | reverse complement strand
ACCAATACCCTTCCCAACCCCACTACTCCCCAACCTTACACGATCAGGATTTTCAATACTAACGGATGCTTTAAAGATACCACTCTTTTCCTGGTGCCTATCAATTGTAATAACACCATCTTCGGATTAACAAAAGCAGCATCCACCCCCACATTGATCAATAATGAATATCTGATTTCCTTTACCATAACTGCAGTAAACAATAGTTCGGTAAACCTTACCAACATTACATTGACTGAAAATCTTCAAAATTGCTTCCCTCCACCCACTTCATTCAGCATAGTGCAGGGCCCCATAGTAACTTCAACTTCGACTCCATCGGGATTAACGGCCAATTCTTCGTTCAATGGTTCATCGAATACTGATTTGGTGGTAAGTTCATCCAGTACTTTGTTTGCTAACCGAAAAGATACAATTGTATTTACCGTTCGTGTAAAGCCCAACGGTTTCTTCGGCCCATTCACCAATACGGTAATTGGCTTTGCTACTGATCCTGTCAGTGGTTCTGTTTTCAGCGATATTTCTAACGATGGATTCTTTTGGGATCAAAATGGAAATGGTTTGCCCACAGATGATAACAAACCAACCATTATAATACTTTCACCCAATGTTGTATTGGGCATTGCCAAATCGGCTACCTTGTCGCCAAGACAAGCAGATAAATCCTACTATATATACTACTCTATTAAAGCCATCAATATGGGCAATGATACTTTAATTAATATCAGAATTAAGGATTCTTTGTATGGAACTACCGTGAAATTACCGGCCACATACCTGATACCTAATCCGCCTGTGGTTTCTTCCGGAACAACACTAATTGTAGATGCCGCATTTAACGGTTCAACCAGTGTATTGCTGACCAACCCCCTGCAAAGCAAACTGGCACCGGGTGATTTTGGCGTAATTGATTTTACGGTGAAAGTCATGCCCGATACCGTTCGTTTCTTCCGTAACAGAGCCATTGGATATGCCAACGGTATGGCGTTGTTTGGCGAAGTAAGGGATACTTCCAATAACGGGTTTAATCCGGATGTGAACGGAAACGGCATCCCGAACGAATTGTCGGATAATGTACCTACCGACATTATACTGCCTTCGGGAAATATTTTTGTTCCTGAAGTATTTACACCAAACGGTGATGGAAAGAACGACCTTTTTGTAATAAAAGGAATTGAAGGTAGAAAAGTGAAAATAATCATATTTAATCGTTGGGGTAATAAGGTTTATGAGAATCCGAACTACGATAACACATGGGATGGCTCTCCTAATGTTCAGAACCTGACATTTGGCAATGGAAAGGTTCCGCAGGGAGTTTATTATTACATTGTTGAATTCTTGGATGGCGATAATGAAAAATTGACGGGTTATGTTGTTGTTCAATACTAAAATTCATGGAGATGATGAAAAAAAATTATATTTTTATTCTTCTAGTGGTGGTGTTGAACCTAAGATCACAATATGATCATTTGTTCACCCAATTCATGTTTAATGAAGTGTTCATTAATCCGGGATATGCAGGCAGCAAGGAAGCCCTGTCCATAACGGCACTTCACCGTCAGCAATGGATGAACTTTCCGGGCAGGCCCGTAACCACCACATTTTCCATGCATGGGCCATTGTTTGTAAATAAAATGGGATTGGGAATTAATTTTCTCAACGAACGAATCGGCAAATTACAACGCAACCTTGCCTACCTGACATATGCATATCGCATCAAAACTGACAAGAAAGGTACGCTCGGGTTGGGAATAAATATCGGGGTCCATAATCAGGTGAACAAATTGTCTGAATTAAAAGCCAATGATGCCGGCGACATTCAAATAAGCAATAATACTCCCAGTTTGAATTCACCCAATACCGGATTTGGATTATTTTATTCCACGGATAAATTTTATGCAGGCCTTTCAGTGCCAAGATTGATTGACGATTCCTATTTCTTTGATGAGCAAAGTAACATTAAGCAAAAAATTAGTTTTAATTTTGAAAAATTACACTATTATTTTGTTATCGGAAGAATTTTTAAAATAAATCCTGATTTATATGTAAAACCACAGGGAATGGTTAAAATGGTTCAAAATGCTCCCCTTCAGTATGATGCTAATGTTAGTATGTTGATAAAAAAAATAATTTGGTTTGGATTATCCTACAGGAGTAATGCGGCGGCGGTTGGAATTCTTGGAATTCAGGCCACGCCGCAATTGTATTTTGGATATTCATATGATTATGGTTTGAACGAAATCCAACGTTATTCCCAAGGTAGCCATGAAGTTGTATTGAATTATTTATTTTCATACAAACAAAAGAAAGTCACCAGTCCAAGGTTTTTCTGATATGAAAACAAAGATTATATTATTTTTTATTATTATTCATTTTTTTGGCTCTCCCATAACAAAAAGAGCAGACAAATTATTTAACAAAAAACTTTATGCTTTGGCTGCAATTGAATATAGTGAGTTTTTGAAAAAAGACAGCAATAATGTTACGATTTTGTCTAAACTCGCGGAATGTTACCGCATGACCGGAAACATAAAAGGTCAGGTGGCATGTTACGGAAAATTAAACAAGCTTGGCGCTGCCGATGAACAGCAAAAACTTTATTATGCCAAGGCATTGATGATGAACGCTGACTATGCCAATGCGGAACAAATCCTCTCCGGCATCATGGATCCTACGGCACGCGAACTCGAGAGGGGGCTTAAAAATATGCAAAAAATAAATAAAAATTCCATGGCTTATACGGTTATTCGTATGCCTTTCAATACAAATTCAAGTGAAATATGCGCTCAAAAGTTTCAAAATAAGATCATTTACAGCATTGCCAAAAATAACAACCCATGGTTTTCCGTTAAGCATGGATGGACTAATTTCAAATACTATTCAACGGTTATGACGGAGAGCGATAAGTCCAATAATTATTCCATACCGATGCCGTTCATGGAAGATTTTCAATCGAAATATAATGATGGACCATTGGCTATCAGTCGTGACGGAAGGCAAATGATTTTTACCCGCAATCATTATTCCAAAAAGAAAAAATCTTCCGATAAATCATATAAATTACAATTGTTTCAGTTTACCGTTTTATCTGTTAATCAGATATCGAATCCACATCAATTAAATTTTTGCAATAACGAAATAAATTGTGCCCACGCCGCATTCAGTCCCGACGGGAAAATGTTGTTTTTTGCTTCGGATATGCCCGGCGGGTTTGGCGGAATGGACATTTGGTGTTGCCGGTTGCTGGATGACGGTCAATGGGGCACACCGGTGAATTTAGGCGAAAAAGTAAATACACGTGGAAATGAAGTATTTCCTTTCCTGTCGGAAGAAGGGTATCTATATTTTTCGTCCGATAGCAGGGAGGGTCTTGGAGGATTGGATATTTATGAAGTAAAATTTAAAGACGGAAAACCTCAGGGTAAAGTATATAACTTGGGTAGCCCCATAAATTCCGAGAAAGACGATTTTGGTATTTGGTTTGACATCGAAGGAAAATCCGGTTTTTTCTCTTCAAATAGGATTAAAGGCGGTCCTGACGATGATATTTTTCAATTTATCATTACCGGAAAAATCCTCAGGGGCAAAAATGCCACATTCATTGTGAAAGATAAAGATAAAAATGAAGTAATCCCAAATGCCACCATTGATATTAACGGCCAAAAACTTATCACCAATGATAGCGGGAAGGTGCAACTTTTGTTGGAAGAAGAAATGAATTATCCGATTGCCGTAAGCAAGGATCATTATTTTGACTCGAAGGACAGTATTAATCCGGCATTGTATGATTCCGACGAAATAACCAAGGAACTTTTCCTTGAATACGACCCGAAATTTTCTTTTCTGGCTCTGGTAACGGATTTTAAAACCGGACAACCACTATCTGATGTGAAAATTACAATCAAAGATTTGTTTAAAAACCAGACATTTGATGAGGCAAAAACCACCCCTTCGGGTGAATATGTCAAAAAATTGCAAGGCCTTAAGTTGGGAGAAAAAGTGGCCTATTCGATTATTCTGGAAAAAGACGGTTATTTGAAAAAAGAGGTGAATTTTACTGAGGAACTCAGAACGGAAGGGGAAATAAAATTGCACGAAAAACTCGATCTCAGGATGGGTAAAATCGAAGTGGGATTGGATATAGGTAAGCTTATTGACATTAAGCCCATTTACTTTGATATAGGTAAATGGGATATTAAACCCGATGCAGCCAAAGAACTGGATAAAATAGTAAAAATCATGAAAGAATATCCTAATATGTTTATTGAATTAGGATCCCATACGGATTGCCGTGGTAATGCTTCTTCGAATTTAAAGCTTTCAGACAAAAGAGCAAAGTCGAGCGCATTGTATATAGTGAAGCAGGGTATTTCCGCTTCCAGGATAAAGGGTAAAGGATATGGTGAAAGCAAATTACTGAATAATTGTGCCTGTGAGGGTAAAAAACAATCGACATGTTCTGAAGAAGAACATGCAAAAAATCGTAGAACGGAGTTTGTAATAACCAAACTTAAACAATAATTCATTATTTATTACCTTAATTTTATTATATTTGCCTAAAAAATTTGATAAATTACCATTTAAAATATTTTTTACTTTTTATTACATTTTTATCTTTTTCCCAAAATTTCTATCGTCCCGGAGAGTGGAAAAGATACAGGAATGAGTATTTTTTGTATTTGGGGTCATCTCATTTTTTGGGTGATTTGGGAGGCAGGGATAGGGAAGGCACTGATTACAGTCCGGTTGACCTTGACTGGAATCAAACACGATCTGCACTGGGATTGGGTTATCGATACAAAATTCAAAACTGGTTAAATTTTTCCACTGCATTTCAGTATTTAATTTTAAAAGGTGATGACAAAGAAACAAAAGACCCCTTCAGGCGTAATCGTAATTTAAACTTTAAATCGAATGTTTTTGACCTTTCTGCCCGCATAGAACTTGGCTTTAATGCCATTAAAGCGGGTAACCGATACGGCATTAAAAAAACCTTGCTCAGAAGATATAAAAACAGAACGTGGAGTTTGTTTTTTTATTCGGGCATAGGAGCATTTTATTTTAATCCCAAAGGAAGGGATTTCAGGGGAAATTGGGTAAACTTATATCCGTTGCACACAGAGGGCCAGGGTTTACCGGGTGGGCCCAAACAATATAAAAGATTTGCCATATCCATGCCTTTCGGTGCCTTCTACAGGATTGTATTTAACAGAAAATGGAGTTTTGGAATAGATATATGCTGGACAAAAACCTTTACCGACTACCTTGATGATGTAAGCGGAGGTTATTACAATAAGGATTCTATTAGAAAATATTATGGAGATTTGGCTGCTTATATGTCCGACCCACATTTGGGATTAATTCCCGGACACAATGCCCCCGATGCTTCCGGTAATCCTGGTCAAAGAGGAGATAATGAAAAAGACAGTTATATTACTATAAAATTTACATTTGGATATGTCATCAAAAAAACCAGAAGGCGCACAGCCCGACTGAAAAGTAAGTTCTGATCTACACCTGACATTTCGTCAATTTTTTGTATTTGGTATTTTATTTGAAATTTTAATATTCAAAAATTAGCTTTTATGAATAAAGGGCAGTTAAAAGTTCATTCAGAAAACATTTTTCCCATCATTAAAAAATTCCTTTACAGCGACCATGAAATTTTCTTAAGGGAATTAGTATCGAATGCTGTGGATGCCACACAGAAATTGAAAACCCTGGCGCGACTAGGTGAATTTAAAGGTGAATTGGGAGACCTGCGCATTGAAGTAGAACTGGATAAGAAAGCCAAAACCATTACCATCAAGGACAAAGGCATTGGCATGACCAAAGAGGAGGTGGAAAAATACATTACTCAGATAGCATTCTCAGGAGCAGAAGAATTTATCCAAAAATACAAAGACAAACTTGACCAGCAAGCAATCATCGGCCACTTTGGCCTTGGTTTTTACAGTGCTTTTATGGTTGCTTCCAAAGTGGAAATTTATACATTATCCTACAAACCCGATGCAAAAGCCGTTCACTGGGTGTGCGACGGCAGCCCAGAGTATGAAATTGAAGAAATTTCTAATCGCACTATCAGGGGTACTAATGTGGTATTGCACATTGCCCCCGATTCGGAAGAATTTTTAGACGAGGCAAGGATCGAAGGTATTTTGAAAAAATATTGCCGCTTCCTCCCCGTGGAAATTCAGTTCGGTAAAAAGAAAGATTGGATTAAACCGGAACCAAAAGAAGGTCAAAAGCCGGAAGATGTGAAATATGAGGAAGTGGAAGTGGATAATATTATCAATAATCCAAATCCTGCCTGGACAAGAAAACCAACTGAATTAAGTGAAGAAGATTACAAAAAATTCTATCAGGAGCTTTATCCGAATTCTTTTGATGAGCCGCTTTTTCATATCCATCTGAATGTCGATTATCCTTTTAACCTCACCGGCATTTTATATTTCCCAAAATTGTCGAATCGTTTGGAGGTTCCTAAAGATAAAATTCAATTATATTGTAACCAGGTGTTTGTAACTGATAATGTTGAACAAATCGTTCCTGATTTTCTTATTTTGTTAAGAGGTGTCATCGACAGCCCCGATATTCCATTGAATGTATCCAGGAGCTATTTACAGTCGGATGCCAACGTTAAAAAAATTTCATCGCATATTACCAAAAAAGTAGCCGACAAACTTGAAGAAATTTTTAAAACCGATAGAGATGCTTTAATCAAGAAATGGGACGATATCAAACTATTCGTTCAATACGGAATGGTAAGTGACGATAAATTTCATGAACGTGCCATAAAGTTCTTTTTATTTAAAGATATCAACGGTAACTACTATACCTGGGATGAATGGTTTGAAAAAATTAAAAACCTTCAAACCAATAAGCATGGAGTTTGTACGGTTTTGTATGCATTGGATCCCGAACAACAGCATACCTATATTTCGGCTGCCCGCAACAAGGGTTATGAAATTCTTTTGATGAATTCGGTCTTGGATACGCATTTTATTCAGCATCTGGAAAGAAAAATCGACAAAATTGTCTTTAAGCGCGTTGATTCCGACTCACCGGAAAAACTTGTAGAAAAGGATGAATCGGTTGCATCTAAGTTAAATGAAGAAGAGAAAAATAACCTTAAAAAATGGTTTGAGGAAATTCTGAACAAGGAAACCTATTTGGTGGAAGTGGAAGCCCTTTCAGAGCATGATGCTCCTGTTATGATAACACGTCCGGAATTCACCCGAAGGATGAAAGATATGAATTCCATAGGTGCAGGAGGGGGCATGCCATGGATGAACGGATTGCCCGAAATTTTTAATGTTAAAGTGAATTCCAATCATCCGGTATATTGGAAATTACTTGATGAAAAAGACGAAAACAGAAGAAAAGAAAAAATCAGGCAACTTTCGGATTTGGCCTTATTGTCGCAAGGGTTGCTTAAAGGAGAAGCCCTCACGGAATTCATGAACCGGAATATTCAGATGTTGATGAATTGAAAATAAGTAACAAATATCCTTTATATACATGATTAATGTCAGATTCCAAAAATAGCCTTAAACCTGATGGCCTGACGGCGGGAAAATTCAACCTCTTTTCCGTCTTTCATTTTGGCCAGCAGGCCATTATTGTACCAAGGAAAAATTGATTCGATAAACTCAAAGTTGATAATATGTTTTCGGCTGGCTCTGAAAAAAATTTTCGGATCCAGTTTTTCCTCCAAAGAATTTAAGCTTCTGAGCAGGATGGGCTTAAAATTATCGAAATAGATTCTGACATAATTTCCATCCGACTCGAAAAGGCGGATATCTCTGCACCTCACAAACCAACATTTTTCGCCGTCTTTAATAAAAACAAAGTCATCGGCGGAAATTTTTTCCCTGCCCAGTTTTTCGGGATGAAGTTCCTTTTGCCTGAATTTTTGAAGTGCTTCCGATAAACGCTCGGGATCAACGGGCTTCAACAGGTAATCGAGGGCATTCGTCTCAAATGCCTTTATGGCAAATTCATCGTGTGCCGTAACGAAAATAATTTCGGGGTTCACGGAAATGTTTTGAATAACATCAAATCCGTTTTTACCGGGAAGTTGGATATCCATAAATACCAAATCGGGCCCCAGGTCATTGATTTTCTGAACGGCCTCTTCGTAATCGGCACATTCTCCGATGATTTGAACGTCGGAATGTTTTTCCAGAAGTTTTTTTAATTCCATTCGAGCCAGGCGCTCGTCGTCCACGATGATGGCTTTCATAGTTTTTGGTATTTAGGTTTTGAAGTTACGGGAATTTCCACACAACTCCGAACCAGGTTGAACTCGGGTTCATCTAAGGTTAAGCGGGCATTTTCACCATACATAATCTGCAGGCGGCGCCGTGTGTTGGTGAGGCCTATGTGGGTAGAATCTCCGTTTATGACGATTCTTCCCGTATTGAACACACATAATTCAAATTTCCCTTGAATGAATTGTGAGTGAATGGTAATTTTCCCTTTCCCGGGATTTTTTGAAATTCCGTGCTTGATGGCATTTTCAACCAGCGCCTGCAATGTAAGGGGAGGAATTTGCAATGCCAGCGTGTTTTCTCCTATAAAATATTCCACCTCCAGGCGGTCTTCAAACCTGATTTTTTCCATTTCAAGGTATTGTTTTACCAATTCCAACTCTTCTTCCAGCGATACTTCTTTCAGTTCATGCACATTAAGGAATTTTCTGATCAAGTTAGATAATGTTGTAATCGCATGCCTGGCTGCTTCCGGATTCTCCAGCACTAATGCCCTGATGCTGTTTAAAGAATTGAAAATAAAATGCGGATTTAATTGCGTTTTCAATTGGTTAAGGGCTTGTTCACGATTTATGGTCTCCAGGCGAAGGTTTTGTATTTCTTTCAGTTTGTAATTTCTTAGGAAGTGGAATGAAAAGTAAAATACATTCCAAACAAAAATCATGGAAGAAATATTAAAGGTATTGGCAATAAGAACTATCCATTTTTCCCACCGGTGTTCATGAAGCCAAAGCAGAGTATAAATAATCAGATTGATGGTAAAACCGATGGACAAGGACGATAGTGTAATAAAACCAAGCTGTTGGACTAATTTTTTATTTAAAATGTCGTAACGTATGATAAAGTTACGTTCTATATGGGTGAATAATATTCCCCAAAAAAATAAAGTGGAAAAAATGAAAATTTTTGTATAGTGTTGGGGTTTATCGGATATTATAATGAAGAGCAAATTCAAAAATACAATTAAGCCCCAGCCCAACACCTGGCAGGTCCAGTAAATTTTCTTAAATCTGCCAAGAAGCATTTGAAAGTGATAAACTTTTACTAATGTACGTAAAAATCTAGATCAAAAATACTTTTATTTTCCACTGGTAATTTATTACAATGAAAGGCATTTTGAATATTTTTTTTAAAAAAGTCCGTTTTTTTTAAATTAACGTATTTTTGATTTTAAAATGCATCGGGGCACAAATCGATGGATAATTATCTTTACTCTTACATTTTGGATATCAGGAAAGCCATTCCCTGATACTTTGAATTTTAATCATCATTTGAAGCGGTATTCTTTTTTTATAAACAATAATTTTGATTCTGCCTTTTTTCATTTGCAAAAGGCCCTGGAAGAAAGTAAAAATTATTTTGAACCTTTTCTGAAATTGAGGCGGGCGCAGGTTTTAATTCAACTATCCGATCTTGAACAAATGAAAAACAACAATATTTCTTCAAAAAGTTTGCTGATACAATCCATTAGGATATCATTATCTTTAACGAAATCAACGGATGAAAAGGTTAGTGCGTATGCGAATTACTTGCTGGCACTTGGTTATTCCATGCTCGGTGTGCTTTACGGAAAGGAAGAAGATTTTTTAAAAGCGCTCGATTATTTGATGCAGGCAAAAATCATACAGGAAGTAAAAGGATATGAAAGGGAATTAAGCGATACATACACCAATATAGGAAACATTTATTTTTATTTGGGTGAACCCGACAAAGCGCTTGAATTTTATGAAAAATCGCTTAAAATCGTAAAACATCTCGGACTTCAACATTCCATTGCCACCACATTGAGCAACATTGGAAGTATTTATTTTGAAAAAAAACAATATGAACTCTCTCTGGGATATTTTGAAGAAGCCCTACAATTAAACAAACAATTGAATCACATTGCAAGGATATCCACTAATCTGATAAATATCGGAAGCATATATTCAGAATTAAAAAATTATGACAAAGCAGCATTTTTTTTCAAAGAGTCCATTGAATATGCTAATAAATCGGGAAGAGTTTCCAATATTGGAATATGTAAACTGAATTTGGCCGAAATAGAGTTCCTGAAAAAGAATTACGGAAAATCAGAAAATTTACTAAAAGAGTCCATTGAATTATTTAAGGCAGAGGAAAATATTTTTCGTTTATCGGATGCTTATCAAAAGCTGTCAAACATTTATGAGCTTACCGGTAATTATAAAGAAGCCGTTAAGTATTATAAATTATTTTACAGGTTTAAAGACAGTACGGTAAGCGAGGATATCAAATATAAGGCCCATTTAAGCGAAATAAAATATAACTACGAAAAAGGCCGTTTACAAGACAGCATCCGCCATATCGCTCAACAGGAAAAATACAAATCGGAAATTAAAGAACAAAGAAACCAATTAAAAATTAGAAGGATACAGCAAATGGCTTTGATTGTGGTCATTTTTATGATTGCCGTCATAACCTTTGTTATATATAATCGTTTTAAAATTGTCAGGATGCAAAATATAATTATTGAAAATCAAAAAAGGGAAGTAACCCTGAAAAACAAGGAAATAATGGATAGTATCCGATATGCGAGGAGGTTTCAGGAAATTTTGCTGCCGGATGAAGTTGGCCTGAGAAAATTAATACCCGAGGCCTACCTGATTTATATTCCAAAAGATGTGGTTTCGGGTGATTTTTATTATGTGCATCAGGAAAAAAATTATATTTATTTGGCAGTGGCCGATTGTACCGGCCACGGGGTGCCCGGAGCCATGGTTTCATTGCTTTGCAGGCAAGCACTTCACAGGGTAATTCAGGAACAAAACATTCAACAAACTAATCAAATACTGCAAAATGTACTTCAATTAATTGTCAGTCAATTCAGAAAAGATGATGAGTTCATTCGGGACGGAATGGATATTTGCCTGGTCAGAATTGATATACAAAATAAAGGACAAATACAATATTCCGGGGCAAACCGGCCATTATGGGTTTTGAAGAATAATGAAATTTCTTGCTTGGTTCCCGATAAACAGCATATCGGCTTCACTGAAAATCCGGTTACCTTTCATTATACCGACATACAACTATCAGAAAATGAGTCCATATTGTTGTTTTCCGATGGAATTTGCGATCAGTTTGGCGGGCCGCAAAATAAAAAATTAGGATCAAAACGATTGAAAGAATGGCTTTTGGCTAACCAGAAACTGAACTTGGCTGAAAGGAAAAAAGCACTGATTGATTTGTTGATGGCCTGGAAAGGAAATGAAGAACAAACGGATGATATTACCCTGATTGAAGCCCGTATTATTTGAAAATTTTATTACATTTGAAAAAAATAAAGTTATGAAAAAAATAATGGTGTTCTTTACATTTTCATGGTTTTTAATCCATCCTTCTGAAAATGTATTTATTCCCAATAAAGGCCAATGGCCGAATGAAGTATTGTATTTGTTCAGAGCAAAAGGGATGAATGCATTTATTACAAAAAACGGAATAGTGTTTGATTTTTTAAAGTTTAATCCATTTCAATCCGAAAAACCGGAAAAATACAGGAAACCTCAATATCAGGGCCAGGTGGTAAAGATGGAATTTTTATCTGCCATGAACGCTAAAATCAGGCCTAAGCTGTCAGGTAAGGAAGTAGATTTAAACTTCATCAATGAAAGGGGAAATTTTAACATTCGAAATTGTTACGAGGAATTGATTTTTGAAAATTTCTATCGAAGCATCGACCTGCGTTTTTATGCACATGAAGGTTGGCTGAGGTTTGATTTTATTGTTCACCCGGGTGCAAATCCGTTTGATATCCATTTCAAAATTGAAGGATCCGATTTTGAAGTTAATTCCGGGCAGTCCCTTGTTCTGAATACTTCGCCAGGAAAAGTAAAAATCATGGATTTGAAAGTATTTCAGGGCACCAATGTAATTCCTTCGGGTTTTAAAAAAACAAACAACGTGGTTTCGTTTAATATTTTCGGTGCCTATCGTAAAGATTTGCCCATAATCATTGATCCCCTTGTCTGGTCCACTTTCATTGGCGGAGCTTCAGATGAAGGAGCATATAATATTGTTCGTGATAATTCGGGCAATCTATATACCTGCGGATACACGCAAAGTGTGGCTTTTCCTACCGTAACGGGATCATACGACAATTCCCATAATGGAGGAACCGACGGTTTTATAAGTAAGCTCAATTCAGCCGGTTCTTCACTTTTGTATTCTACTTTCATAGGAGGTTCAGGATCAGATTATGTATATTGGCTGAAAGTAAACAACAATGGAGAGGTGTATGCCTGTGGCGAAACCAATTCTTCCAATTTTCCCACCACTGCCGGCGCTTTTTCCACTTCCCTTGCAGGAGGTTCGGATGGGTTTGTTCTGAAATTGAACAATTCCGGAGGTTCTTTGATTTATTCCACACTACTTGGAGGAAGTGCCTTTGATGCAGCATATGCCATTGATTTGGATACTTTAGGCCATGCGTATGTTTGCGGATCTACAGCATCAAATAACTTTCCCACTTTGTCTGCCTTTGATAATTCCCATAACGGTTTTAATGATGCATTTATAGCTAAATTAAATCCCAATGGAAGCGGATTAATTTTTTCTACATTCTTCGGCGGTAGCGGAACAGATGATGCTTATACTTTAAAAATAAATTCAAACAATGAAATTGTATTCGCAGGATATACCGAGTCGGCCAATATTCCAACCACCAATGCGGTGTATGACCCGACTTACAACGGTAGCGGAGATGCTTTTGTTTCTGCTTTAACCCCAACGGGAAATGCATTGGCATTTTCTACATATTTGGGAGGATTAGGAGAAGATTGTATTTACGGATTGGATTTCGATGGTTTTAATAATATCTATGTTACGGGTTATACCAATTCCGGCAGTTACCCTACCACTTCCGGAGTAATAGATAACAGTTTCAACGGAGGATATGATATCGTAATCAGTAAATTAAATGCCTTTGTTGCGTTATTGACGGCATCTTCATTTTTCGGTGGTGCTTCCTCCGATTACGGATATGCCATAGATGTTATAAATAATGCTTCATCCGATGTGGTGATTACGGGTTATGTTGCCTCTACTACCATGTCCACCACTGCCAATGCTTATGACAACTCATATAATGGAGGAACTTATGACGCTTTTGTACTCAGAACCAACAATACTTATTCTTCCATGATTTATTCCAGTTATATCGGGGGTTCCGGTATGGACGGCGGACAATCCGTAACGACGGATGCCAACGGATATGCATATCTGTGCGGTTTTGCTTCTTCCACTTTTCCCACTACGGTAGGGGCATTTGATTTCTCTTTTAACGGAAGCAATAATGATGCATTTGTATTACGCATCTGTACCGGGCTTACACCCGTGGCAACCGCTTTTCCCATGAATGTTTGCCATACAAAAACCTTAACCTTATCTGCCCAACCTTCCGGGCTAAGTACTTACACATGGAGCGGCCCGTCATCATTCACGGCAAGCGGGCAAAATATAACATACACCAATGTCCCGTTCGGTGCATCGGGAATTTATACTTTAACCGTATCCGATGCAAGCGGATGTAAAGGAACAGCCACAACCACATCGGTAACGATTCTTCCCAATCCGAATACTTCTGTTTCAATTACAGGGAATACCCTCACGGCT
>JAOAHO010000057.1 GCA_026415195.1 Bacteroidia bacterium | reverse complement strand
GGAATACCCTCACGGCGTTTCAGGGAAGCGCCACTTATCAATGGAATCAGTGTAGCCCGCTTACTGCCATAAGTGGTGCCACAAACCAAGTATTCACTCCTTCCGTAACCGGTTCTTATTATGTAGTGATCAATTTATCGGGTGGTTGTACCGACAGTTCTTCTTGTATAAACATTACCGTTACGGGCATTCCCAATGCTGACTTGAACAATCAGGTGATGATCTATCCTAATCCATCTGATGACGGCAAATTTTTTATCCGTTCCGGTTTTGCATTTGAGGCAAAAATTTCAGATATAAGCGGAAGGGTTATACGAAGGTTTAATGCAAGTGAAGGCCAGCAAACCATTGTTGCCGATTTGCCTCCGGGTATTTATTTCATTGAAAGCGAAGATAGAACCATCAAAAGAAAATTGATCGTCGGCAATTAGTTATTTCAGATTTGCTCGTGATTATAAATAACGTAGAGTAAGGTTGTACCTACGGCAAAAAGGGTGTTTTTGTCAATCTTTTTCAGAATATCTTGTGTGGTATGGTGATGTTCAAAAAAAGAATGTTTGTAAACTTTATAGTCAATGATATCCACACAAGGTATTTTGGCAATGGTATTAATGAAATAATGATCATCCGTCAGTTCAGGGCCTTCGTCCTGAATAAAATATTTACCAAAGCCCTTCGATTGAGCAATGTGCCAGATTTTGTCGGTAATATCCGGCGCATAATACATCGAATATCCTTCCTTTGGGAAGGTGGCATTCTGATGCCCCACCATATCCAGCAAAATTCCAAAACGCGCGCTGTAATTAGGTTTGTGAAGATTTTTGGCCCAATATTGTGATCCCAGGCACCAGGTTTCGGGGTTACCGTTATTATTGCCATAGTCTTCCATGTCGAAAAAGATAACATCAATGCCGATGCCCGGGTCTTTCTCTTTAAAAATCCTTGCCAGTTCCAGCAATATGGCTACTCCGCTTCCTCCGTCGTTAATTCCCGGGCACGGCTTGGATTTCAGCTTGGGGTCGGTTTCTTTTTCACAAAATGGCCTTGAGTCGTAGTGGGAACAAAGCAAAATTCGGTCATTTCTTTCGGGAAAAAAACTTGCAATGATGTTTTTTATTGAAAAGTTTTTTCCGTCATATGTTTGGGTATTTCCCATTTGGACAATAACCTGCCCGCCGTAGTTTTTTAATTTTTGTTCTGCCCAATTCACAAAACGTTCGTGCGGTTTTGACCCGGGGACTCTGGGCCCGTTATTTTCCATCCATTGCAGATGGTTATAGGCACTGTCTGTTTGAAACGTGGGTGGGATAATTTCGTTTTTAACCTTTATTACTTTTTTATCAGCGACGTTCTCTTTTGTTGATGAAGGTTGGGGATCAGAGCATTTTATGCATAAAAGTAAAATGAAGGGGACGATAAATTGAAATTGCTTTAAAGAATATTCCATGATGTTCCGTCTTTGTGGTCTTTAATTTGAATTCCTGCAGCAGAAAGCTTATTGCGAAGCCGGTCGCTGAGGGCATAATTTTTTTGTTCTTTGGCTTCCCTGCGAATTTCAAGGATGATTTCCATCAATTTGGATATAGTTTCATTTGTTTTTGAGGATTGCTGTTCGTTGGTGCGTATTCCGCAAATTTGTATCAAGTAATCATCAAATATTTTTTTTGCTAATTGTAAAGAATTTTTACCTAAAGATACCTTTCCATCGGATGCCGCATTGAGCATTTTGGAAAGTTCAAAAAGATGCGAAAGCATTACGGCGGTATTTAGGTCATCGTTCATGGCTTGCTCACACCCGAGGCGTATTTTTTCAATAACCTCCGTTTGCTCTGTTGCAGAGGGAGTAATGGTATTGATTTTTTCATATGCCTCCAGCAACCGCTGTAATGCCTTTTCTGCGGCTTGTAGGGCCGGCTCGCTGATATCGAGGGTGCTTCTGTAGTGCGATTGCAGCATGAAAAAACGCACCACGTTGGGCGAATATCCCTTGCTGAGTAAAGGATGATTGCCGGTGAATAATTCTTTCGGAAGTATACTATTGCCCAAGCTTTTGCTCATCTTTTGCCCGTTCACCGTAAGCATGTTCGTGTGCATCCAGATGCGTGCGGGAGATTTGCCGCAATAAGCAATATTCTGGGCAATTTCATTGGTATGATGAGTGGGGGCAAGGTCCATGCCTCCGCCATGAATGTCAAATTCTTCACCCAGGTATTTGGTACTCATAGCGCTGCATTCTATGTGCCAACCCGGAAAACCTTTTCCCCAAGGGCTGTTCCATTGCATAAGGTGTTCGGGCTTGGCTTTTATCCACAATGCAAAATCCAAACGGCCTTTTTTTTCATCTTGCCCGTCCAGTTCTCGGGTGTTTTCATAAAGTTCTTCAAGTTTCCTACCCGTCAGCGCAGTGTAGTTGTACAATTTGGAAAATTTTTCAACGTCGAAATATATGGTGCCGTTTACTTCGTAAGCAAAACCGTTTTCCAAAATTTTTTTTGCCATTTCCTGTTGTTCCAAAATATGCCCGGTGGCCGTAGGTTCAATATCAGGCGGCAAAACGTTAAATAAATCCATGATTTGATGAAAGCCCACCGTATATTTTTGTACAATTTGCATGGGTTCAAGTTTTTCAAGCTTGGCCCTTTTGGAAATTTTGTCTTCACCGGTGTCGGCATCACCCTCCAGATGGCCTGCATCCGTAATGTTCCTTACATAACGAACCTGATAACCCAAAAATTTAAGATAACGGTACAGGATATCAAAGGAAATAAATGTGCGGCAGTTTCCCAGATGCACATCGTTATAAACCGTAGGCCCACAGACGTACATTCCGACAAACGGCGGATGGATGGGTTCAAATTTCTCTTTGTTTCTGGTGAGGGTATTATACAGATGCAAAGGCATGTGCAAAGGTAAAGATAAATTTTCAGCCGTGTTTATACATAAATAAAAATATTATTTTTTTAGATATTCCATAATAGCCCGGTAATAGGCAAGGGCTGTTTGATAAACGGAAATGGGTATGTCCTTCCCTTGAAATTTCATGGTTTGTTTGGCCCGTTGAATTTCTTCCGCCGAGTCCATCAGAAAACCTTCGCCGTAAAGCACCACGCAAGGCAGGGCGTTCGTCATGGCCAGGTTACGCGCGAAAACCCCGCGAGTATTGGTTGGCAAACACTCGTTTTTCAGGTAATCGGCTTCACCTCCATGGGCGGGCATAACCCGGATGTTTTGCTGCAGGAAATTAATCCAATGATGGCATAGTTTTTTTGAGTCGGGGATAACATTGCTCAGTAATAAGCTTATAAAGTTCAAAAATTTTGATGTGTCGTTGTGAGGTATGGAGTCGTAGGCACCGGGTATAAAGGCCATGGAATAGTTTTTGTTAACGGAGGAAATCCAGGGTTTGTTGTTTTCGTCCACATTATAATGTATGCTCACCACAATATCGGGATCTGTATTTTCAAGAATATGTTTTCTTTGCCTGAGGTCGGCATCGCGAAAAATTTCCCTGGAATAGGCGTGGGGGTCATTCCATTTTTTTGAATTTTTTTTGGGAAAGGCATATCGGAATTTTTTTTCAAAATATTCCCTGTTCTTTAGAAATTCTTCATAACATACACCAAAGGCGCTTCCTCCGCTCGGATTTCTTGTCAACATCACCTGAATACCCTCAGTTCGCAGCAGGTTTTCCAATATGTAAGCTGTCAAGCCCGTATAGTATGCTTCGTAAAATCTGATGGTATCCTCATTTTGAAGCAGAGGGTCATGGGTGTGAATGCTTAAATATTTTTTTTCATATACAGCTTCCCTGAAATTACAAGCCGTGTGGCCGGGGTCGATTAAGACCAATGGTCTTCTGTATTTCGGTTGAAAAGGATTCTTTTGAAATGGAGTGTTTTGAAAAAAATATCCTTTCAGGTATTCCAGCTTTTCTTTACCCGATAAAAGGGAAATGTTTTTTTGTATTTGATCAATCAGTTTGATTGATAAAATCCTTTTGGTTTTTCCCCAATCCACTATGATGCTTTGTTCATTAAATTTCACGGGAGATTTATCGGGATTTTTGATTAACAAAGGGAAGACAGAATCCTTAAGATAGGTATAGGATAAATTGCTTTGAGAGAAAATTAAAAAAAGCCAAAAGAATAAAATAAAATACCTCAACGGTTTTCGGACGCTTTGAAAATACCCATTTTTTCAAGTTGTTCCAGATAAACCCGTTTGCCTTTATAAATGGCAGTTACGAAGGCATCTTTTTGTCCGGCGTTGATAACTTTGATGTTGTGGTTCCATGCGCTTCTGAGGGTGTAGAAGTTTCCGCCTATGGTAAATCGGGTAACACCGTCTTCAAGAATCAGTTTTTCAACTTTACCCAAACCTTTCAGATGTTTGTAGGTGTAGTTTTTTGGAAAGCGGTAGGCGGCAATTTGTACTCTGAAAATCAAGCCGTCCACTTTCACGTCTCCGTATCTTTCTGCAAAACTCATGATTTTCTTTTGGGTGGTGTTGGGTTCATTTTTTAAAACCGGTTCATTTTTTTTGGTTTTGGCAGAATCCACTTTAGCCAGGGTGGGAGTGGGTGCGGGTTTAATTCTTTCAAAATTCACATTTATCACAGTGTCTTTGTATTGTGTCAGATTTAGCATGGAAATTTCTTTGATAATCGGTTGGAAAGTATCGTATTGGAAAACTAATTTATAGGCCTGACTGTTCACTAAGGAAATTAAATATTTTCCTTCTTTTTGTTCAGCTTCAAAATCATTGTATTTTTTTGGGGTTGGATCGGTTACTAATACCTTTATTTTACCGGCTACAGGTTTATTTTCAAAAGTAATTTTTCCTTTCACCAGTAACAACGCAGGCTTGTAAATATCAAATTTTGTTTTAATCTTATAAATATCTTTCAGGCCCACACCGCCTTTTTTTCCACTACTGTAATATGCATTATCACCGGCAGCATTCAAAACAAAGTAAATATCATCATCCGGAGAATTAATGGGGTATCCTAAATTCACTACACCCTTGAAAAGGGAATCTTTTGGGTCCAGGGTAGCTTTAAAAATATCATACCCGCCTGAACTTGTCCTGCCTTTACTGCTGAAAAAAAGCGTGACACCGTCGGGGTGGATAAAT
Organism: Bacteroidia bacterium; assembly: GCA_026415195.1. GTDB lineage: Bacteria > Bacteroidota > Bacteroidia > B-17B0 > Aurantibacillaceae > JAOAHO01. The sequence continues at coordinate 8,839 of JAOAHO010000057.1, read as the reverse complement.
GGGGAATCGTCATCCATCGGTGTATTAATGCTGTCACCCAGATTAACCACATTGCCCCAAGTAGAATCGGGTAATAAAGTGGCTTTGTAAATATCACGTCCCCCATAACCGCCAGCCCGGTCACTGGAAAAATATAGTGTTTTGCCGTCGGGTGAAAGCGAGCAATGTCCTTCCCAGGCATATGTATTGATCATTCCCCTGAGCTTAACCGGTTTTGTGTATTGAATTCCCTGTAACCTGCACTCATAAAGATCGCCATGGTCATCGCCCATGTCCCTGTAAATAAATAGACGATTACCGTCATTACTTATCGATACCACGGCATCATGACCAATCATATTGATGGAATCCAGAGGAAAAGGAGGCATGAATTCATCATTGACTTTTATGCTGGCAAATACATCTTCCGTATATATTCCTTTAGGGTCGGGTTGAAGATAGGCATTAAGTTTTCCCCCCTTACTTTTTTTCCCTTGATAAGTGAATACGATGAATGATTCATCGGCCGGCAATACCGGAACGTATTCTTCATCTTCGCTGTTAACCGGTCTTCCGATATTGATAATTTGAGCATTTGTCGGTTTGGAATGGTATTGTTTGGCATATAAGATATACCTTTTTAATACTTCAGCTTCCTTCTTTTCTTCCGGTGTGGCTTTTTTATTTACAAGAAATTTTTCAACCAAGGTAAGGGCTTCATCAAATCTGTAATTTAAATGATAAGCGCGTGCCAGATCATATTCAATCAGAATTATTTTTTTATTCCTGTTGTACATGTCTTCCAAGCATTTCATGGCATCTTCGTGCTTGTCGCTACGATACAGACAGCATTTTCCATACATGTAGCGGATAAAATCTTCATTGGAGTGGTTTTTGTATATGTTTTCAAATATGGGCAATGCCATTTTATAGTTTTTTTCTTCCACCATCAGCAGGGCATTTTCAAACGAGTCGCGTTCTGAGGGCCTCCAGCGGGAAGTGTTCGTGTTTTTCTGGGCGTTCAGGAAAAAAATAAAAATGAATAATATAATGGTGTTGTTTTTCATACCTCAGAATTTGTATGCAATTATAAAATAAAGATTTTGACCAAAAGGCAATTTTGGAGCAATAAATCCCTGTAAACTGTTGGAGCCGATTCGCATGAAAAATCTTTTTGAAGTATAGGAAACACCGGCTCCGCAATTAAAAAAATAATAACCTCCGGTTCCGGCATGAATAAGGAAAATCAACTTTTTCCTTCGGTATTCAATTTCCTGGAATACATAGGGTCTGAAATGAGCATTAAACATATATCGAAATCCCAAATTCCAGGAAATATTCATGTTGTGATCAAGAAAAATTTTATTTATCAAAAAAAGATTACCGGGCAGGTTGATGTTAAAAGTTTCTTTTCTGGCATTGGTTATGGAGCGCAGGATGCTGTCGGTACTTATTTTATTGAGCGTACTGTCTTTCAGATCAAGGATGTTATCAACAGTATAGCCTTTAAATGAAATGACTGAGTCGCTGCTGAACTGTATGCTGTTTTTTCTCCAAAAAATAAATCCGATATGGTTGGCATTTACAATTAAAACACTTTTTTTGCCTATTTTACTTTTATAGGGCTTTTCGAAATAAAAATCTGCTGCCGAACCTATGCCATTAAAACTCCAAAATTTACGGTTATTGGTATCGCTCATAGCAAGTTCAAAATTAGCCCCTATTTGAATTTCAGTTCCATCGGAGGACTGGTAAAAAGTGTTGTTTTTACCCAGTTTTAAAAATAACAATTGTTCTCCTTTGATAAAACTGAGTGAAAATCCGATTTTTGCTTCATTTTCAACCTTCTTGAATAATCCGCCGAATTTTAATTCTTGATATCGCAGGGCATTAACCCCACAATGTGATAAATTTATGGTTTGCCCTAGAAACATTTTATTTCCGTAAAAAGCCAAATGATAAAAATCCTTATTAAATCCGGCATTTAAAATTTCATAATTTTGTACGGAAATCAATAGATCCAATTTATCTTTGTATTTTATGTAACTTCCGATTTTATTGTTAAGAATTAACCCTAAATTGTTGAAGTTTTTTAAAAGTTTGGCCGATTCATTTTTGGTTTCCTTATCAATATAACCGCCCCAAACCATCCGATTCATCAGTTGATTGTTCAGTGCGTTGCTGCCGGCTTCAAACTCAGTACCAAGATATATGGATTGGTGAAAATAGGTGTGGTTATAAAAATCCGAATAAAACTGGCCTGATGCCAATTGAAAAATTAAAATAAAGGTTATAGGTATGGAAATATTAAAATTCAATATTCAAAAATCGTATTTTTTTATTAAATTTGCCAAACTATCTGTAAAAGGTGAGATTAATCTATATCGTTCCATCACTGGTTTCATCGATAATAATGTATTTACTTTTTTATTTTTGGCACGGGAGTGTGCTGAATGATTTTATCCGGCTTGAAATTAATTTAAATTTGTTTTACTTTTTAACCGCCGTTGTTTATTTTATTTTGGGGCTTATTATTATGTTTCTCCATCGACTTGATTTTTTCAAATACCAGATCCCTACAATTTTTAGAATTGTTCTAATCGGTATTATTGTTGGTTTTGGAGGGTACGCCTTATCCATAGTATTGCCGGTTTCGGTTGAAAGAACCCTTAATTTTAAGTATGTTTTATTCGATCTGTTTTGGCAAATTACTGAAGAGACGGTAGGTTCAGCCGTTTTTTATCTGTCATATCGCTTGCTTTCCTATTTTTCAGTTCCTGAATTTGAAGAATAAATTTTTTCTTTAATTTTATTACACATGTCGTTTCAACCTTTAATGAAAAATGACCTGATTCTTATTGCGCCTTCAGCCAGATTTGTTCTCGTGGAAGAAATGAATGAGGTAAAAAATTTTTTAATCAACAGTGGCTTTAGGGTTGAATTTTCACCCGGTTTGTTTTTACGATTCCATCAGTTCGCCGGAAATGATGAAGAAAGGGCAAAATCCATGCAATGGGCATTGGATCACCCTGAAGCCAAAGCCATTTTAATGGCAAGAGGCGGATATGGTTCGGTTCGTGTTATCGATAAATTATTATTTAATCAATTTTTCCTTTACCCCAAACTATTAATGGGATTTAGTGATATAACTGTATTACATGCAGCTTTGAATAACAAAGGTATCGTAACTCTACATTCCCCTTTGGCAAGCACGCTTTTGAAAGATGCATCATCTGCAGAAAAACTCCTGAATTCATTGTTGTGTGAAAGTTATGAAATGGTTGTTCCGGCACATCCAAAAAACAAAGTTGGCAAGGTGAATGGAAAAATTGTCGGAGGAAACTTATCGGTTTTATTTTCCCTTTCGGGCAGCGTGCATGACCTTAATACTGAAGGCAAAATTTTATTCCTCGAAGATGTCGATGAATATTTATACCATATTGATAGAATGATGCAATGGTTGCACAGGTCGGGAAAATTGAAGAAAATCAAAGCCTTATTGGTTGGCGGATTTTCATCCATGAAAGACCATGAAATCCCGTTTGGATGGAATGCAGAAGAAATTATATCGGAAATTGCCGATTATTATGATTTTCCCGTAGCTTTTGGTTTGCCTTGCGGACATGACGAACAAAACTATCCGCTTTTTTTTAACAGGGAATGTGATTTGGAAATTACGAAAGAAAAAACAATAATTAAATTCTTATAATTATGTTTTTTAAAACTTCAGACGGAAGAAATCTTTATTATGAATTCCAAGGCAACCGTAATTCGCAAGAAACCATAGTTTTTCTGAATGGACTTACCCAATCTACGCTGAGTTGGGCTTTTATGATACCTTTTTTTGAGAAAAATTATAATATCTTATTATTGGATTTCATTTTTCAAGGACAAAGCGATAAGTACGGACCATATAAGAATTTCGACAGCCATGCACGCGATGTTTATGATTTGTGCCATAAAGAAAACATTCAAAATCCCATTATTGTGGGGTTGTCTTACGGCAGTTTGGTAGCACAGCACGTGGCAGTCAATTATCCCAAATTTCCCAGAAAGCTTTTTTTACTTTCAACCTTTTGTAAAAAAACACCTTATTTCGAGGCCATTGAACTTTCATGGTGGAGAAGCTTGCAAACCGGTGGTTATGATTTGCTTCTGGACACTATGCTGCCATTTGTTTTAAGTGAAGAATATTTTAAAAATCCTTTTGTTCCCATCGAAAAACTTAAGAACTTGAGAAAAGAAGTCAATTCGAATAAAGAGGCCTTATTAAAATTAATGCAAGCCACAAAAGAAAGACATGATTATTGTGAAAGTTTAAGAAAAATTGAAGTTCCAAGCATAATCATTCATGGTGAAAAAGATACTCTAATGCCTTTGAGTATGGCAAATGAGGTACATAGTATGATACCCCATTCAAAATTTTACGTTATTCCCAATACCGGCCATACCTTGAACCTTGAAAATTATGTTAGGGTGGTTGAAATAATTAAAAAATGCATCATGGATATGTAAACGTTATCATGAAGGGGTAAAAAAGTTAGCTTATCGGTTTTAAAAAGTATTTTTTGACAAAAACTTTAAATTTTCGGCTTATTTATAAGGGATACACCGTTCAAGGTGAATTTTATCATTATCGACAATAATCAATAATGAGATGCTCAGCCTATGTAAATTATTTACGATAACTGCTAATAGAGGTATATGAGGCGGAGGCGGTTTAAGCGGCATGGATACCGTAATCATCGGACTTAATACTGTAACTTCCTGATAGGTTTTGCAAATTTGTAAATGAGGTTAAGGTTATTGACCGCGTAAAGGGCAGAATGTGGGAGTAAACTGCGTTTTGAATATTATAGGGCTTGCAAACAGATTGGTGGTTAGAAAGAAGTGAAAACAGAATACTCGACGATGTTTCGATAGTGTTGTTAAATTAATTAGTAATGTCTAATACATGAATCAGTTCATTGAAACTTTTTTCCATTTTAACAATTTTGCTATAAAATGTGGCAAAGTTTTCAGGTGTGTGAACATAATTTTGTGTTATGAATACTTCATGTTTGGACATTAGCAATCAGCAACGTTCCTTTTTGTACAAAGGAAGAGGAGCGTCTATAGCTCCTCCCAACAAATTTGAAAAGCATTACCATGAGCCCTTAACAATGGATTTGGAGTACTTACTGAAAGATGATGAATCAAAAAGTATTCCTACACGCCTTATTCCTGTTGAAGCAAAATCCATGATTAACAAAGTAAATAGTCCGGATATCCCAATCGAATATTCTTTAAATCCATACCAGGGCTGTGAGCACGGATGTTCTTATTGTTATGCACGGCCAACACATGAATATTGGGGACTGAATGCCGGAATTGATTTTGAACAAACAGTTTTCTATAAAATCAATGCCGTTAATGTTTTAAGAAATGAACTTTACGTAAAGAAAGATGCCGAACCGGTCATGCTTTCAGGCAACACCGATTGCTATCAACCGGCCGAACGAAAATTGGAACTGACACGAAAAATTTTAAAAGTATTTCTTGAATTCAACCATCCGGTATGTATTGTCACGAAAAATGCCTTGATATTAAGAGACCTGGAAATTTTAAAAAATTTGGCAGCAAATAATCTGGTTTTTGTGTATGTAAGCATAAATACGATTGATGAAGAAATTCGCAGAAAAATGGAACCCAGAACTTCAAGTATTGCCAACAGATTTAAAATCCTGAAAACCCTCAGCAATAATAGCATTCCATGTGGTGTCCTGATAGCCCCCGTCATTCCTGCCCTGAACAACATGCACATTCCCCACATCCTTAAATCTTCCTGGGAAAACGGCGCCATGGATGCAGGTTACTCGGTGGTTCGTCTTAATGATATTGTGAGCGATATATTCAAAAACTGGCTTTTCACCCATTTCCCAGAAAGGGCTGAAAAGGTTTGGAATTTAATAGCTCAACTTCATGGCGGGAAAGTGGAAGATAAAAGATTTGGTGTACGAATGAAAGGAGAAGGAGTTATGGCCGAAATGATTAAACAACTTTTTCTGATTAATAAAAACCGATATTTCAGAAAAAAACATTTTGAATTTAATAAATCACTTTTTAAAGAAAAAAACCTTAGCAACTTTCAATTAAACCTATTTTAAAGATATTTTTTTAAAAAATTTAACTTTTATGTGTTTTAACATTATATGTTTAAACATATATTTGCATCAAAATTTATTGCCTATGAAAAAAATTGTTAGTACTGTTTTGTTTGCTTCACTATTGCAAGCACAGGTGAACTGGAAAATAGATAAATCCCATTCCAAAGTCGGATTTGCCATAGAACACATGATGATTTCCCAGACGGAAGGAAATTTTAAAATCTATGATGGTAAAGTGGAGTCGAAGTCTGAAACCGATTTCACCGATGCCAAAATTGAATTCACCATCGATGCATCTTCCATCAATACAGATGATGAACAACGAGACAATCACCTTAAAAGCCCTGATTTCTTTGATGTAGTCAATCATCCAAAAATAACATTCACGTCCATATCTATGAAGCCGGCTGGTAAAAATACATGGAAGCTGGAAGGGAACCTGACGATGAAAGGCGTGACCAAAAAAGTGACATTGACTGCCGTGGGTTCAGGAAAAACTATGAAAGATCCCTGGGGCAATACAAAATATGGTTTTAAAGTAAGCGGAAAATTGAACAGAAAAGATTTCGGTATAACATGGAATAAAGTCCTTGATGCCGGCGGTACTATTCTTGGGGAAGAAGTTGAGATCAATTGTAAAATTGAGTTAAATAAAGCGTAATGCATAAATTAGGGCCGAAAGGCCCTTTTTTTATGTCGCTTGAGGAAAAAATAAAGCAATCCAAGCCTTTAAAACCTGAACTTAAATTTGTACTTCAAATTTGGTACTTACAATCCCGTTTTCAGCACATACAGCAAAAACACTTCGACAAATTCGGACTTACTCCTCAACAATACAATGCCCTCCGTATCATTAACGGACAAAAAAAGCCGTGTACTTTGAAAACCGTAAAGGAACGTTTGCTTGATCTTAATAGTGATGCTTCCCGTTTGATTGACCGACTGGTTAAGGCCGGTCTGGTTGTTCGCCTTAATTCAACAAAAGACAGGAGAACTTGTCAGTTACTTATAACTGACAAAGGAAAAAAAATTCTTAGTGAACTAAGCGGAGTTGACCAACTATTCAAAAATTATTTTCATAATTCCGATATGAAAAAACTTCAGGACACTATTGAATTTTTGGATGACTTAATCGGAAAAATGGAAGTTTAATCACAGATTACCTTGATTAACTTCTTAATCATTTTTGCTTTTTCTATGGCTTGCTCAATGGTTTCACCCGTAATGGTGATATGCCCCATTTTACGCATGGGGCGGGTTTCGATTTTATTGTAAAGATGTACATACACTCCTTTAAATTGTAACACATTTTCTAATCCTATATATTTTGTTTTTCCGCTGTGGCCGGGCTCACCAAGCAAATTAATCATGACGGCCGGACGAATGGTAGATGTATCACCCAACGGCAAATCAAGTATGCTTCTCCAGAATTGATCAAATTGTGAAGTGATGTTCCCTTCAATGGTATGATGTCCGGAGTTGTGCACCCTGGGCGCCAGTTCATTTACCAGAACTTCTCCATCTTTATTGATAAAAAATTCTACTGCCATAAGGCCAAAAAAATTCATTTTCTCAACAATTTGTATTGCGACTTCTGAAGCTTTTTTTTCTGTTTTTTTGGGGATGCCCGAGGGTGAATATAAAAACTCCACCAGGTTAGCTTCCGGATGGAATTCACACATCACGCTGGGGAATGTTTTTGTCTCGCCACGTGAATTCCGTGCCACAATAACTGAAATTTCATGTTTGATCTCTACTTTACGTTCCAATAACGAAGGAGCATCGAAAGCCGATTCTATCTGATGGATATGATTTAATTTAAATACTCCTTTACCGTCGTATCCTCCTTTTCGGAGTTTTTGTACAAATGGAAAAAAATTTTTATACTTTTCGATATCTGTTTTTTTTTCAATCAAGAAAAAGTCAGGAGTTGGAATGTTGTTTTTTTGAAGAAACATTTTCTGAAGCCCTTTATCCTGTATGGTTTCCAGTATTTCAGGGTCGGGATAAATTTTTTTTCCTTGTTCTTTTAACTTTTTTAGGGCATCGGTATTAACGTGTTCGATTTCAATCGTAAGGATATCTTTATTTTTTCCGAATTCCAGAACCGTTTCATAATCTTTAAAATCACCACAAGTAAATTTTGTACACAAGTTTTTTGCCGGAGCATTTGGGTCAGGATCCAGGATATGAACATTCAGGTTGTAGCATGCAGCTTGTTGCATCAACATCAGGCCAAGTTGTCCACCACCTAACATTCCAATACGTAATTCATTTATTGATTTTTTTGACATATTTATTTTACGGGAAACTTTTGCAAAGAAAATTGAAAAAAATTAATTAAGAAGAAGAAAATATAATCGTAAGGGAAGTAGCCCGTACGGGAATCGAACCCGTGTTTCATCCGTGAAAGGGATGCGTCCTAACCCCTAGACGAACGGGCCATGTTTTAAATGAGTCGCAAAATTAATGATTAATTTTCAAATGCAAATACTTTTATCAAAACTTTTTGCTACTCTGCTGTTATATTTTGTAAATTTATAGAGGTATTACCTTTATGGAAGCGCAAATTTATGTTTCGAAAAACACAATCAGGATTGTAACTGCTGCATCCCTTTTCGACGGGCACGATGCGGCTATTAATATCATGCGCAGGATCATGCAAAGCAGCGGAGCTGAAGTTATTCATCTTGGTCATGATCGCAGTGCGGAGG
>JAOAHO010000056.1 GCA_026415195.1 Bacteroidia bacterium | reverse complement strand
GTACCATCATAATCTATATAATAAAAATATTTTTGTATATTTTTATTAACAACTTAATTTTGCAACAATCTCAATATTTTAATCATCATTCATATCTCAATCTAAAGAATGAAAAAAACTGACTAAATTCATTCCATCAAAACCAAAACATCCTATATCTGTCAATCGTGCGGTTATGTGGCGGCCAAATGGATGGGGCAATGCCCTTCGTGCGGACAATGGAACATCTTCTCGGAAGAAGTTGTAAGGAAAGACAAAAAAGAAGGAATAAAAATTTTCGGACGTAATGAAAGTATGCTGACCAGGCCTGTGGCGGTTCAGGATATCAAAGAAGAAAATTTTGTGCGCATCCCTGTGCCCGGCAAAGAGCTGACACGCGTGCTGGGAGGGGGGCTCGTACCCGGAAGCGTAACCTTGTTTGCCGGTGAACCCGGCATAGGCAAATCCACCCTGATGCTGCAATTGGCCCTGCGCATGAAAAATCTGAAAGTGTTGTATGTGTCGGGGGAAGAAAGCGTGGAACAAATAAAAATGCGTGCACGGCGTATCGGCATCACCAACGAACAATGCTTTTTGTATAACGAAACTAACCTTCAAAGTATTTTTCACCACATCAGTGAGCTTCAGCCCGGCATCATCATCATCGATTCCATACAAACCCTTTATTCATCTGAACTGGAAAGCGCGCCTTCCACCATCAGCCAAATCAGGGAGTGCACGGCTGCATTGGTACGTGTGGCCAAAACCACTCACATTCCCGTTTTCATCATCGGGCACATTACCAAAGACGGAAGCATTGCCGGCCCGAAAGTATTGGAACACATGGTGGACACCGTTTTGCAATTCGAAGGCGACCGTAATTATTTTTACCGTTTGTTGCGCGTATTGAAAAACCGATTCGGCAGCACGCAGGAAATCGGATTATATGAAATGGCTGAGCACGGATTGAAAGAGGTGGATAACCCCTCGGGTATTTTACTTTCGCAATGGGAAGAGATTCCTCCGGGTGTTTGTGTGGGCGTAACGATGGAAGGACAACATTCTTTGCTGGTAGAAACACAAGCGTTGGTGAACGACACGCATTACGGAAACCCGCAACGCGTCACCAAAGGATATGATAACCGAAAACTGGCGCTGTTGCTGGCGGTATTGGAAAAAAAATGCGGCATTACCCTGGCCGACAAGGATGTGTTTGTAAACCTTACCGGCGGATTTATGATGGAAGACACCTCGCTAGACCTTGCAGTTTGCACTTCCATTTTGGGGAGCTATCATTCCATTTCCGTGCATCGGCACATATGCTTTAGTGGTGAAGTGGGCCTTACGGGGGAAATCAGGCCCGTCAGCCGGTTGGAACAACGCATTGCCGAAGCTGAAAAGATGGGTTTTAAAGAAATGTATATCAGTTCTTATCATAACATCGACGTGAAATCCAAAAGTCGAATTGAATTAAAAAAAGTGCAGTCGGTGGAAAAATTATACCATGCGTTCTTCGGTTAACAATTTTATTTTCCGGTTCATATACCTGGTAGCATTACTTTTTACCCGATGTGCACAAGTTGGTGTACTAACGGGAGGACCTCCCGACATTCATCCACCAAAGGTAATAAAAACAAGCCCATCCAATCCTTCATTAAACTTTCATAATGAGACCATAAAATTATTTTTCGATGAACCCATTCAAATTAAAAACCCTTTCAAAGAAATATCCATTTATCCGTATTCCGATTCTTTAATTAAAGACATAAATTCTTCATCAAAATCATTAGTTATTAAAATCAATTTACATAAGTTACAACCAAATACCACCTATCAAATTCATTTTGGCAATGCCATCACCGACCTTCACGAAGGCAATGTATTAAAAGGATATGTCTATGTTTTTTCAACCGGTAGTTCGATGGATACATTATCCTTTTCAGGTAAAATCGAAATGAATGGCTTTGAAAAATTGCCCAACCAATTGTATGCAGCTCTGTTTGATGATGTGGAAAGCCATGAAGACAGTGTTTTAATCAATAAAATGCCTGCGTATTTAACCATAGTGAATAATCAAAAATTCACCTTTCAACATCTTTCACCCGGAGAATATCGCCTGGCAGTTAGTGAATATTCCCCTCAACAACATAAATTTTTAAATCCATTTAAAGCCACAATCGCAGGGCGACTACCCGATAAAATAAATATCACAAAAAATTATGCAGATACTGTAACCATTCCCCTCATGAAGGTATATCCGATTAAATCCCCCATATTACGAAAAGAATTTCATCATTATGGTAAAATAAAAGTACGCTTCAAAGAACCTACATGGGCGGTTTTGAAAAACCTGAAAGGTGAAACTTTAACGAACTCCTTAAATGGAGCCACCGACAGCCTGATTTATTGGCTTAACGACACCTCTTCCATCTTTACATGTTTGGTTTCTTATTTTAACTATCCAAAGCCCGATACCTTACGTCTTTACCGTGACAATAAAGCCATCCGCCTGGAACCGATGGCCGAAATCAAAGAAGATGCTAAACGAAGGATACATATCCGAATGACTTTTCCAGGAGTTATTAATAAAATGAATTTTGAGAAATGTTTTGGGGTTTATTTCTTAAGAAAAAAAGACAGCGTTTGGGTGAAACAAAAACCTGAAAACGTTTTCGACAGCTTAAATGTGATAAGATTTGAAGTGAACCTCGATACATTTTTCTTACGTACTTGCCGTATTGTTGCCGATTCATTTTGTTTTTATTGCGGAGGCATGCTGAATAACACCACAGTTGAAATCAAACGATCATGGGATCCTCAATCAGGAAAATATACTTGCGGCATCCTTCATGCTAAGATTAAATTCAATAAAAAGGGTAATTATGTTTTAATGTTGTTAAACGAAAACGGAAGGTTGATTTTTGAACGAAAGATCACATTAGCCCTAAATTCCCCTTCGGAGGCAGATTTCAGCGTTTGTTTGCCCGATAAGGAGAAATATTTGTTGGAGTGTGTTTATGACGATGACGGAAACGGATTTTTAACGGAAGGAAATTTTTGGAAAAAAACATTTCCTGAAAGAAAAATTCGATTCAATAAAAAAATTCAAATCATGAACGAATGGGAAATTTTCGAGGCCTTTGAAATGCCTTAATTTACAAGCATTTCAAGTCATGATTAAAATTTATTTTTTTAAAAAACTCTACTTTGTTTGTTTAGGTTTTTTATTATAATTAACACAATAAACATTTTTCTGTTGAAAAAAAAATTATACATATTAAAGGTATGTAACAAAATTTTACTTATTTCGTAGTACAAACCTTTAAAAACTAAAAACCATGGCAAAGAAAGCAGCAAAAAAGGGCGCCAAGAAAGCAGCAAAAAAAGGCGCTAAAAAAGCAGCAAAGAAAGCTACAAAGAAAAAAGCTGCAAAGAAGAAGAAGTAAGCTTCGATTAAGCTGAAAGGCAAGTCCCGGGAGAATACCGGGACTTTTTTGTTTTTATTCACCTCCACAAATAGTTTTTTTAATTGAAATCGAAAAAATTATTTTGTTGAAGTAATATAACTTGTAATTTTGATGTAAAAATTAACCTATGAAAAGACTCTCATTTTTATTGTTTAAATTGGTAGGGGTGATGATGTTGGTGTCGTGCAAAAACCAAAAAAAAGGCCCTGAACCCATAATCGCACCGCCGGGCATGCATATATTGGATCTGTCACGCTATGGAAAACCCTTTGTTATTTTCGTTCCCGACACCACCACCAATAAGCTGGAAGTTAAAGAACAAGCTTCGGGCGAACTTGAAATTAAATGCGGTAAGTTTTTCCACGTCGCGATTCTCGAGCAAGCAGAAGATTTAAATGCCAAAAAGGAGGAATTAAAGGGGGATGAAGTCAATAAATTGAAAAATTTTTTACAGGATTCGTCTCATGTTTTAGTGTGGGAAAGCGAGATTACTTCTCCTCAATTCCATTTTATCTACAATTTCAAAATTAAAGATTCGGAATACTCTATTCGCGATGTGATTTCCACCGATGCGGAACCCTTTACCAAAGAACAAATTGAAAAAATGCTTGAGTCGGCTAAAAATATCCGGGAAGCCGTTAAGCCCGAACCTCAATCCTAATTTGACATCAGTTTTAAGATTATGATGGCCTTCCATAGGAAGGCCTTTATTTTTTTATAGGATTAAAAATGTTATTGAATTTTTAATAACCTCAATTTTAGAAAATCATCCCAAACTTTTTCAAAAATAAATTCGGCCTTGAATCGGTTGTTTAATTTTTGTTGTATTAGTAAGTCATTAAGTTCTGAAATAATCACGGCTTTATTTTTCCCTTCTTTTATGCTTTCCCAAACAAAACAAGATAAGGCATCAACTTCCTGATAAAAAACTTTTCTGCTTTCGGGATGCCTGTACACTAATAAAAAATATTTTCCCGGATTACTTTTCCAAAAATCGGGGCCTTCTTTTCGATATACAGGATAATCTAAAATCAACAATTCATGTTCGGGGAAATAAAAACAAATCCGTTTTTCTGAAGAACTTATATCGCTATTAATTTCTGCCCATTCCAGGTCTTCATTCGTAAACCACTCCAGTTCTTTCCATTCCATCACCAATAAATCGGGAAGAAAAGGATAACGAACAAGAATTTCTTTCTCCCCCGTTTTTATATAATCGGAAAGAAACCTTGGCATCTTCCAAACCTGGGGATCCGTACATTTATAATTTGCAAAAAAACGATGGATGAGTTGTTCCCATTCTCCTTCAGGGAATAATTTCATGGAAATGGGATACATGGTTTCCATCATGTCGAGGATAATATTAAAAACCAAGCGCCGGTAATGGTGAACCCTGTCTTTCCTTACGAGCAGATCATCATCCAAAATATTGGTTCTGCAAAAGGATGCCAGTTTTTGTTGTTGGCGAAGGGTTTTTTCTTTCAGCATATTTCCGCCTTAGAGAAATGTTTGGAATAAATATTTCTGATCATCTGAAGTTCATTGTCCAGTTCGTCCAGTTCCGGAATATTAAAATCACGTTCAAGAAGAACCGGAACGGGTTTTATGAATTTAAGTGTATAGTCAAGCAATTCATAAACGGGCGGGATAACATCCTGTCCATGAGTATCAATGATTAAATCATCCGATACTTTTTCGTGCCCGGCAATATGGATATATGCTACTTTATCGAGCGGGAGTTTTAAAATAAATTCATGTGCATCATATCCATGATTAAAAGCATTCACAAAAACATTATTCACATCCAGAAGCATACAGCAGCCGCTTTCACGAATAATGGCAGTAATGAATTCATGCTCGGGTATTTCAGCCGCTACCGGCGTATAATAGGAAACGTTTTCAAGAATCAAGGGGCGTTCCAATATGTCCTGGACTGTTTTGATGCGCGGCACAATATGCCTGACGGCATCTTCGGTGAAAGGGATGGGCAACAGGTCATAAAGGTGAGCATTATCACATTGGGAGTAACTAAGGTGCTCGGAATAGAGGGTTATTTGATAGTCATCCAAAAACTTTTTGATTTTTCGGATATAAGGAATATCCAACGGATCAGGGCTTCCAATGGACAAAGAGAGCCCGTGAGTAAAAATTTTGAAACGATCGGCGGCACGGTCGAGAATCTTTTTCCAGTAGCCCCCCATGCCAATCCAGTTTTCAGGAGCCAGTTCTATAAAATCCGGAGTCGGAAAATTTTTCTCCAAAAATTCTTCCGCAAAATCTTTCCTGAAACCAAGGCCTACCATAAAATATCCGATAAAAAAAAATCCCTGCTTTTTCAAGCAGGGACTTGTTAATTTGAAAGAATCAATTGGGTTTTTTCTCGCCGCATTTGGCATCTTTGGCTTTTTTCTCGCCGCATTTGCCTTCGCCGCACTTAGCGTCCTTGGCTTTCTTTTCTCCGCATTTGGCATCTTTGGCTTTTTTCTCGCCGCATTTGCCTTCACCGCACTTAGCGTCCTTGGCTTTCTTTTCTCCGCATTTGGCATCTTTGGCTTTTTTCTCGCCACAGGTGGCCTCAACGGTTTTTACCAGAGCGTTTCGTAGTTCATCGGATGAACTTAACGCACTGATGTCGCCTAAGGTAGTTGCTTTGGCAATACCTGCTCCCAACATCCCGGCAATGATAGCCGACGTGACGATGTTCTTTTTGTTTTCCATAGATTGTTTGTTTTGGTAATCTAATATACGAACAATTACGGGAATCCTTACGCAAGAAATGTTAAATTTTTATTTTAAATAGTTAAACCTATAGCCAATCTGGCATAAATGGAATTCGGAAACATTTTTTCATATATGCCCGGACGCATTCCAAGCTCAGCAGTGTAATACATGCCCGGTTTTTTTTGATTAATGCCATGTCTTAAAATTCTGAACCCAATTGGAAATTTTTTAACTTTTTCCACTTCCATCATACTTTCAACATTTCCGGTTTGAGTAAGAATCATTTTGTCATGGGTTATGCTCGGTGAAAACAGGAATTCAATTTGCTGGATGGCAGTAGCTTTAGATTTAAATTTTTCCGGTCTTAGATCCTTGTACTTGTATTTATAGTAGTGATAAGTAAATAGGGAATAATTTATACCAATTCCAATAGTAAATAAATTATATGGCATAATTAAATATTGAGGGGCAGGAGCATTGTTGGCAAAAGTGATAAAATCCGGTTTTTTTGTGGAGTCGGAAATAAATTGAAGATTGTGCCTGCTCATTATAATGGAACCTCCGATACCAAAAGTAACTCTGCTTTCTGTAGGTTGGTCAATAAAGTAATTTTTATATCTTGAATATCTTGTACCAAATTCTATTGTGCTTCCTGCAAATTCAACGCCAACAAGCGCCTTGGATTTATAAATTTTTACTTTATCATAAAAATTAAAGAATCCGCTGATTTGAAAATTAGAATAAGGTTGTCCTTTTTTAATTAAGGGATTAGGACCGCTGATAAGGTTAGATTTTGTTAGGTCCATGGAATAGTTCGCCCGCAACAATAAATACTTAATTGTAAAATACCCGCTGAAGTCGGCCAAGATAGCAGCAGCATTCATGCTTCCGTCCACACCTAAAGAAGCGCCGACTGCATAAATGTTTCTTCTTGCATCATCGAATTTTTTTTCGACGTGCAGCGTTGTGTCTTCTTTATGAACTACTATTTTACCGGTGTTGTTTTGGGAAAAAACAAACATCGTCAAACATCCCAAAACGAAAATGGTTACGTGAAAAAGCGTTGTATTTTTCATAATAAAAAATTTAGTTCAAAACTAAACTCACGAAATTCAATACCAATACGAAGAAATTCGTATTTTGTAGGATTTTTATTTTAAATTATTTTGAATAGTTTTTTGAATTTTTTCCTTCTTGTTAAAATCAAGTTTAATATCTAGAGCATAATCAAGAATGTTTTTTTTTATCAACTCCAAATGCTTTACGTATTTCCTGCACAGATGGCAGGAAGCCATGTGGAAATAATAAAGTAATTTTTCACCGAAGTTCAGGCCTTTGTCTTGTTTTTTTTCATGCAAATAACCGGCATCCTTACATCCGAATAAATACCATTTATATTTATACTCTTCGCGGGGTTTCATTTTAATTTTTTTTCAATGCATTCCCTGAGTTGTACTTTACATCGGTGAAGGATAACCCAATAATTGGACGGACTGATATCATGTTCCTTACAAATTTCGGGCCCCTTTTTGCATTCTAGGTAAGTTTCGGCTAATATGCTTTTCCATTTGACAGGCAACAGTTCCAGGCATCGGTGTAATATGGAATATTTTTCTTTTTCCAGTAATCTGATTTCCGAGCTGTTCCATTCCTTGGGTTCATGATCCTTATGCCACCGACCGTTTTTTTGGGGGTTATAAAAATAATGTACGCTTGTCCCTTCTTCACTGATATCATCAAGCGATGTTTCTTTGCGTATTTTTTTCTTCCGGTAATGGTCGGATATTTTATTTTTTAAAATGGCAAACAGCCAGGTTTTTTCAGAAGCTATTCCTTTGAAAGTTTCTTTTTTTTCCAGAGCGGAAAGGAAAGTGTCCTGAACCAAATCGCAAGCAGCATCCGCATCTCCGTTCAAGCAGAAAAAAGCATAGCGGTACATGTCATCAGCATATTTATCGGTCCATTTTAAAGGATTTAACTGAATTTCGCTCATGCCACTTTTTTCTTAAAGAAATTCCAAAACACTTCCGGGGTGCCTTATCAACTGGCCATTCAGCTCAAGCCGGGTAATATTTTGTGCCACCTTGCTATAGGGCATATTTAACTCCTGCATAATTTCATCAAGTAGCCATTTCCTTTTTTTAAACCGAAGCTTGATGAAAATCTCATCTTCTTCGCTTAAAGGCAAAGACGTTTGTGTTTCCGTTTCCTTACAAATTTCTGTTTTTTTACAGTTATTTTTACATTTCCAATTCATAAAAAAGGCTATATCTTTACCGTTTTCCACAAGGCATGCCTTGTTCATTTTAATCAGTCCGTTAGGGCCTTCACTAAGTGGCTCATCTACCGGTCCGGGAACGGCAAACACGTCTTTATTATAAGAATGGGCAATGGTTGCCGTTATCATGCTTCCACCCTTCATCCTGCTTTGCACCACCAGGAGGGCATCGGAAATGCCTGCCACAATACGGTTTCTACGCGGGAAGTGCTGCGGTTCCGGCAAGGTTCCCGGTGGAAATTCGCTCATCAGCATTCCCCCGGCATCCAGAATTTCCCGGGCCAGTTTTTTATGATTTGAAGGATAAACCATATCCAATCCATGGCCCATTACACCGATAGTTTTTAAATGATTTTTTATTGCATGATAATGCGCATAGCCATCTATCCCCAAAGCCATGCCACTAACAATCAGTGGATTATATTCCCTCAATGAATCAACAAACGCTCCGGTAATTTTAACACCATAACCATCAGGCCTCCTTGTGCCCACTATGCCTAAAGAATATTCATTATCCCAACATTTTTCCCCTTTAAAATAAATCAGAAAAGGGGCATCATTCAAATAATAAAGACGCTTTGGAAAATCCTCATCGAAATAAAATTTTATGCTGATGTTATTTTTTTGGCAATCCTCCATGATTTTTTCCGCCTTTTTGAATACTTCATCTTTTTGTTTAAAAATTTTTTCAGCCCATTCCCTACTCCCTAATAAATCCCTCAAATCTTCTTTATTCGAACTGAAAAGTTGTTTAGGCGAACCTATAATCTTAATTATCTCTTTTGCCGTTACATCCCCTATTCCCGGACAGGATCGCAAAGCCAAAGCATGGAAAATTTCACTTGTTATTTCCATGAAATATTTGTTAATTGCAGGTTAATTTTATGTATGCACAAAATTAAATTGGTTTTTGGATTATTGATTGCCATGTTTTATAGCAAAATTTCTTCTTCCCAAATTATTACCATCACCGGCACCGTAACGGCCAAAGACACCAAGGAGGCCATTCCCGGAGCTGCCGTTCTCGACGGTGAAGTTCAAAAAGCTGTTACCGATCTGAACGGCGCTTTCTCTTTTACAGCCAATGGAATTCCTTCATCACTTATAATTCGATATCCTTCCTACAAAAATTTTATTTTTCCTGCCAACCAACTTCAAGCCAAAAATGATACTTGCCCGATTATTTGCATGCTTGAACCGGAAGGCGCACTGGATGAAGTGGTGGTGAGTGCAGGGCGTTACGAACAAAAACTCAGTGAACTCACCGTCAGCATGGATGTGGTGAAGCCCGCACTGGTTCAAAATAAAAACACTACCCAGTTGGATCAGATCATGAACCAGGTTCCGGGCGTGGTGGTCTATGNCAGCCAAATTAGTATCCGTGGGGGAAGCGGTTTCAGCTATGGCGCCGGAAGCCGCGTCATGATGCTGGTGGATGAAATGCCTTTACTGAGCGCCGATGCCGGTGACATCAAATGGAATTATATTCCGCTGGAAAACATCAGCCAGGTGGAGGTCATTAAAGGTGCCTCTTCAACGCTTTATGGCTCAGGCGCATTAAATGGGGTAATTCATTTTCGCACAAATTATCCAAAAGACCAGCCGGGCACCATGATACAATCATTCTGGGGATATTATGATGCTCCGTCGTTTACATATAAGTGGTGGAAAGGCATGCAACAACAACAACGCGGTATTACCGTTACGCACCTGGAAAAAATCGGCAATCTGGATGTGGTTGTTGGCGGGCATGTGTTTGGTGATGATGGATTTCGCTATTTGGAAAATGAAAAAAGGGGCAGGGCCAACCTGAATTTGTTATATCGATTCAAAAACGGCTTACAGGTGGGATTGAACAGCAATGCCATGAACACCCGTGGCGGATTGTTCTTTATATGGCAAAATTACGACTCAGCATATATCCCCATTGGGTATGACGTCCAACGGTATAACAATTACCGATATAATATCGACCCCGTAATTTATTACTATCTTGGAAATCACAAATTCAGTGTCCGTTCAAGGTATTTCCGCACTAACAACATCAACGATAAAAACCAGGAAAGTTTGGCGCACTTATATTTCTCCGACTGGCAATATCAATTCAGAAAATCGGAAAAGTTTACGTTCACGGCCGGATATATGTTTTCACGTAATTCGGTGATTTCTGATTCTCTTTATGGTTCTCACAAAGGCGTGAATCATGCCGTTTATTACCAGGGCGATGTAAAAATTTTCAAGAAATTAACTTTTTCTTTTGGAAACCGCTTTGAGTATTATAAACTCGATACATCTGTAACAAGCGGTTATTTACTTAAAAGAAGAAAAAGTATAAAAATCCCCGTATATCCGGTTTTCCGTACCGGCATAAACTATCAATTAATGGAACAAACTTTCCTGAGAGCATCCTATGGCGAAGGGTATCGCTTTCCCAGTGTGGCCGAAAAATATGTCAGCACGAACGTAAGTTTATTGCGCATATTCCCCAATCCTTCCCTGCAGCCGGAAATCGGTGAAAACTGGGAAATCGGTTTAAAGCAGGGATTTAAAATTCTGGATTTAAAAGGCTATGTTGATGTTTGTGCATTTTGGACGAAATATGACAACATGGTGGAATTTGTTTTTGACTATTATAACGATGATCCCAATTTATCTTTCATTGAAAAATTAAAATATTACGGCTTTCAGTCACAAAACCTTGGAAAAGCCGACATCAAGGGATTTGAAGCCAGCATAAATGCTTACGGGAAAACTGGGTCGGTGGAGTGGATGTGGTTTGGAGGTTACACCTATATCAACCCTATTAAACCGGATTATAATCCACAAAAAGACACCTTGGGCTTGCCCGGATTAAATGTATTAAAGTACCGAAACAGGCATATGTTTAAAAATGACTTGCAGGCCGATTACAAGTTCATATCGGTGGGCATTAGCAGCCGCTTCCAAAGCCGCATGGAAAATATTGACAGAAGGTTTATCATGCCTTTGTTTTATGAATTAGGCAACGGCTTCGAATTGGAAGAAGCCCCAACCATTCTCCGTGGTTTTGGAAAAAACTACAACAAATTCAGCAGAAATATCTGGATTCACGATGCTCGTATTTCAATCAAAATTAGTCCGAACATTAAATTGTCATACATCGTTAACAATATTTTTAATGTGGAATTCCAGGCCAGGCCCGGAGATATGCGCCCCCCCACCACGCATATCATTCAGATAATCATAAAAAGCGGTAAAATTTAACTCAAAAAATATTTTCCATCGGGCACAATAACACTAACACACTGAGGTTCAACAGAAAAATGGAATTGCTTATGAAATCCGGCAGGTTCGCCGTCGGTATGCAGCGGCAATTCCCTGTCTGCTTCTAGATTAAAAGATTCTGTTTTAAAATACTGACAAGCACTATGTTCATAAACTTTTTTCATAAAAATTTTCAGCAATAAAGAGGGTATCTGAAATGCAGAAAAACTGCTTAATGCACAAATATCGATTTTGCCGTCATTGAGTACCGACTGCGGAACAATATAAAAATCATTTCCGAATTGAGGGGCATTCCCGATTGTAAACATGAAATATTTTTTTGTTACAGCTACTGCATCCGAGTGGACATAAAAATGATTAAAAGAAAAAATTTGTTGTATAACCAATCGTACATAATTCATTAAACCTCTTTTATTCAGTTTGGCAAATGCATGAGCTACCGAGGCATCGAACCCGAATCCTGAAGTACAATAGAAGTAAAAACCATTCACCCTTCCTGCATCAATTTTTTTTATTGGGGAATTCAAAATTTGTTTTAAAGCTTTTTGGGGCAGCATGGAATATCCCAAACTTCTGGCCAGGCCATTCCCGGAACCGCAGGGAATAATCCCCATTGGGATATCTGAATTTTTCAAAGCCGTGGCCACCATATTAACAGTCCCGTCTCCTCCAATGGCTACAACCATCTGGGCTTTTGCAGAAAAAACATTGCGTTTTATGTCTTCAACGCTTGTGTTTTTTTCGGTAATAACAAAATGTGTATGAAAATCATTCCACTGAATGGATTTCATGATTTTCACCGCATTTCCTTTACCCGAAATGGGATTCACAATAAAAAGTATATTTTTAAAATTTTTAATCATCAACCTTTCAGATCTAAAAAACTCATACAAATAAAGAAAAAGTTATCTAATTATTGAAAAAATATTTTATTGAAAATCAATCAGTTATATTTTTTTGTTAAAAAAATTATTTTAATTAATTAAATTATTAATTTTGGTGTCATTATGAGAAAAAAAATATACTCATTAATCCTTTTTTTGGGGTTTTTCTGTTTTTTTTCCCAGGAAAACAAAACAAGAGACATCAAAAACCATCCGGATCTTATCAGATACATGACTTACGGCAAAGGTAATCATTATGCGAAACAAGATTACAAGGTTTCTGAATATCATGGTCTAGAACAAAGCATTAGTGCGTTTTTTTACTATTCTAACATCCCGCAGGATTTTCCAAAATCATCTCCGGAAAAATCCAAAGATGATTATGTGAATGAAATCAATGTTTGGTTTTCAAAAAATCCTGACAGAATCAAACCTGAAATGAGAAATAAAAAATTAAACCAAAATGGAGATGTTTATGAAAACTAAATACAAACTATTATTATTGATATCCTCATTATTTGCTTTGCTGAATTCTAATTCAGTTAAAGCACAAATGAATTGCATGACACCTCCAACCCTTTCGCTCGGTGTATATGATGCTAATACTTGGGGTATGATTAGCCCCACGATACCCTGTACCTATACGAATCTTATAAATGTTTCTCCGGTCCAATGGTCATCTGGAAATAATGGAACAACTCCTTGTATTATGTTAATTGCCGGTCCAACAAATCCAAATTCTCAAACTAACAACTCCCTTACTATTCATCAAGGCACGAGCGCGGTAAATGCATTATCTATATGCCCTTCCGTACCGGTTCCCTGTCCTTCTTTTGTTCCAAGTAGTTCGATGTATTCCTTGAGTTTGTTTTTTGTCACGCCAACATTACAAACTGTTTATCGTCTTTGTAATATCAGTACTGCTGCTTCTTTCAATTACACTATAAAAAGTTGTTATTCAGGTCCTTCCAGTAACTTCACCACGGGAACCTGGTTCAATTCTCCAGCAAATAATTGCCAAACTATTACCATACCCGCCAACTCGCCGGTGGGTATTGCTTCTTACACTGTATCCCCTGCCGTTCCGCCATCTGCTTCTGTCTCGTTCGGGAACGGCGATTTGTTTTTAGACACCTATCAAATGACGGCAGGAGTTTATACAATAACGTATCATTTTAACAGTCAGGGTTCTCCTACCTCTTGCACTGCTACTGCAACCACAACCATAATGATTACTAATCCTTTTAACCCATCCTGGAGTCAACCTTCACCTCAATGTACCACTAATCCATGTTTAAATTTACCGCCATATGTAACAGGTAGCCCTGGTGGTACTTTTGTTGGAACTGGTGTTACTTCTAATTCTTTTTGTCCAAACCTGTTGACTCCTGGTAATTATACCGTTACTTACACAGTTGGTGTTTCACCACAATGCGGCGCGGCTCAAACACGAACTATAACGGTGGCCCCAACCCCTATAGCCAATGCCGGGCCTACAC